>JBBSAM010000004.1:0-194594 GCA_038252255.1 Acidimicrobiia bacterium | reverse complement strand
TTGGCGTCAGTAGGGACCCGCAGAGGTGCCCTACTGACGCCAAAACGGGGGGGGGGGGTTAGAGGTAGTCGTCGTGGAGGAGGTCGTTGGTGGCCCACCAGCCGGGGACCGCGGGGATGAAGTTGGCCACGAGCTGGTTCGCGAGCACCGCGGCCACCGCGATCTCGCTCGAGATCCCGGCGGCGACCAGCGCCCCGGACATGCCGACCGACGACACCGCGGTGCCACCACCGGGGATCGGGACCAACGACGCGATCGTCGAGACGAAGATGTTGATCGAGAGCAGCGTCCAGTAGTTGATCGACCCACCGAACGCCTCGATGCACGCGGACATCACCGCGGCGTACATCAGCGCGTTGATCATGTTCCCGCCGAGCAGCTGCGCGACGCGTCGCGGCGATCGCACCGCAGCCCACATCGTGGCCGACGCGTTCTTGATCGACGGCATCACGAGGTTGCGGACCTTCGGGACCCCGAAGACGACGCTCGCACCGATCACGACGACCACCAGCGCGATCAGGATCACCTCCACGATCGAGTCCGTGGGGATCTTCCCGGTATGGAGCGTCGTAGGCGAGAGCGCGATGGCCACGACGAGCAGGATCACCTGGGCCACGATGTTGCCCACGTTGATCAGCAGGCCCCCGGACGCCACCGCCGACGCCAGGTCCACCCCTTGGCGCTGGAGGAAGCGGATCTGCGCCGCCATGCCGCCCACCGCCGGAACCGCCAGGTTCGAGAACGACATCGACAGCTGCAGCTCCGCGGTGCGGACCAGCGGCAGGATGATCGGCACCGTCCCCATGAGCGCCACCGCGGTCGCGAAATTCGTGAGCAGCGAGATGAACATCGCCAGCGCCAGCCACGCCCAGTCGGCGTTCTTGATCGTCTCGTAGAACGTCTGAGGGTCGCCGACCTGCGACAGCAGGGCCCCGATGGCGATCAGCGTCCCGATCGCCATCATCAGGTTCGTGCCGCTCACCCGGTACAGCTGCTGGAGCGGCGGGGCCTCGGTGCCGGTGGCGGAGGCCGTCGCCTCGCGCAGTGCTTCGATCTGCTTGCTTCGAGCCTTGCGTTCCTTGCGCTTCGCGGCTCGGAGATCGTGGCTCAGCGCGGCCGGTTGCATGAGCGGGAGCGCGTCGATCACTGCGGGAGCATCAAGCCCACGAACCGCCGCGGCAATCGCCCGGTCGTTGCCGACGAGGTCCGCGGTGCTCACCAGCAGCTCGGCGACGTCGGCCGCCCGCTGGGTGTCCGTCGCCGAGCCCGCGGCGCGCTCGAAGCCGACGATCGCCGGACCGTCGTGCGCGAGCACGACGTGACGCGTGTTCAGCTCTCCGTGCGCGACCCGCGCGTCTTGCAGACGCCGTACCTGCGACCACAGCTCGTCCAGCAGGGCATCGGACACCGTGTCGGCGTCCGCGTCCTGCAGGCGCCGGCCCTCGATCGGCCGAATGACGAGGAGCGCGGCGTTCGGGCCCGCCACACCCGCGACCACGACCGGCGGCACACGCACGTCGGCCCGCTCGGCCAGCAGCGTCACGTACGCCTCGTGCTCGACCTCGCTCAAGCGGGTGAGGTGCAGGCTGGGGCCCGCGTCCTTGTACAGGACGGACCGCGCCACCTTGGCCAGGAGCTGCGCATCGGCTTCGTCGCGGCCCAGCACCCGGATCCACAAGGGCCCGTCGCTGCTCTCGGACGTCATCATCGTGCCGTTCGGCGGCTGCTTCGGCGCCAGGGCGACCGGTTCCTCCAAGCCGGTGAGCTCGTGGAGCGCGGCGGCCACCTGGGCGGTGGTCGGGCGCCCGCCGGGTGAGCCGAAGATCAGGTGCACCAACGCGGCGAGACCCCAGCCCAGAACCACGGCCGCGAACGCGGCGTCCGGGAGCCCCGTACCGAGGTACAGCGCGGCAACCGCCAGCGTCAGGATCAGCAGCTGGCCGATCCGGCGCGTCGGACGCGTGAGATACGGCGACGCCACGGCGATGACCGCGACGATGACCGCGAGCCGCACGACGGGGAACGACGGTGTCTCGTCGAAGCGGCTGGCGTAGTTGATGCCGTCCATCACGCTCGAGCTCCCGACCACGATCAGGCCGATGAGCCGCGCGCTGAACCACGCGACCAGTCCCGCGATCGCCATGTCACGCGCCAACCGCCAGCGCCGGGCGACGAGCGCGGCGACCACGACCAGACCGAGCGCCCACAGCGCACCGAACCGGTACAGGAACTCGAAGACCGGAGCCAGCGCATCCGGGAGGCCATTGAAGAAATCGAACAACGCGTGCTCACTGGTGTTCACGCCGTCCTGGTGCGCGATGGCGAGCGCCATGAGCACGATCGCCACGACGACGCGGATCCGGTCGCTCGTGCGGCGCCGGTACGGCAGCTCCGATGCCGGCCCGAACGCCCGCCCGCGGAACGTCGCCACGCGGTGCTCGAGGCCCGGCTTCTTTCCGGTCGGCGCCTCCGGTGGTGCGTCCGCCGCCGCGACCTCGGTGTCGACCGGGCCGTCGGCCCCCCCGCCGTGAGTCATGGTGACGCCACGATACCGGTGCGCATCCTCCCGAACGTGCCTGCTCGGGTCAGCGCCGCCGGTACGCGACCGGGCAGGGATCGGCCGCGCGCGCCATCCCGCCGATCTGGAGCGGGAGCGGTCGCACGGCGTCGAAGCTCGGCTCCAGCTCGTAGTCGTCGAAGAGCCGGCGCACGGCGCGTCCGATCGCCGAGAGCGAGAACCGCTGCGCCGGACACCGGTGGGATCCATGGCCGAACGTGGTGACGCTCTCGCGGGCGGGCAGCGCGCTCTCGTTCCGGAGACGGTGGCCGGCCCATCGGTCGGGATCGAAGCGCTCGAGCCCCGGCATCGCGGTCGTGTTGGTCAACGGCACCATCGTCGCGATCACGATCCCGCGCTCGACCTCGTAGGTGGTGGCGCCGTCGCGGAGCGCACAAGGCTCGAGGACGGTACGCATCATGATCGAGCGCTGGCCGAGACGGATCGACTCGAGCACGCAGGGTTCGAGGAGCGAGCCGTCGTCGTCTGCCAATCGGCGCCTCACCTCCGGGTGCAGGAGCAGGAGCGCGATGGTCCAGCCGAGCGCGGCGAACAGGTTCGTCATCGTCGCGACGTGCAGGAGCACGACATCGCCGGCCACCCCCTCGGTCCGGGCCGGATCGTCCATGCCCTCCCAACGACGTGCGATCTCGGCGAGGAAGCCGTCGCCGGCTGCGCCCGCGGCGAGCCGGGCGCCGACTTCCTGCTCGACGCGGGCAAGGGCCGCGCGTTCCGCGCCCCGGTCCGCACCGGAGCCGGCGACACGCTCGGGGTGCACGAAGGCCTCCGCGCCGTCGAGCTGCTCGAAGTCCGCGATCAGACGGTCGAGCATCGGAGGCGCTGCCGCGTCGTCTCCCATCCAGCAGCCGAGCGAGAGCCGGTGGCCGAGCCGCCGTGCCAGACCGAAGACGTCGAAGGAACCGTCGTCGCCGAGCTCGTCGAGCTGGCGCGTGATCGCGACGTCGAGATGGCCGAGGTATCCCTCCACCTCCTGGGCCCCGAAGAGATCGTGGGCGAACGTGCGCCGATCGGTGAACAGCTCACGCGGGAGCTTGCGTACGAGCATGCGGTAGTCGGCGAGCCCTTTGCTCGCAACGTGCTCCGGCAACGCGTAGAAGTCCCGGAGCGCGTCCGGCGAGAACACGAACAGGAAGCGGTCGCGCCCGGAGTCGACGACGAACGTGTCACCGAGACCAGCTCGGGCCGCGGCGAGCGCGGCCACCGGGTCGGGCGCGCCGGCGTCGTCCCATGGCAACGAGAAGCCGGCGATCGGCGGCATCGGCGCGACGACCGACCGGCTCATGCTCTCCGTCGCCTCCGGCCCACGCGGGCGACGCTACGTCAACGACCGCGCCCGAACGAGCAGCAGCGCCGGCGCTGTCCCGGGGGATTGGACAGTGCCGGCGCCGGCTCAGGGCGCGCGTCGGGGTGGGTCAGGTGGACGGTCCGCCGGGGGACGAACCGCTCGCACCTGACCCCGGCGCGCCCGGGGGCGGTCCACCGAAACCTCCGGGACCACCCGGACCGCCACGCTCGGGCCGCTCGCCGTTGACGAGGGCGGTGGCGCGTTCGGTCGTGTGCGTCTTCATCTCATCGGCTTGCGCCTGCGTGAGATGGCCGGCGGTGACCGCGTCCGCGAGGTGGCTGTTCATCTCGTCGGCGATCACCCGCACGACCTTCGCCACGTCGACGCCGTTGGCCTTGGCCACGTCGGCGATCGTCTTACCGGACCGGAGTGCGGTGCCGAGATCCGACTCGCTGATCCCGAGCGCCGTCGCAACCGTCGCGAGGCCCGGACCGGGACCGCGCCGTCCGGACATCCCGTCCCCGGCCGGTCGAGCCGCTTCGAGCGCTCGGGCCACGGCGTCGGCCTGCGACTGGTTGATGGTGCCGGCATCCACGAGCTTCTTCAGCGCGTCGGTCACCCACTTCCCGCGCTGGGCCGCGGGCCGGGCCGCGGCGCTCGCGGTCTGAGTGCTCGTCGCCGAGCTCGAATCGGCGGCCGTGGCGATGGTCGGGGCCATGAGCAGTGCACCGGCCCCACCTCCGGCCAGGAGTGCTGCGCCCATGGCGGCGGCGGCGATCTTCTTGCGCATGACTGGTCTCCTCTGTCCACGTCCCGAGCGGTTCGGAACGCTGCTCACTCTCGCCATCCGAGGTAAGACGCGCTCCTACGAAGGGCAAGAACTCTGCAAGAGGTGACGAAACCGCCCTCGGCCGCCCAATCACTTCACGTCGAGCGTCCGGCCGCGGGAGTGCGTCGGCTAACAGGCGCGGACCTCGTGGGCCACGAACTCGACCGGAAGCACGTAGCGGTCCGAGACCCGGCGGACCAGATAACCCCGCGCGGTCGCCTCGGCGACCTCGAAGCCGCTGCTCCACGCCGCGCAGAAGGAGTTGAGGACCTCGACATCCGTGCCGACCGACAGCGCGGCCCGCCTGGCTCCTGACATGGCGACGCCGTGCCTTTCTGAATTGACGGTTCTACTCACGATGTTGCCTGCCTGGAGACTGTTGCCTGCCCGACTGGTGCACCCCGCCCGAGGAACCAGTCAATCTACCAGCACGCTCCCGCGATCGACGAACGGAGAGCGAAGTGATCAGCTGTTGGTGTAGGTCCAGTCGGGACGTTTGCGCGCCTGGCGCGCGTCGTACACCGCGACGCCGTCTGCGAGGTCGACGAGCTTCGGCACCGGGACGCCCGGCGTCGGGTCGCGGCTCTCGAGATGGCCGACGAAGTCCTCGGGGAACGCGCGGAGGAGGCTGGCGATGACGATTTGCTCCTGGGTCCCGAGGTAGCAGCGGTTCGCATCGGTGACCGTCGCGAGCCGGGCGCCGATGAGCTCGATGTCGCGCTCGGTCCCGATTCCCTCGGCGAGGTGCTCGAGGTACGCGGTGACCTCACCGGTGCCGAACTTGCACGCCGGGCACTGACCGCACGACTCGACGTAGAGGAACCGGCTGACCATCAGCGCGACTCCCACCATGTCGGCGGTGTCGTCGTAGACGATGAACCCGCAGGCGCCGAGCCCCGAGCCCGCGGCCGCCATGCTCTCGTACGCGACCGGCGTCTCGATCTCGGCCGCGGTGAGGACCGGGTTCGCCACCCCCGACAGGACGGCTTTGAGCCGGCGGCCCGGGTGCGGCCCGCCCCCGATCCCGGCGATCACCTCCGAGAGCGGGGTCCCGAGCTCGACCTCGGCGAACCCCGGGTGCCGGACGTCGCCCACGACGGTGGCGATCACCACTCCGGGCGATTCCGTGGTCCCGAGGGACCGGTGCCACGTGGCCCCTTTGGCCAGGATCGGCGCGACGTTGGCCAGCGTCTCGACGTTGGTGACGAGCGTCGGGTTGCTGCCCGGTATCTCCTCGTTCACCGAGGCCCCGGCCGACCAGCCGACGGGCGGCGTGCTGGAGAAGAGACCGATGAGATAGGGCGGGAGCTCACGGGGCAAGGGGTCGTTTCCCTCCACCACCTCGAGGAGCCCGGTCTCCTCGCCGAACAGATACTCCTCGGGCCCGGTGACGATGCTGACCGGGATCGACCCCAGCAGTCCTCGCTCGGTCATCTCGCGCGCGGCGCGCCCGAGCGCCTCGATCTGCGGCTGGAAGGATCGCTTCACGCCCACGAACGCGTGGACCGCACCGATCGTCTCCGCGGCGATCTGGAGGCCCTCGAGCACCTGGTACGGGTTGCGCGCCATCAACGCACGGTCCTTGAACGAGCCCGGCTCACCCTCGGCACCGTTCGCGACGACGTAGCGGTCCCCCACGTCCGGGCCACCGGCGCGGATCGACTCCCACTTGCGCCCCGCGGGAAACCCGGCACCACCGCGACCGCGCAGGCCGGCTGCCGCGATCTCCGCGATCGTGCCGTCGGCCGCGAGCGCCCGTGCGGCTTCGATCCCCGCGCCGCCGTCGCGCTCTCGCACGTACTCATCGAGCGAGAGCAGCGGAGCATCGGGGAGCAGGTAGCCCATGCGACCTCCACCGGACGAGGAGCGGTCACAGTACCCCTGGGACCCATGTCACAACCCGGTTCCGCCTCGGCAGATCCGGGTACGACCCGAAGCCTACGAGCGGGTCGAGCGCCCGCTCGACGCGTACACGATCGAAGGAGATCCAGATGACTGACAAGGACACCGGTCCCGAGGCCGGCATCAAGGGTGCTGTTGAAGGCGTCAAGGGCAAGGTGAAGGAAGTGGCCGGTGCCGTGACCGGACGCGACGACCTCCAGCGCGAGGGTCAGGCCCAGCAGGACAAGGCCGACTCGCAGCGCGAGGTCGCGGCCAAGGAAGCGGAGGCGGACAAGGCCCGCGCCGAGGCGGCAGTGCACGAGGCCGAGCAGAAGGCGAACCAGAGCTGACTTCTCTCTGAGGATCCCCGGAGTGCGAATGCCGGGCCCGCGATTGGTCCAGCGCACTCCGGCGGCGAGGCGCGGATGGGGGCCGGGCTCCCACGAGCCCGGCCTTCATACGTGAGCGAGGGCCTCGTCTAACGTCCCGCGCGTGGCACAACCGCCGGGACCGCTCCTCCCGTCCGACGAGCAGCTCTCACACCAGATCGTCGACACCTTCGCCCGGGTCGGCGAGAGCGATCGCAGCTGGACCGAGAAGATCTGCGCGATGGCCGCGGCGAAGGACGGTTCGCTGCAGCTCTCGCTCGGCCTCGGCAAGTACACGAACCGCAACGTCATGGACGCCTACGCCGGCATCTCACGCGGCGTCGAGCAATGGACGGTACGGGCCAATCGCCAGCTCGCTCCCGATCCCGAGACCACCTCCGTCGGTCCCGTCCACTACGAGGTGGTCACGCCGCTGCGCGAGATCCGCTTCGCCCTCGAACCCAACGATGTGCTCCCCATCGCGTTCGAGTGGCACCTCTCGAGTCCCGTGCCGCCATCGGTGGAGAGCCGCGAGGTCCACGTGAGTCGCGACCGTTTCCGGATCGACGCCGACATCGTCCGCTACCACCAGGGCGGCACGGCGCGCGGCTGGGTGGAGATCGACGGGCAGCGCACCGAGCTCGACGAGAGGTCCTGGGTCTCGACCCGCGACCATTCCTGGGGCGTCCGCTACCAGGTGGGCGCGCCGCTCCCGGACATTGCGCCGGTCACGCAGCCGGAAGGCACGTCGGCGTACGTCCTCTGGTTCCCCGTCTTCTGCGAGCGGGCGGACGGGACGCAGTACGGCCTGCACTTCTACTTCCAGCGGTTCGCGTTCGGCGACTGGAGCCGGGTGACGTTCGAAGGTGGGATCGAGCATGCCGACGGCCGCAGGGTGCCGTTCGCCGCCGCGCGCCCCGATCTCCGCTTCGACGACCGCACGCGGCGGTTCCTCGGGGGTGAGATCACGTGCACGATGCCCGACGGGTCCGAGCGCGTGTTCCGCCTCCAGCCGGTGTCCGACACCGGGTTCCACCTCGCGACCGGGCTGTACGGCGGCTTCGACGGCGCGTTTCACGGCCAGTGGCGCGGCCGGCTGCACGTCGAGGGCGAGTACCTCGCCGACTGCACCGCGGACGACGTGCTCGGGCGCGTCCGCCAGCACCGCCAGACCGTCGTGCGGGTCGACGATCCGGCCGCGGGCGGCGTCGGCTTCGGGGACCTGCAGAGCATCGTCACCGGTGCCCACCCCGACATCGGGCTCACCGAGACCGGCCCCGGCCAGTAGCGGGTCCTACCGGAAGACGATCGGCACCGAGTCCGGGCCCCGCACGAGGCTCGACGGCAACCACTCGGCCTCTCCTGCGATCTCGTAGTGAGGGAAGCGCGCGACGAGCTCTTCGAACACGACACGCGCTTCGAGCCGGGCGAGCGCGGCGCCGAGGCACAGATGCTCGCCGAAGCCGAACGCGAGGTTGGGCACCTCGACCGGGCGCGTCGCCTGGAAGCGGTCCGCGGTCGGCCCGAACGCCGCCTCGTCCCGGTTGCCCGACGCGTACAGCATCACGAGGTAGTCGTCCTCGGCCACGTTGACGTCACCGACGGTCGCGTCGCGGGTCGCCGTGCGGGCGAACTGTTGGATCGGGGTGACCCAGCGCAGGCACTCCTCGACCGCGAGTGGGATGAGGCTCGGATCCTCCGCGAGTGCGGCACGCTGGTCGGGATGCTCGGCCAGCGCCATCATCCCGCCGGAGATGAGGTGGCGCGTCGTCTCATTCCCTGCGACGAGCAGTGACATGTTGAACGTCACCAGCTCGGCGGCCGTGAGGCGGCGACCGTCGACCGAGGCCCCGACGAGCAGCGACACGACATCGTCTGCCGGTTCGGCCGCCTTGTCGCGGGCCAGCTGCTCGAGGAAGGCAACGAGCTCCATGACGTCCTGGAGAGATTCCGGAGGGAGTGCCGCACGCCCGTCCGACGCCAGGATGGTGGCGTCCGACCACCGCCGGAAGTCGCCCCGGCTCGCGTCGGGTACGCCGAGCAGGTCGCAGATCACGAGCACCGGCAACGGCGCGGCGAGCACGTCGACGAGGTCCACCACCTCACCCGCCGGGATCGCCTCGAGCAGGTGAATCGCGAGCGCCCGGATCTCGTGCTCCATGCGCTCGACCGCGCGCGCGGTGAACTCGCGGTTGAGCGTGCGGCGCCAGGCACCGTGCTCCGGCGGGTCCATGTGCAGGATCGAGCCGGCGATGGCCCCGCCCTGCCGCAGCGGATCGTTCACGAGCGCGCCGCGACCCGAGCAGAACGTCTCGGGGTTGCGGCTGATGTCACGGATGTCGCGGTAACGCGTGACGGCCTTGATCCCGGGCGCGTACTCGAACACCGGCGCCTCGGAGCGCAACCGGGTGAGGACCTCGTAGTAGTCCGGCCGCAGGAAGAAGCCCGGCGTCCCGGGGTCGATGTCGAGGTCGTCGAGCGAGGTCACCGGGCTCGTCATCGGCTCGACTCCGCGATCCGGCGGGCCAAGATGTCGAGGAACGGGTTGTCCGCGAGCGGCAGCAGCGGCGGTTGGCCGGCCTTCTCCGCCAGGACGCTCAGCCGGGTCATGATCGCGGTGCTGCGCACCATCGCGAGGATCTCGTACCAGTCGAGATCCACCAAGGCGCGCCCGAGCCGCGCTTGGTAGCGCGCCATTGCCGCGCCGCGGTCGAGGAACCCGGGCACCGATCGGCCGAACAGCTCGTGCTGGACCGCGTCGAGCGCGAAGTACCACGCGACATCGTGCTCCGGCGGCCCGATCCCGGTCATCTCCCAGTCGAGCACGGCAAGCGGGCGCCGCTCGTCGTCGAAGATCACGTTGCCCAGCCGCACGTCGCCCCACACCAAGGTGGGCGGGGGCTCAATCGCCGGCCGGTGCTCGGCGCACCAGCCGAGCGCGGCCACGAGCCCGGGGACGATGACGTCGCCGCCGGCGTACCAATCGAGGTAGTGCGCCCACCGGGCGAGCTCCGCGTCGATGCTCCGGTCCGGGACCACGCCCGGGAGCGCGGCGCTCTTCCAGTCGACACGGTGGATGGCCGCGAGCACGTCGAAGAAGCCTTCGGACAACGTGCGCTGCTCGTCAGGCGCCATCGTCTTGATCCAACGATCGAATGCCGGTGCCTGATTGGGCACGTGACCGGCGATCGCCGGCATCACCATGAACGCCGAGCCAACCCACGAGCGGTCCGTCTCGAGCTCGACCGGTGCCGGCGCGGGTACGCCCTGATCGGCCACCGCGTCCTGCACCCGAGCCTGGCCCGCGAGGTCGTAGTCGGGGAACACACCAGGGCCGGGCGGTGCGCGGCGGACGACCACCGACTCCTCGTACGCGTTCGCGTCACGGGTCCCGCAGGCGTCGACCATGAGCGTGTCGCTCGACAGCCCGTCTGCGGGTCGCTCGCACCGAGTGAGCACGAGATCCGGGATCCCGCGCCGCGCGGCGAGCCAGCGCGCGATGCCCGCTGCCACCTCGTCCAAGTCCTGCTGCGCGGCGACCGTCATCGTTCCCCCCGGATCGAACCTGACGCTACTGCGCGCCCCGCGTAGAGGAAGCCGCCGCCGGCGGGGAACTGGAGAAGCCGCCGCCGGCCGCCCCGGTGCCGCGGTCTACCGATCGGCCGGCGGGGAACCTGAGAGGGCGGGTGGGTCGCCCAAGAGATAGCGGGGACCGGGTCCGAAGTGGGCGGCGGCGTCGTCGTGGTTGTAGAGGGTGCAGCTGCGCAAGGAGAGGCAGCCGCAACCGATGCAGTCGGTGAGGGTGTCGCGCAGGCGTTCGAGCACCGCGATGCGCTCGTCGAGCATCGGACGCCACGACCTCGACAGGCGGGCCCAGTCGGCCTTGCTCGGGGTACGGGATGCGGGGAGCGACGCCAGCGCTTCGCGAATCTCGTCGAGGCTCAGCCCGACGCGCTGCGCGATGCGGATGAACGAGACCCGCCGCAGCACCTCCCGGTGGTACCGGCGCTGGCCACCGGCCGACCGGGCGGAGTGAATGAGGCCTTCGGCCTCGTAGAAGCGGAGGGCCGATGGTGCGACGCCGGTCCGCTCACTGAGATCGCCGATGCCGATGTCGCCGGAGGGGTCGGGATGGACGGGCTCCGCGTGCATTCCCCGCATCGTACGAGGATTTCCCTCTTGACTTCAAGTTAACTTGAGGTTTTAGGGTGCTCTCCATGACCTTCACGCAGTCCACACCCGCCGCACCCGCCGTCCCGGCGGGCGACCAACCATCCGACGCCCGGCTCGTCGCCGAGGTGGGTGACGTGCTCGCCGTACCGCGCCAGGACCAGGCCGACTCCTTCGTGCTGCACGCGCCGCTCGAGCTTGCCGCCCGCGCCGGCCTGCTCCCGTTCGTACAACCGTCGCACCGGGAGCATGCCCGGCGGCAGATCCGCGCGATCGCCGATGAGTTCACCGACTTCGGGCCGCCCGTACGCGAGCCGGCCGCGACCGACTGCTCGTCGACGCGCGACGCCGCGGCGCGGCTGGTCGCGGCCATCGACCGCGGCGAGCTCGACGACATCGATGCGATCGCCCGGTGGATCGGCCGGGCCACGACAGCGGCGGAGCTTCCTGCCTTGTTGTCCGCCGATGTGGTCAAGCGTCTCGCGGCGGCGGCGCACGCGCCGATCTTCCTCTACCACCTGCCGAGGGTCGCGCCTCGCGGCGAGGTGAGCGGCGAGCTGCTGCGCGGGTTGGCCCGCGAGCTCGGCCGGGCACCCGGTTGGCGGCTCAAGTGGTTCGAGAGCTCGCGCGACTCCCGCGCGGCGACGTCATCGGCATCCGGCGCCGACGTGTTCGACGCCATCGCGGCGACTCCTCTGGGCCACGCGGATCTCGGCGACACTCCGTTCATCTACCCGCTCATGTCGCGGGTGGACTCGGCTCCCGGCACCGTGGACGGGATCGCGGCCCGGCAGCTGCGGGGCGTGATCGGCGGCACGCCCGACCGGGACCAGTTCCGGGTGGTGCTGCGCGCGGCCGCTTGGTCGATGCTGCTGGAGCCGGGCGACCACGCGCCGTACGGCTGGAGCCACTGCCTGACCATGCCGCAGGCCGTGCTCGCCCTCGCGCCCGCGTCGGTCGACCCGAACACCGCACTGGCGGTCGCCGCGACGTTCGTCGTCGGCTTTCGCAGCGCTCTGGCCCGCAACCCGCTGGTCACCGAGTTCGCCCCCGCCGACCCGGGCCTGCCGTTGGCCGAGGCCCTGAGCGGCCCGCCGGCGGTCGCGGCCGCGGCCGCGTGGCACCTGCCCGAAGCGGCGTTCCCCGAGCTCGTCGGCGAGCTCGCGACGCGGGCGTCGATCCAGCATGACGCGCACCTCGTGAAGTACACGCTCGCGTGCCTCGACGCCGCCGACGACGACCGCGCGCACCGGCGCCTCTACCTGAGCGCAGCCGCGTCGCTGGTCGGCTGGTGGGCTCAGGTCCCGGTCTCCTGAAGATCTCCGGTCTCCTGAAGATCTCCTAGCCGGCGGGCTGCGTCACCGAAAGCGTGTTGCCGTCGGGATCCTTGAACCACGCCACGCGATCTCCACCCGGCGCGGTCCAGATCCCCTGCTCGTCCTGCTCGATCCCGTCGTAGCGGTCGGGCTGAACCCCGTGCTCGACGAGCGCGCCGACCGCGGCCCCGATGTCCGGGACGGACCAACCGAGCGAGGTGTACGGCGCGAGCGCGACCTCGGCGACCTGCGTGGCAGCGTCGTGCCCTGGGCGTCGAACACCAAGGCGAATCCTTCGTCGCGGACCAACGTGAGGCCGAGCACGTTCTCGTAGAAGGCACGGGCCCGGGGCACGTCACGCGTCGGCACGAACGCCACCAGCTCGGCGGACTCCAGCATGCGCGGCTCCTCCCGTCGGCCCCGATCATCGCGCCGGTACGCCGCGGCCCGCCCGGGTGCGCCGCGATCGGGCGGTGGTATGAAGACCCCGACCGTCCACGAGCGGCGGTCCGGGAGGAACCTTCATGAGCGACACGCCACTCGACGCCGACCGGCTGGTCGCCGAGGCCCGGCAGGCCACCGGGTTCGACGACTTCGGCGAGGCCAGCTGGCGGGACGGGCTCGAGCGGCTGATCGTGTCGCTGCGCGAGGAAGCACGGCTCAACCCGCTCGGCGTCGAGATCGCCGCGGCGGAGCTGCGCTCGCTGCTCGGATCCCGCCTCGCGATCACGAGCTGGCGAACCGAGCACCCCGAGCTCACCACCGGCGCGGTGACGCCCCCGATCGTCATCGTCGGCCAGGCCCGCACCGGCACCACGATCCTCTACGACATCCTGGCCCAGGATCTCGCGAATCGCGCTCCCCTCACCTGGGAGGTCGACCGGCCCGTCCCGCCGCCCGAGACCGCGACGTACCTGACCGACCCTCGGATCGCGGAGGTGGACGCCGAGCTCGCCGGCGTGGACCTGCTCATCCCCAGCTTCCGTGCGATGCATCCCATGGGCGCCCGCCTCGCGCAGGAGTGTGTCCGGATCACCGCGTCGGACTTCCGCAGCCTGACGTTCCCGACCCAGTACCGCGTGCCGTCGTACGCCCGGTGGGTCATGTACGAGGCCGACATGGCGCCGGCCTACCGCTGGCACCGCCAGTTCCTGCAGCACCTCCAGTCCCGTCATCCCGAAGGAGACGCGCCCGCGGAGCGGTGGCTGCTCAAGTCCCCCGCCCACATCTGGTGCCTCGGCGCGCTGCTCAGCGAGTATCCCGACGCGCTCCTCGTGCAGACGCACCGGGATCCCTTGCGCATCATCGCGTCGGTGTCGTCGCTCCAGCAGCTGCTCCGCAGCATGGCCAGTGACGATCCGAAGCTGCCGGAGATCGCCGGCGAGTGGGCCGAGTACATCCTGGAAGGCCTGGATCGGTCCGTCACCGCGCGCGAGGACGGGACGGTGCGACCCGATCAGATCGTGGACGTCCACTTCGACGCGTTCATGGCCGATCCGTTCACGACGATCGGTCGCGTCTACGACCGGTTGGGCCTCGAGCTCAGCGCCGGGAGCGAAGCGCGGATGCGGAGCTTCCTGGCCGACCACGGGCAGGGTGAGCACGGTGGCCACAAGTACTCGTTCGAAGCAACGGGGCTCGACGCCGGAGCACTGCGCGAGCGGTCTCGCCGCTACCAGGACTACTTCGAGGTGCCGTCCGAGACGAACCTCGGGTGATGCGCGTGACGCCGACAAGACGAGCGGATAGACACCTCGATGACGAGCCCGGCGGCGAGGAGGAGCAATGACCCCCGACGACAGAGTCGCGACATGGTCGGCGACCAAGCTCGCGGCCGCGATCCGGTCCCGCGAGCTCACGAGCCGGGATCTCCTGGAGCTGTACCTGGACCGCATCGCGCGGCTGAACCCGCCCGTCAACGCGGTCGTGACGCTCGACGCCGAACGGGCGCGCGCCGAGGCCGACCGTGCGGACGCGGAAGCGGCCCGGGATGAGTGGCGGGGCCCCCTGCATGGGCTGCCGATCACGATCAAGGACGCGATCGAGGTGGCGGGCGTCCGGTCGACGGGCGGAGCCATCGAGCTGACCGACCACGTACCGGGCGCGGACGCACCGGCGGTGGCCCGGCTCAAGGGGGCGGGGGCGATCGTGTTCGGCAAGACGAACCTGCCGCGCTGGTCGGGTGACATCCAGTCCTTCAACGAGATCTTCGGGACGACGAGCAACCCGTGGCAGCTCGAGCACGTTCCCGGTGGATCGTCGGGTGGCGCCGCGGCCGCCGTCGCCGCGGGCTTCACCTCGTTCGAGCTCGGCACGGACATCGGCGGCTCGGTGCGCGTCCCGTCGCACTGCTGCGGGGTGTTCGGCCTCAAGCCGAGCTACGGCGTCGTCTCCCAGCGCGGCTACCTCGATCACGTCGGCGGCGGGACGACCGATGCGGACATCAACGTGTTCGGACCGATCGCCCGGAGCGCCGAGGACCTCGACCTCCTCATCGGTGTGCTCGCCGGCCCGGACGCCGACCGCGCGGTCGCATGGAGCATCGACCTGCCCGCGCCGCGGCAGAAGGAGATCTCCGACTACCGCGTGGGTGTGTGGTTCGACACGCCGAGCATGCCGATCGACCGCGAGCAGCTGGAGATTCTCCGCCGTGCCGCGGATCGGCTCGCGGACGCGGGAGCAAAGGTCGAGGACGCGCATCCACCCGTGGACTTCGACGAGCAGCAACGCGTGTTCATCTCCCTGATCTCGAGCGCGGTCGCGGTGAGCGCGGACCCTGAGGTCGCAGAAGCGACCGCCGGCCAACACCTCGCGTGGTTGGCCGCCGACCAGGAGCGCGCCCGGCTACGCACCATCTGGGCCGAGTGGTTCCACCAGTACGACGCGCTGCTGTGCCCGGTGCTCCCGACCCCCGCGTTTCCCCACGACCAGTCCGGCGACTTCTTCTCCCGGACGCTGGACGTCAACGGGGAGCAGCACCCCTACATGATCAACGTGAGCTGGGCCGGGCTGATCGGCGTCGTGAGCCTGCCGGCCGCGGTGCCCCCGATCGGCCGTACCGAGTCCGGGCTACCGGTGGGGGTGCAGGTGGTGGCCCCCTACCTCCGGGACCGTGAAGCGGTGCAGCTCGCCGGGATGCTCGCGCAGGTGGCGGGTGGCGGCTACCAACCACCCCCGGGCTTCTAGCGCCGTCGCGCTCGCGCCGAGATCCGGTTCAGGCGACGGGCTCGAACCGCCAGACGTCGCCCGCGGCCACGACCCGGCCGGCCGGGGAGCCGGTGAAGTGCGTCCCGAGCATGAGCGCGCCGGTCGCCGCAGCCTTCGCCAGCATCCGGCGACGGGTCTCCCGCGCCTGCTCGACGTCGAAGTCCCCGACCTCGGCCCATTGCGGCTCCGCGCACTGCACGGGGTGATGCAGGAAGTCGCCGGTGATCAACGCCTGTTCGCCCGCGGACTCGATCCACAGCGAGACGTGGCCGGGCGTGTGGCCCGTCGTCGGCTCGAGCACCATCCCGTCGCCGAGGTCCGCGTTCTCGTCGACGATGTCGGAGAGCCCGGCCGCGATCACCGGCGCGACCGAGTCGTCGTAGACCCCGGCGGTTCCCGGGTTGTCCCCGGCGCGGCAGTACTCGAGCTCGCGGGCGGTGTAGAGGTGCCGGGCGTTCGTGAACGTCGGCACCCACGCGCCGTCGACCAGGTGAGTGCCCCAACCGACGTGGTCCGCGTGGAGATGGGTGTGCAGGACGGTGTCGATCGACGTGACGTCGAAGCCGGCATCGGCGACGCGATCGAGGAACGGCCACGACATCTCGTTCCAGAACGGGATCGGCCGCACCTTGTCGTTGCCGACGCACGGATCCACGAGCACGGTGCGCCCGCCGTGCTCGATCACGATCGCCTGCACCCGGAGACCGATGTTGCCCTGCTCGTCCGCGTAGTCCGGCACGAGCCACGGGTGGCGGGCGACAGCTGCGGCGGTCGCGTCCGGGAAGAAGAGCTCGGGCGGGATGTGGAACGTCTCGTCTTCGAGGACGCTCGTGATGGTGACGTCCCCGACCTTCCAGCGCTGCGTCATGAGCGAGAGGATGGCACAGGAGCCGAGCTACCGCCGCTGCTCGTGCGCACTGCGACACCGGACGCACTCGGCGGCCCAGGGCAGCGCTTCGAGGCGGGCGTCGCCGATCGGCTGTCCACACTCGTCACAGAGCCCGTACGTGCCGTCGGCGAGCTTGGCCTGCGCGCGCTCGATGTCCGCAAGCAGCTCCTGCAGCTGTTCGTGCGCGCCGACCCGCGAGAGCTGCTCGGCCGCAACGTTCGTCGCGTCACCCGCGCGCTTGCCGAACTGGATCACGCCGAAGTCTTCCGGCGCCTCGGTCAGCCCCTCGAGCTCGGATCGAATCGCTCGGGCGCGCTCGGCGAGCAACCCCTCCACGTCGTCGCGTTCGGACCTCGCCATCCGTCCATCGTCTCGCATCCGGCCGGGAGCGTTGGCTGGGCCCGCCGGCGTGGGCCGATTCGAGCGCCACAGGTACCGCAGCGCTCACCGGACCATGCGCTGACCGCTCGGGTTCCCGGGGAGCCGCCGGATGACACGAAATCCGTCCGCGGTCGTCATTGCGCGTCGTGTGCGTACGATCGTCGCCGTGCACTTCCGGGGGGTGATGGTCACGAGCGCCGCGGTCGCGCTCGCCGTCACACTCGCCGGTTGCGGAAGCTCCGGGAGCTCGGATCACGCCACCAACGCCCAGCCGTCATCGACATCGAGTCCCGCTGCTGCTCCCGCTCCGGTCGACGACCTCCCGGCCCGGCTCGACAACGGCGCGGCCGGCCGCAACACGTATCACTCGCCGACATACGTGCCACCGTCGCAGGCCTGCGGCGAGAAGGTGCACGCGACGCCGAAGTCACTCGTCGTGCGCGTGCTGCCGGACGGGCCCCGGACGGCCGACGGTGGATTGGCGTTCACGTCGGGCGTCTGCGTCTACCTCCCGCCCGGCTACCTCGAGAGCGGCAAGCGGTACCCGGTCGTCTACCTCTTGCACGGTGGCGGCGGCGATGCCGGTGACGCCGTCGCGATGGGTCACCTGCGCGAGGTGATGGACGGTCTCGTCCGGCACGATCGGAACGCGGCCGCGATCGTCGTGATGCCGGACGGCACCAACGGGCAGTGGTACGACAGCATGGACGGCAGCGTGCAGAACGAGCGGTACGTGACCGGTTCGGTGATCCCCTACGTCGATCGTCACTTCCGCACGATCGCCGACCGCCGCGGCCGCGCGGTCACCGGAGTCTCCAACGGCGGGTTCGGCGCCATGCTCCTGGCCGCGAAGCATCCGTCGCTCTTCGTCGCCGCGGGTGGCATGTCGTCCAACCTCGACGGGCTGACGCTGTTCGGTCTCGGACCGGTTGCCGGCGCGTACTACCGGGCCAACCATCCGCTCGCCCTCGTCCACCGGCTCGCCCACACCGACCTCATCCTCGACGTCGCGTCGCGGTGCACGAACCCGGACCCTGCCGCGCTGTGCGCGACGCAGGTCGTCGATCAGGCGTTCCTCGCCGCCAACCGCGCGTTCGTCGCCGCGCTGCACGCCGACCCGGGCCGGACGGCGGTGGTGCGGTACGACGAGGTGGACGGCGCACACCAGTGGAGCTCGTGGTCACTCCAGCTCCGTGATCGCCAGCTGCCGTTCCTGCTGGCCCGGCTGGCCGACCCCGGGGTGCGCTCGTAGTGCGGGTGAGGTAGGAAGTCGACCATGACGATTGACGGCTGGACCGCACCAGGTTTCGAAGGCGTACGCGACCGGTTCGAGAAGAACTTCGCGGACGGGCTGGAGGTGGGTTCCGCGTTCGCGGCGTACCACCGCGGCGAGAAGGTCGTCGACCTGTGGGGCGGCCTCGCGGACGAGGAGACCGGGCAGCCGTGGGCCGAGGACACCGTCGTCGTGGTGTTCTCGACCACCAAGGGCGCGACGGCAGTGTGCGCGAACCAGCTCGGCCAGGAAGGCCGGCTCGATGTCGACGCGCCGGTCGCCGACTACTGGCCCGAGTTCGCGCAATCCGGCAAGGAGAGCATCCCGGTCGACTACCTGCTCTCGCATCGAGCCGGGCTCGCGTGGGTGGACGAACCGCTCACCATGGAGGAGGCGCTCGCGTGGGACCCGATGATCCATGCGCTCGAGCGCCAGGCTCCCGTATGGGAACCCGGGACCGCGCACGGCTACCACGCGCTCACCTACGGCTACCTCGTCGGTGAGGTCGTGCGGCGCGTCACCGGCCGCACCGTCGGCACCTACTTTCGCGACGAGATCGCGGGTCCGCTCGGTCTCGACTTCTGGATCGGCCTGCCCGAATCGGTCGAACCGCGCGTCTCGCCACTCATCGGCAACGGTTTCGGTCTGGGCGACGGGGGTGGGACCGAGGACGTGGATCCCGAGGCACTCGCCGCGCTGATGGCGCTCATCGGGCCGGCGTCGAATCTCGGCAAGGCACTGAGTGGCGGCGGGTCGTTCGCGGGCGCGGACAGCTTCAACTCGCGCCCCGTGCACGCGGCCGAGATACCGGCCGCCGGTGGAATCGGTGATGCGCGCTCGCTCGCGCGCATGTACGCCGCCTGCGTCGGCGACGTCGACGGGATCCGGCTGCTCACCCCGGAGCAGGTGGCGAACGCCACGACGCAGCGGAGCGAGGGGCCGGACATCGTGATCCTCGATCTCGACCTGCAGTGGGGGTTGGGCTTCAACGTCTCGTCGAGCCTGTTGCAGCTCGGCGGCCCGCGTTCGTTCGGCCACTTCGGTATGGGTGGTTCGGCCGGCTGGGCGGACCCCGATGCGGAGCTCGCCTTCGGTTACGTCATGAACAAGATGGAGCTCGGCATCGTCGGCGATCAGCGGTGCTACGGCTTGATCACCGCGTGCTACGACTCGATCCGGTAGCGCGCCTTCCCGCTACTTCTTCTTCTTGTAGACGAGCGCCACCGCGGCCTCCGGCGTGTGGACCCGGAACGTGATGCTCTCCTGCAGGTAGAGCGAGACCCCGCCCGCGTCGTGCGACGCGAACCCGATGGACACGTCCTGGCCGCACGTCAGATCGAAGTCGCCGCCGCGGGTGCTCAACACGACCGCGCCGTCCACCGCCGGAGCCCACACGATCGGACCGTCGAGGATCATCCGGATGTGGTTGAGGACCGGGTACCCGCCCTGGGTCGTCTCGACGACGCCCGTGTAGCAGCGCGGCCCGAGCGCGATGGCGTACGGACCGTCGACACCATTCGCCCGGAGGCGCGCGACCGCCGACGCAACCGCGCGGGGGTAGTCCTCGTAGTCCTCGGGGATCGGCACCGGCGCGTGCTCCGAGGCTTCACTCAAGCCCCGGATGCCGGCCGCGCCGAACCCGTGGAAGATCGCCTTGTCCTCGGCCTCGGCCAAGCGGACCGCGGCGTCCCGCACCGGATCGAGATCGGGTGACTGGCTTCCGCGCTCGATCGCATCGAGCTCGGCGCGCGAGACGGTGAAGTCGGTGCGCAGCTCGACCAGCGGCTGCACCTTGCGCAACGCGGCTCCGACGTCCGACTGCGGCGACTTGACCGCTTCGACGCGTCCGAGGTCGACCGCGGACTGCTCCCATCCGTGCGGCCCGGAGAAGTCGACCACCTTCCGGCCGGCGAGGTAGGTCCGCAGCGTCTGGCCCGCTTCCTCCTCGATCGCCACCCAACCCGCCGCGGTGATCGGTGCGAGCTCGTGGAACAAGTGGTTCACAGCTGGCCCTCCCCTTTCAAGCTTCCGATCCCGAGCGACGGGCTCGCCGATGCACCGTCGTCTTCGTGCTCCGCCTCGTGCTCGATCTCGGTGATCGAGCCTTCCGTGAAGAGATAGGTGCGGAGGTGTTGGTCGAGGACCGGATCGTGACGGCGGAGCCACTCGAGGGTCATCGCCGCGTGCTCCTTCTCCTCGTCGCGGTTGTGCTCGAGCACCGCCGCGAGCGTGGAGTCGCTCGTCGCGTCGGCGCGCTGGTGATACCAGTCGACCGCCTCGAGCTCCTCCATGATCGAGACCAGCGCGCGGTGCTGGTCGATCGTCTCGGGTTGGAGCTTCTCCGCCGGCTCGTGCAAGCCCGCGCTCGATGATGCCATCGGGATCCTCCGGTCGTGCTTCGTGGGTACTCGCCGGTCAAATTCTGTCCGTCTCGCCGGCGCGCCAACCCTAGGACGCGGCCCCAGGCTCTGCTCAGTCGAGCCGGTCACCCCCACCCCGACCCGTTTCGGGGCGCACGCGCGTCGCTATGGCGACGGGTACGCGCCCCGAAACGGGTCGGGGGCGTGAATGTCCCAGCCGGTTCGTAGCGTCCGGCGATGACCGACGAGCGCATGGATGCGCTGGCTTCGCGCCAACACGGCCTCATCACACATCAGCAAGCGCTCGGATTGGGCCTCACCGAATCTGCGATCCGTCACCGACGGCGACTCGGGCGGCTCGCAGATGTCCGCCGGCGGGTCTACCGCCTTCCGGGTGCCGCTCAGAGCCCACGGCTCCGTGCGCTTGCCGCGGTCGTTGCCGCCGGAAGCGGTGCCGTGCTCTCGCATCGGAGTGCGGCGGCGCTCCACGGCATACCGGGCTTCTCGATCGAGCCGCTGACGGTTTCGATCCCTCGCCGGCGTCGTTCGCTCGCCGGCGTCGAGCTCGAGCAGTCCCTCGCGCTGCCGCCCCGCCACTGTCTCGTGCTCGACGCCATCCCGTGTACCTCCGTGGCTCGGACGCTGTTCGACCTCTGCGGCAGCGTCCGCGCACTGCGAGCCGAACGTGCGCTCGACAGCTCCCTGGCGCGACGGCTGGTCACGCTCCCCTCGCTCTGGCGCGTACTGGACGATCTCGCCGAGCACGGGCGGTCGGGCACCGTGCTGATGCGCGCGCTGTTGACCGAGCGGGGCGCGCGCTATGTCCCGCCCGAGAGTGAGCTGGAGTCACGGTTCGTCGAGCTGGCGAGCAGCCATGGTCTCCCCGCTCCGGAACGTCAGGTCGATCTGGGCGATGCGGACGCTTGGATCGGCCGCGTGGACTTCGTCTTCCGGAGCGCGCGCCTCGTCGTCGAGATCGACGGCGCGCGGTTCCACGACGGGCTCCTCGATCACCGCCGCGATGCCGAGCGTGACCGAAGGCTGACTGCCGACGGCTGGACGGTGATGCGATTCCGGTGGGACGAGATCGTCAACCACGCCGCCGCGGTCGCGGGCCAAATCCGCGAGCACCTCTCGCGTGCCGCCTGACCCGTTTCGGGGCGCACGCGCGTCGCTATGGCGACGGCTACGCGCCCCGAAACGGGTGGGGGTGGGGGTGGGGGTGAGGGTGGGTGGTATGAGTGGGGTGCTGGCCCCGGTCAGCCGGTGGTCGGGGCGGTGAGGTCGTAGACCGTCACGCCGTTGACCGCGGTCGACGGGTAGTGCGCCGCGACCCACGTGGCGATCGCGCTCGACGAGCTCGACGTGCCGCCCGGGCCACCGAAGCCTCCACCGCCGAGGAAGTAGTGGATCGTGCCCGCGTGCACGTAGGCCTGGAACTGGCCGAGCGTCGGCGCGGGATCGCTGCCGTTGAAGCCGCCGATCGCCATCACGGCCTGGCCGCTGGCCAGCTGGTAGCTCGCCGCGTTGTTGGCGCCGACGGCGGCCGCGGTCCAGCGGTAACCGTCACCGCCGTGCTCGAGCAGCGCGGTGAGCTTGGGCCCGGCGGTCGTGCCGTTGAGCAGACCGCCGATGCCGCCTCCACCGCCCCGCAAGCCGAGACCACCGGCCGGGGGGCCGCCGGCCGTGCCGGCACCGGTCCCGTTCCCCGCGAAGGCGGGAGGTCCCCCACCGCCCGGGAAGCCACCACCGCGGATGTTCGGCGGACCCCCGGTGCCACGAGCGAAGTTGGGTGGGCCACCGGGGAAGCCGCCCGGGCCACCGCGACCGGGTCCGAAGCCAGTGCTCGCACCCGCGGGACCCGCGGTCGGGAGCGCGCCGGTGTGGCTCGTGCGCACCGTCGACAGGGAGTACGCAGCCGGCGCCGCGAGCGCGACGACGACCGCAGCACCGAGCACCGCGAGTCCGAGGCGGCGGCCCGTGGGCACGAGCAACGCGACCGAGAGGCCGAGACCCAGAATGAGGATGACCGGCTGCAACGCGGGAGCCCAGCTCGGGGTACGACCGAGCAGCACGGAGGCCCAGATCACCGAAGCCGCGAGAGCGACCGCGAGCGTGGCGCGTGCGAACCACTGGTCGCGGTGCCGCCACATCACGGCCGCACCGATCCCCACGAGCGCGCCGATCGCGGGCGCGAGGGCGACCGTGTAGTACTGGTGGATGATCCCCTTGCCCAGGCTGATGGCCATGCCGGTCACCAGCAGCCAGCCGCCCCACAGGATGAGCGCCGCACGGGTGCGGTCCGTGCGCGGTCGCTTCAGCGTGAGTACCAGCCCGGCGACGAGGAGGATGAGCGCGGCAGGGATCAGCCAGGAGGCCTGCCCGCCGAAGCTGTCGTTGAACAGGCGGGTCCAGCCCGTCGGCCCCCACTGGCCCGTCTGACCCGCGGCACCAGCTCCGCCGCCGCCGACGCTGCCCGTCTCGCTCCCGGTGAGCCGGCCGAAGCCGTTGTAGCCGAACAGGACGTTCCAGAAGCTGTTGTTCTGCGAACCGCCGATGTACGGGCGCTGGGAGGCGGGAGTGAGCTGGACGATCGCCACCCACCAACCGCCGGCGACGATCGTCGTCACGCCGAGCACCAACAGCTGGACGATGCGGCGACCGAGCTTCGGCGGCCCGGCGATCAGGTACACGAGACCGAATCCGGGAAGCACCAGGAACGCCTGCAGCTCCTTGGCCAGGAACGCGAACCCGACTAGCGCACCGGCCAGAACCAACCAGCGCGTCTTGCCGGCTTCGAGGGCACGCGTCGTCGCGTACGCGCTGCCGACCAACAGGAGGACCAGGAGCGAGTCCGGGTTGTTGAACCGGAACATCAGGACCGCGACCGGTGTCAGCGCGGCGACGGCACCGGCGAGCAGCGCGGCACCTGGTGAGAACCACCGCTTCACCGTCGCGTAGAGCACACCCACGACCGCGACCCCTTCGAGTGCCTGCGGCACGAGGATCGACCATGAGCTCAGGCCGAAGATGCGAGCGGAGATCGCCATGGGCCAGAGCGACGCGGGCGTCTTGTCGATCGTGATGAAGTTCGACGAGTCGGTGGACCCGAAGAAGAACGCCTTCCAGCTCTTCGTGCCCGCCTGCACCGCGGCCGAGTAGTACGAGTTCGCCCAGCCGGACGCGCCGAGCCCCCACAGGTACAGCACCGCGGTGGCGAGGAGCAGCGCGTAGAGCGCGGGGCGAGCCCACCCGGGATCGGTGTCCGGCCCCCGCCACAGCCGCCGGATCGGGGACCGTCGGGGCGCCGGTGCCGGCGGGTCGGCGTCGACCGGCGTCGAGGGCGTGGCCTCGACGGGTGGGATCAGGGTCGCGCTGGACATGTGAGCTCGATCCTCGGCTAGGTGGCAGTGACGGTTCAGGCGGTGCGTGGGATTGACGGCAGCGTCGAGCGCAAGAGGGCGAAGCGGCAGGCGGCCACCACCGACCACGTCACGACGAGCACTGCGAGCTGCAGCGCGAAGCCGGCCCCGACCAGATCGGCGAGGAGCAGCGCCACACTCGTGAAGGCGAGTGCGAAGGCATAGAGTGCGACCGCCGCGCGCCACCGCGGCCGGCGGGTGCCGACCGTGAAGCGAGCGTTGGCCCAGGTGTTCGCCACGAACGTGGCGCTCAACGCGAGCGCGTTTGCTCCGATGGCTCCGAGCGCGCTCCACGTCAGCAGGTAGAGGACGAGCGACACGAGGGTGCTCAGAGTCCCGATGGTGGCGAAGCTCACGAACCGGCGGCCGAAGTCGTCTGCGAGCGGCCGGCGGGCCGAGCTGCCGAGCTCGAGCCGTCCGCCCCCGGTCGCGAACGTGCGCGCCATCCGGGCCGTCCCGAGCAGGTCGTCCAACGCGGTCCGGGCGACGTGCACTCGGCTGTCGGCGTCGTCGATCCAGTCCACGGGCACCTCGTGGATGCGCAAGCCGTTGTGCTCGGCGAGCAGGAGGAGCTCGGTGTCGAAGAACCAACCGTCGTCCTTCACTGCCGGCAAGAGCCGGTCCGCGACATCGGCGCGCACCGCCTTGAAGCCGCACTGGGCGTCGCGCACCCGTGTCGCGAGAACGGTGCGCAGGATCAGGTTGTAGCTGCGCGAGATGAGCTCGCGTCGTGGCGCCCGCGCGACCGAAGCGCCGGGCGCGAGCCGTGACCCGATCGCCAGGTCCGAGTGGCCAGAGACGAGCGGGGCGATGAGCGGCAGGAGCGCGTCGAGATCGGTCGAGAGGTCGACGTCCATGTACGCGACAACCGTCGCGTCCGTTCCGCTCCACGCGGTCCGCAGTGCCAGACCGCGACCCTTGCGTTCGAGACGGCGGGCCGCGACATTCGGGAGATCACGTGCCAAGCGCGTCGCGGCCAGCCATGTCCCATCCGTCGACCCGTTGTCGACGATCGTGATGCGCCAGGAGAACGGAAAGCCACGCGAGAGATACCCGTGCAGCCGCTCGACGCTGAGCGTGAGCGCCTGCTCCTCGTTGTACACGGGAATCGCGATGTCCACGACGGGCGCGGCGACCGCGCCGAGAGCTACGGGGGGAGCGGAGCGCTGGTCGCCGCGGACGTCGTGCATGGCGACACGATCGCCCCCGGTCGTAAGAGCGGATCACAGGCCATGTAAGAACGGGCCAAGATTCGCCTGGCGGTGAGAACCGGGTCACTCACACATGGGCCCGGTGGCGCCAGCGCAGGGTTCGATGGCTCTCGTGCTGGACGGTTCCTCCCACGAACAGGACCGCCACCACGAGCCCGACAACCGCGAGCGCGGCGTCGACCTTGAACGCGTTGCCGATGCCGTCGGCCAAGTCACTCTGTGAGGAGCCGGCCGAGACCACGATCGCCGTGTTGAGCCCGAGGCCGATCGCCCCGCCGGCGATCTGGCACATGTAGACGATCCCGCCCGCGAGGCTCGCGCGTTCCGGGTCCAGCGCGGTGACGGCGGATGTGGTGATCGACGAGTAGAAGAGCCCCACGCCGATGCCGAGCACGATCATGCCGGGCACGAGGGACATGTAGCTGGAGCCCGCGTCGAGCAACGACAGGACCAGCATCCCGGAGCCGAGGAACGCGGCGCCGACCGAGACGATGGTCTTCGCGCCCAGCCGTTCGTACATGGACCCCGCGACGAACGACGTCGCCGCGAACACGCCCATCATGGGCAGGAGGCCGGCGCCCGACTCGAGCGCCGAGTATCCGAGCACCTTCGTGAAGAACTGCGGGAGGTACAGCAGCGCGGAGAAGAAGATCGCCGACATCAGCAGGACCGAGACGTTCGCCGCGGTGAAGATGCGGTTCTTCAGCACGTCGCGTGGTACCAGCGCGTGCTCGCCCTGACGAGATTCGATCACCGCGAAGGCCGCGAGCATCAGCGCCGCAAACGCGAACAGGCCCAGGATCGCCGGGCTCGTGAAGCCGAGGTCGGTCCCGTCGTCGAGTGCGAGCAGGAGGGACACCACCCCGAGCGTCAACGTGGCGACGCCGGGATAGTCGAGCCGGCGGTCACTCACGGCCACCTTGCTCTCGGTCACCTCACGTCGGGTGACGAACATTGCGAAGAGGGCGATCGGCAGATTGATGAAGAACACCCACCGCCAGCTCAGCTCGTCGGTGAGCAGGCCACCGAGCATCGGGCCCACCGCGTTGCCGAAGCCCGCGACCCCGAGGATCAGCCCGCCCGCGAGTCCTGCCCGGCTGTCCGGCACGATCGCATAGGTCATGCCCAGGATCGCGGGCCACATCATGGCGCCGCCGATCCCCATCGCGCACCGGCACGCGATGAGCATCTCGATGTTCGGCGAGAGCCCACCGATCACGGAGAACAGACCGAAGATCGCGCTGCCGATCATGAAGATGCGCTTACGGCCGAGCAGGTCCGCGAGCCGGCCGCCGGTCACGATCAACACTCCGAAGACCAACGCGTACCCGTTGATCACCCACTGCGAGGTGGTGAGATCGGTTCCGAGATCCTTTTCGATCTGCGGGATCGCCACGCTCAGCGCGGTGAAGTCGTTCGCGATCACGAACACACCGAGCGCCATCGCCGCGAGGGCGAGGATCGTGCCACGATCGAGCTGGTCGCCCTTCGAGCTCACGCCGGCTCCTTCCAGGGCATCGGCTCGCCCCAGAGCGTCTCGAACCGGAACTCTACGGGGCCCGCATGTCTCAGTGAGCCATGAGCTCGAGCAGCTTGTTCACGGTGTTCCAGTTCCGCGCCGTGCCGATGGTTCCGAGGCGATTCTCGAAGTAGTCGACGCCGAGCTTGGTCCGGCCCATCCCGTTCGGCAGATGCAGGAACACCTCCCGCCCCTTCACGACGAACTCGTCGGGCGGGCTCCGGTCCGGATCGAGCCGCTTGATCGCGGCCGCGGCCGGCCGGTCGGCCAGGAACGTCACGTGCAGCTTCGCGACGTCCGCACCGGCCTTCACGTATGGGTTGGTCGCGACGACCTTGGCCAGCTCGGCACGCGTCCGCACGACGACCGGCACCCGGATGCCGAACTCCTGCTCGATGCCGGCCGCGATGTCACGAGCAACGCGCGGCGGCTTGGCGGCACTCGTGAAGACGACGTTGCCGCTCTGGATGTACGTGACGATGTCACCGTGGCCGAGCGTCTCGAACATCACCCGGAGTCGCGCCATGGGTACCTTGTTCTTGCCGCCCACGTTGATGCCGCGCATCAGGGCTACGTAGGACGTCACACCTTCACCTCCGCGCGGTCCGGCTCGCGATCTTCACCGGCACACGAACGCACCGACCGACGAGCTGAGCCGGAGCTCGCCGTCGCGGGCCACCGTCGCGCCGGCAAGCTCACGCACGCGGGCCACGACCTGCGTCCACGGCACTCCGGCTTCCTGCTCGTAGTGGTCGCCGGTGCTCGCGACGTAGTCCGCGAGCGTGTCCACATCCGGGACCACGACCGAGCTCGGTGGGCAATCCACCCGCGTCACGGTCTCGAACGCCGTGGACAGGGCATCGGCCCCGTTCTCGAGATTGAAGTGCTGGTCGGCGGGACGCGCCATCCGCCAACCGGTGCCGACCGCCGCTTCGACGAGTCGGCGGAGCTCGCCCAGGTTCTCGATCCCGTTCGTCACCGCCACGAACACTCCCCCCGGCCGGAGCACCCGGCGCAGCTCGCGCACCGCGCTCGGGATGTCCGGCACGTGGTACAGCATGTGCGGGGCGAGCCCGATGTCGAACGTCTCCGACACGAGCGGGATCCGCTGCACGTCGGCTAGCACCCGTGCCGCGTGCTCGACGTGCGGGAGCATGCCCGCCGAGAGGTCGATCGCGACGCGCCGTCCTCGGTGCCCGCGCTGCGCGAGCGACCGCTCGTAGGCGCCGTTGCCACAGCCCACGTCGAGCACTCGCCGCGCGTCGCTGGGCTCGATGGCCACAAGATCGAGCACCCACGAGAAGAGGTCGAATGCAGGATCACGCCGGCTCGTCGACCAGAGGCGCTGGCGCGCGGCCAGGTTGCGGTCGGTCGCGTACTGCGTCGGTGGGTTGGCGGCCATCGCAAGAGCCTGACCGATCGGGCGACCGCCTGAACCGCGCGGACGTGTTCGGCGGCCACTCGAGCCCGAAGCGTCCATTTCGGCCCCGCCGGGCGTCACGGTCGAGCATCCGCCGGAAGCGTGAGCCGACGGCGGGCCGCTCAGCCCTGCCACTCCACCGCGGTCGGCTCGACCGTTGTGCCGCTCACGTTGCCGAGCGATTCGATCTGCTCGAGGCGGAGCTCCTCGTCCTGGCGACTCGGCACCTGGATCCTCGGGATCAGCAACGAGACGAACGCGCCGATCGCGACGACCGCGGTGGCAAACAGCAGCGCGCTCCGCGTCCCGGCCGCGACCGCGCTCTCGACGAGATGACGCAGCTCCGTGACCTCGGCGAGTGAGGCGCGGTGAGGGGGCGAGAAGTTGACCCCATTCGCGTGCAGGCCCGTCTCGACGGTCCGCTTCATCGTTGCGGAGAGCCGGGACGACCGTACGGCCGAGACCGCGCGCGAGATCGTCACGCTGGTGAGCAGCGCGCCGATCACCGCGATGCCGAGCGCCGCGCCCAGCTGGCGCACGGTCGTGTTCGCGCCGCTGGCTGCACCGGAGCGCTCGTTGGGGATCTCGGAGAGGATCACGTTCGTCAGCTGCGAGCCGGCGAACCCGATGCCGATGCCGAACGTGACGAGCCCAGGGACCAACGACCAGAAGGTCAGCTCGGGAGAGACCGCCAGCACCATGAACAGCAGGCCGACCGCCTCGAGCACGAGTCCGATCCGGACCACGGACGTCACCGTGATGCGACGGGTGAGCCGTGCCCCGATCTGTGTCCCGATGATGATCGAGATCCCCGACGGCAACAGCCAGAGACCGTTGTCCACCGCGGACAGGTGCTTGCCGTCCTGGAGGAACACCGGCAACACGAAGAGGAAGCCGAGCTGACCCATCGCGAGCACCATCGTGGTGAGCAGCCCGTACCGGAAGCTGAGCCGGTGCAGCTGCCCGAACTCGAACAGCGGGTCGGTGTCACGGCGCTCCTTGCGCCGCTCGACCGCGAAGAAGGCGGTCAGCAGCACCAGGGCGACCAGGATCGCGATCGGCACCACGGAGACCCCGCGACCGCTCGGCCAGATCCTCGAGCCCCAGAGGGTGAAGTCCTCGAGCGGACGCCACCAGCCGTAGCGCGGCCCCTCACTCAGGCTGAAGACGAGCAGGAACATGCCGCTCGCGATGAGGAGCGCGCCGGGCACGTCGATGCGCTCCCGTGCCGAGGCCGTCGGGCTGCGACGCATGACGAGCAGCGCGCCGAGGATCGCGATCGGGATGACGATGAGGTTGATTCGGAACGACCAGCGCCATGAGTAGTTGGTGGTGAGAAAGCCGCCGATCAGCGGGCCGAGCGCCACGGCCGCACCCGCCGTGGCGCCCCACATCGCGAACGCGGTCGCGCGCTCGTGACCGTGGAAGGTCGAGGAGAGGATGCCGAGCGTGGCGGGCATCATGAGCGACGCGCCGACTCCCTCGATGATCGCCTCGCCGAAGATCAGTACCGGTACGGACTGGGCGAGAGACGCGAGCAGCGACCCCACTCCGAACAGCGCCGCGCCGATGATGAAGATCCGCCGGGCGCCGTAGAGATCCGCGAGCCGGCCACCGATGATCAGCAGGCTGGCGAACGTGAGCGAGTACCCGGTGATCACCCACTGCAGGCTCGGTAGCGTCGTGTGCAGGTCGCGCAGGATCGTGGGGATCGCGACGTTGAGCACGGTCGTGTCGAGCGCCACGATCAGCACCGACAAGATGACGATCGCGAGGGTGAACCACCGGCGCGGGTCGGGCGCGTCGGGCGCAATCCGGTGCTCGCTCGACGGGCCGTTCACTCCCCGGACCGTAGGTGGCGCCGTCAACGGCCCGGCACGGAATCCGATTCGAACGCCGGGTCCGTGGCGGCATCCGCGCCCGCACCGTCGGTATCAACATCACCGGCCGTGTCGGCGAAGATCGGCGGCGTCCCCCCCAGACCCAGCTCCGCCATGTCCTCCATCGACTCGACGGCACCGTGCATCGCACCTTCGGCGCCGAGGTGCTTCGGCAGGTAGCGGTACACGATCCCGGCGGAGACGGCCGCGAGAATCGCGCCGACCGTCACCGCGAGGTGGATCCCGCCGACGAACGCCTCCTGTGACCCGACGGTCAATGCATGGGCAGCCGTGGCCGGCAGATGGGACGCGGTTTCGAGCGCTCCGGCAAGCGACGTCTCGGCCGCGGCGCGCTCCGGGCCGGGGAGATGCGTGACCAGCTTGGACACGCCGCTCGCGTAGTGCGACGCCGCGACGCTTCCGAGCACGGCGACTCCCAGGGCCGCGCCGAGCTCGCGGGTCGCGTCGTTCATCGCAGATCCGGCACCGGCACGACGGGCCGGGACCGCACCCATGATCGCCGCGGTCATCGGCGACATCGTCAGCGCGATGCCGCTCACCAGGGGAATGAACGACACCAGCACGTAGAGGTACGGCGTGTGCAGCCCGAGCGCGCGGAACATCAGCAGACCGATGGTGACGAACACCATGCCCATCGCGACGACGCGGTGCGCGCCGAACTTGCGCGAGAGCCCGGGGGTCAACGGCGCCACGATGATCATGATCGGGGCCATGGGCAACATGCGCAGCGCCGATGACAGCGGGCTGTATCCGAGCACGAGCTGGAAGTACTGGGTGACGAGGAACATCACGCCGAACATCGCCAGGAACACGAGGATCATGCCGCCGGTGCCCGTGCTGAAGGCGGCGTTTCGGAAGAAGCGCATGTCGAGCATCGGCTCGTCCACCCGCAGCTCCCACGCCACGAACAGGGCCAGCACCACGACCGCGATCGCGAACGCGCCGAGGGTGCCCGTGCTCCCCCATCCCTTGTCGGGCGCCTGGATCAGCCCGTAGACGAGTGCGGAGATCCCGATGATCGACAGCACCGCACCGAGCGGGTCGAGCTTCCCTTGCTCGGGATCCCGGGACTTCGGCACGAGGAACCACCCGGCGATCAGCGCGAGCGCGATGATCGGCACGTTCACGAGGAACACCGACCCGTACCAGAAGTGCCCGAGCAGGAACCCGCTCGCGACCGGGCCGATGGCACCTGCGGCTCCGGTCGTCGCGGCCCAGATCGCGATCGCCTTGGACCGTTCACGCGCGGGAAAGACGTTCACGAGAATCGACAACGTCGACGGCATGATCAACGCGGCCGACGCTCCCATCACGGCGCGGCAGCCGATGAGCTGCCACATCTCGGTGGACTCCGACGCGAGCGCGGCGCCGACGAGGAAGCCGACGAGCCCGAGCTGCAGCGCGCCTTTCCGACCGAAGCGGTCGCCGAGTGCACCGGTGGAGAAGAGCAAACCGGCGAACACGAGTGAGTACGCGGCGACGACCCACTGCAGCTGGGAGGTGGTGGCGTGCAGGTCGCGCGAGAGGGTGGGAATCGTGACGTTGAGGCTCGAGTTCCCGACGAAGACGATGAGCAGGCTGAGGCACAGCACCGCCAACGTCCACCAGCGCCGCGCGAAGGCGGCCGCTTCGACGCCGGTCGGCTGGAGGTCGGCGCCGGGAGTGACGGGGCCCTCTGCGGTCGCGGTCATGTAATGACAGTAACTGACTTTCGACTGTTTGCGCCAATAGTTGGTTTCTGTCACACTGGTCGGCGTGCAGAACCGGCATCACCCCACCCTCGGCCGCCCGTCATGACCGACCCCAGCCATCCGGCCGGGGGAGATCTCCAGAAAGCCGGCCTGAGGGAGCGGAAGAAGGAGAAGACCCGCCAGGCGCTGGAGTCGGCCGCGCTGGCCCTCTTCGCCGAGAAGGGGTTCGACGGCACCACGGTCGACGAGATCGTCGAAGCCTGCGACGTCTCCCAGCGGACGTTCTTCCGCTACTACTCGGCCAAGGAGGACGTGCTGTTCGCCGACGGCGACGAGCGGCTCGAGGCGCTGCTCGCCGAGCTGGCCCAGCGGCCGCCGGACGAGCTGCCGATCCGCGCCGTGCAAGCCGCCTTCCACTCCACCACCGAGGAGTACGCGCAAGACCGCGAGCGGCTCCTGCTGCGGTCGAGGATCTTCGACGGCAGCTCGAGCCTCCGCTCGCACAAGTTCGAGCGCCAGCAGAGCTGGGAGGAAGCCGTCACCGTGGCGTTGCGCGAGCGCGACGCGCAACGGGGCGGAAGCGCGTCCATCCTGCAGCTGCGACTGGTGGCCGGCGCGTCCATGGCCTGCCTCCGCGCCGCGTTGAACCAGTGGATCGAGAGCGACGGCGACCTGGAGCAGCTCGTGAACGACGGGTTCGACTATCTCGTCGACGGTCTAGCGACGCATGACGTCGCTCGCGTGCCCGCGTCCGCGTAGGAACGCCGGGATCTGCGCCGCCGGCAGCGGACGGGAGTACAGGAACCCCTGGACGTACTCGGAGCCGAGCGACGCGAGCCGATCGGCCTGCTCGATGTCCTCCACACCCTCGGCAATCGTGTCGAGCGCGAGCGTCTCGGCCATCTGCAAGATCGCCTCCACCAGGCCGATCGACTCCGTGTCTTCGGCGACGCCGTCCACGAAGGCCTTGTCGATCTTCAGGAGGTCGATCGGCAGGTCGCGCAACCGGCTCAACGACGAGTAACCGGTGCCGAAGTCGTCGAGCGCGACGCGCACCCCGAGCGCCTTCAGTCCCCGCAGGCGTGCCACCGCGGCTTCGCGATCGGCGAGGAAGACGCTCTCGGTGATCTCGAGCGTCAGGGTGTGCGCCTCGAGCCCCGTGCCGACGAGGACGGCGGCCACGTCGTCGATGAGGCGGATATCGAGCAGCTGCCGCGGCGAGAGGTTCACTGCGATGCCGAGGTCGAGATGGGGGTGCGTCTCCTGCCATGCGACGGCCTGCGCGCAGGCCTGCGCCAGCACCCAACGACCGAGCTCGACGATGAGGCCGGTCTCCTCCGCGATCGGGATGAACTCGACCGGCGGAAGGAGGCCACGCGTCGGGTGCTCCCAACGCACGAGCGCCTCGAACCCGCACACATCGCCGTTCTCGAGCCGAACCGTCGGTTGGTAGTGCACCACGAGCTGGTCCGAACGCAACGCCCGACGGAGCTCGGCTTCGAGGTCCAGGCGCGCCAGGGCCGCGTCGTGCATCTCGGGCTCGTAGACCCGGACACAGGCCTTGCCCTCGCTCTTCGCCCGGTACATCGCCATGTCCGCGTTGCGCACGAGCTCCTCGGGTCCGTCGCCGGGCCGGTCGAGTGTGACCCCCACGCTCGCGGTGACCAGCAGCTGCTTGGACGCGACCGCGAACGGCAGTGCGAACACCGCGAGCAGACGTTCGGCGAGTGCGGTCACCTCGTCCGGCCCGTCGATGTCCTCCAGCAGGATGGCGAACTCGTCGCCGCCGAGACGCGCCGCGGTGTCGCCGGGTCGGAGCTGGTTCTGGATCCGCTGGGCCGCCGCGACGAGCAGCTGGTCTCCCGCGGTGTGGCCGAGGCTGTCGTTGATCGTCTTGAACCCGTCGAGGTCCATCACCACGACGGCGACCGACCGCCCGTCTCGGGCCTGGCGCGCAAGCGCGTGATCCACGCGATCGGCGAACAGCGCGCGGTTCGCGAGCTGGGTGAGCGAATCGTGAAAGGCGCGGTAGCGGAGCTGGTGCTCGAGCCGGTTGCGCTCGGTGACGTCCTGGAGGGCGACGAGCACCGCGTCCTGGCCTTCGAATTCGATCTCGTGCGACGTGACCTCGACCTCGATGACGCGACCGTCCTTCAGCCGGTGCCCCCAGACGCCGTTGTGGGCCACCTGCGCATCGAGCTGGGCGAGCTCGTCGGCGAGCTGCGGCGCATCGTCCGCAGGCCGGAGGTCGGTGATGCTCATCGCGAGAAAGTCGTCTCGCGAATAGCCGTAGTGATCGACCGCGGCGGCATTCACCTCGACGAAGCGGAACGTCTCGCGCGCGAAGACCCACATTGGCTGCGGGTTCTCGGAGAACAGCTTGAGCACACTGCGCTCGCGCTCGCGAACCGTCGCCCGCGAGCGCCGGAGCTGGTCGGACACCCACGCCACCGCCTCGCCGAGCAGGACGCAGCCCGGCAGCACGTACAAGGCCGAGCTCACGGTATCCGGGGTCCATCGGTGGGTCACGGCAAGCGGGATCACGTAGGCCGCGGCCGCGAGCGGCAGGAACAGCAGCGAGGTCCAGCGCCGTTGGGTCAGTCCGATCCAGGCGAACGTGATGAAGAAGAAGGAGGCGTACCGGTACCCGTCGGCTCCGCCGTAGTAGTTGTTCACCGCGATGAGCAGGAAGGTGGGGAGCAGGAGGACGAGGGTCGTCCACTGCGGCCAGCGCGACCAGGGCAGCGCGGCGATGACGCCACCGACGACGAGCGCCGCGCCGGCGACGGCGAGCAAGCCGACGCGGTCGGCGCCCGGCGCGGGCGGTAGCACGAGGGCCGCCAGCACGAGCATCCCGCCCGAGAGCAGATACAGGATGGCCGAGAGGCGACCAGCGAAGCGGGCGGATGCCTCCTGGTCCATCACCATCGGGGTATCGGCGCTGCAGGTGCCGCCTTGACCGGAACCTCCCGATGGTCGAGCCGTGCTACGAGGCCGGCCGCGAGGGCGTTTGGACGGGGAGCCTGGCCGCCGCCGTAGCATCGGCCGATGGACGTGGACCTTCTTGACGGTGACTTCTATGTGGACGACCCGTACCCCGTCTACGCATGGTTGCGGGAGAACCAACCGCTGTACTGGGACGCCACGAACGAGCTGTGGGGCGTCTCGCGCTACGACGACATCGAGTTCATCGAGAAGCACGCGGAGCTCTTCATCAACTCGGACCAGGCCAAGGGCGGCTACCGGCCGAACATCCCCGCCGATCCCGCCATCATCGGGCTGGACGACCCCGAGCACCGCACCCGCCGCAATCTCGTGGCCCGCCGGTTCACACCGCGATCCGTCGGCGAGTGGGAGGCCGAAGCCCGCGACACGGTGACGCGACTCTTCGACGGGGTCGAGGCGAACGGCGGGAAGGCCGAGATCATCGCGGATCTCGCCGCCCCGTTGCCGGCGATGATGATCGGCAAGCTCCTCGGTTTCGCGCCCGACGCCTGGCCCAGCCTGCAGGACTGGTCGGAGCGCACGATCACGCTCGGCGGTGGCCCCCGTTACCACGTGGAGGACGGGATCATCGCGGCGATGGAGTTCGCCCAGGCCTCGGCGGACCTCCACGCGGAGAAGTCGCGGTGCCCGGCGGACGACGTGATGACGGTGTGGACCAAGGCTCAGATCGACGGCTGCCCCATGAGCGTGGAGCTGGCGATCGCCGACTCCCTGCTCCTGCTCGACGGCGGCGCCGAGACGACGCGTACCGTGATCGCCCGAGCGCTGCTCAACTTCATCCGGTTCCCCGACCAGTGGCAGCTCCTCCGCGAAGGAACGGACCTCGAGATCGCGACGGAGGAGCTCATCCGTTTCGTGACGCCGATTCACAACATGTGTCGCGTCGCGAAGCAGGACGTGCCATTGGCCGGCGGGCTGGTCAAGGCCGGGGACCAGGTCGTGCTCATGTACGGGTCGGCCAACCGCGACGCCGCGCACTTCACCGAACCCGAACGGCTCGACCTGACCCGCTACCCGAACCGCCACCTCGCGTTCGGGTTCGGCACGCACTTCTGCCTCGGCGCGTCGCTCGCCCGGCTCGAGATCCGGATCTTCCTCGAGGAGCTGGTGAAGCGCGTGCGCGGGCTCAAGCTGGTGGGGCCCGTCGAGGAGATGCCCAACTCGTTCGTGTACGGGCTCCGGTCCGCCCATCTGGAGCTCGACTTCGGCGCCTGATGGACGACCGCCCGGTGCCGGACCCCGCGATCGCCCGGGCTCACGACGCCGCGGTGGCAGCCGGCGAACCGGGCTACCTGGACCCGAAGACCGGTTTCTTCGTGTTCACCGCCGTCGCGCTCGCGACGAACGGCTCGTGCTGCGAGAGCGGGTGCCGTCACTGCCCGTGGGACTACTCGCCGGGCTGAACATCGGCAACGCACCGGAACCCGAGGTTGCCCGTCGAGGTGTCCGGCGTGTTCCCGCTCCGGGCGGCGACTCGGTACCGGTTGCAGTACGAGTCGTGACACAGGTACGAGCCGCCGCGCATGACGCGATGCGTTCCCCCGGGCGGACCGACCGGATCGGTCTCCGGGCTGCTCGCGTAGAAGTCGGGTGCAAACCAGTCGGCGCACCACTCCCACACGTTGCCGGTCATGTTGTGCAGTCCGTATCCGTTCGCCGGGTACTCCGTAACCGGTGCCGTGCCGTACCACCCGTCGGCACAGCTGTTCTGGTCCGGGAACGTTCCCTGCCACACGTTCATCCGGTGCTCGCCATCCGGCTCCAGCTCGTCGCCCCACGGAAACCGGCACTGCTCGAGCCCACCCCGCGCCGCGTGCTCCCACTCGGCTTCCGTGGGCAGCCGCATCCCTGCCCACCGGCAGTACGCCTGCGCGTCGTCCCAGGAGACGTGCACGACCGGATGCTCGTCGCGGTCCGCCACGCTCGATTGCCGCCCTTCGGGGTGCGACCAGTCGGCGCCGTACACCTGCCGCCACCACGGCGCCTGCGCCACGCCGCGCGTGTCCTCGAACTCGTCCGGCAACAGGCCGCCGAAGACGAACGACCACCCGAACTGCTCGGCCGCCGTCACGTACCCGGTCTCGTCCACGAACGCCCGGAAGCGCGCATTCGTGACGACTTCGGCCTCGATGTCGAACGGGCGCAGCGTCACCGGATGGACGGGGCCTTCTCCGTCGGCCGGGTAACCAAGGGAATCGTCGGTTCCCATGAGGAACGTGCCGCCTTCGAGTCGCACCATTCCCGTGAGTCTCGCGCCTCTGCCAGAATCCCCGTCATGAGGATCGAGCGGTCTCCGAAGCCCACCGGCAAGGTGACGAAAGCCGACATCGAGGCGAAGTTGCGCCAGCTCGGCGGTGAGCTCGAAGAGGGCGCGAGCCGCGGTCGCAAGATCGGGCCGTGGGTGCTGGGCGCGGCCGTCGTCTTCGTGGTGGTGTACCGGCTGGGGCTCAGCCTGGGTGCTCGCAACTCGACCATGCTCGAGATCCGGCGGGTCCCCGGCCCCGGGTAGATCGGGCCTCCCCGCTCGCGAGTGGGATCTCGGCAATCACCCGGGCGGGATGATGCGCGCTCGTCCGGGGCGGCAGATACTGAGACCCACGTGCAATTGTCATCAACAAGGGGGAGCACAAGTGGTACTCGCCAACGACTTCGGGACCGGCCAGGTCTTCTGGTCGATGCTCTGGTTCTTCATGTTCTTCATCTGGATCTGGCTGCTGATCACGGTGTTCGCCGACATCTTCCGCAGCCACGACATCGGCGGGTTCGCCAAGTTCGTCTGGGTGCTCTTCGTCATCGTCATCCCGTACCTCGGCGTGTTCGTGTACCTGATCGCCCGCGGGCACAAGATGCACGAGCATGCCGTCGAGGCCGCGCAGGCTCAGGACCAGGCGGCCCGCGCGTACATCCAGCAGGCAGCGGGCACCGCGCCGAGCGCGGCTGACGAGCTCGCCCGATTGGCCGACCTGAAGGCGCGTGGCGTGATCGACGACGCCGAATTCGCGCGGCTCAAGGCCAAGGCGATCGGCTGACCGGCCAGCACCAACGCGACGAGCGGGAGGGTGCGGGCATGAGTGAGACCACAGCGCGCCCCGGGCGTGGTCGGCGGATCGCCGTCATCCTCCTGCTCATCTTCGCGTGCGTCCTCGCGCCGCTGTCCGTCATCGCGGTATGGACCCGCAACACGCTGCTCGACACGAATCAGTACGTCGACACGGTGTCCCCGCTCGCCAAGAACCCGGCGATCATCGATGCCGCCGCGACGAACATCACGAACTCGCTGGTGTCGAGCACGAACGTCGAAGCACGGGTGAAGAAGGCGCTCCCGCCGAAGGCCGACTTCGTCGCGCCAGCGGTCGCGAGGTCTCTCCAGACCGTCGTGCACGACCTCGCGGTGCGCGTGCTCAGCTCGGACCAGTTCCAGACCCTGTGGGACCGGGCGAACCGCCGCGCTCACGACCAGGTCGAGGCAGTGCTGACCGGGAACAGCGGCCGGGCGATCACGACCAAGAGTGGCGAGGTGGCGGTGAACCTCGGGCCCGTCGTCGACCGGGTCAAGCAGCGCCTGGAGGGGCTCGGCATCAACGTGTTCTCGGACAGCTCCTCCGAGCGCGTCTCGCCGCGCTTCGTGCTGTTCCAATCGGACGACCTGAAGTCGGCGCAATCGGCCGTGGACCTCCTGCAGAAGCTCGCGATCGTCCTGCCGATCCTCATGCTGGCCTGCTTCGCCGGGGCGATCGTGCTGTCGCCGAACCGGCGCCGAACCACCTTGCGCGCCGGGCTCGCGTTCGCGTTCTCGATGCTCGTGCTGCTCACCTTGTTCAACCTGGGACGCGCCGCCTACCTCAACGCGGTCACCAGCCCGGACCTGCCCCGTGACGCGGCCGCCGCCGCGTACGACCAGCTGCTGAGCTTCCTCCGCCTTGCGGGCCGCAGCCTCCTCGCTCTCGGGGTGGTGGTCGCGATCGGGGCCTGGCTCGCGGGCCCCTCGCACGGCGCGGCACGGGTCCGGTCCCTGGTGCGCGGGGGCGAGGGCACGAAGCTCGCGACCGAGGGGTTCGCCGGTTGGGTCGCCCGCTCACGCACCGGGCTGCGCATCACGTTTGTGGCTCTCGGAGCGCTGGTCCTCGTGACCCGGAGCCACCCGAAGCCCGTGACCGTCCTCATCATCACGCTCCTCGTCCTCGCGGCAATCGCTCTCACGGAGCTCCTGAGCCGGACCTCGTCCGAACCCGCCGGCTCGACCTGACCCCGGCACCGGGCGCCCGCTCGGCCTACGCTCGGCCGCCGACCGAGGGAGGCCGACGTGTCCGACGAGATCCTGCCGTTTCGCATCGACATTCCCGAGGTGGAGCTCGTCGATCTGCGTGAACGCCTGGCCCGCACACGTTGGCCCGAAGCCGAGACGGTCGACGACTGGTCCCAGGGAATTCCCCTCGCGTACGTGCAGGACCTGTGCGCGTACTGGGCCACCAAGTACGACTGGCGGGCGACCGAGGCGCGGCTCAACGGCTTCCCGCAGTTCCGAACCGAGCTCGACGGCCTCGGGATCCACTTCCTCCACGTGCGCTCCCCCGAAGCAGGCGCGCTGCCGTTGGTGATCACCCACGGTTGGCCCGGCTCGGTCGTCGAGTTCCACAAGGTGATCGGACCACTCACGGATCCCGTCGCCCATGGAGGGGACGCGGCGGATGCATTCCACGTCGTATGCCCGTCGCTCCCGGGCTACGGATTCAGCGACCGCCCGACCAGACCCGGTTGGAAGACACCTCGCATCGCGAATGCCTGGGCCGCGTTGATGGCGCGGCTGGGTTACGACCGTTACGGCGCACAAGGTGGCGACTGGGGCGCGAGCGTGACGACGAGCATCGGGCAGCAGGACGTCGACCACGTCGTCGGCATCCACGTGAACATGGTCATCGCGTTTCCGGAGGCATCAGACGGCGAGCCGACCGCGCAAGAGCTCGCGGCGCTCGAGTCCGTGCAGCATTACCAGGCCCAGGAGTCCGGCTACTCGACCCAGCAGTCGACCCGGCCTCAGACCCTCGGCTACGGCCTGGTCGACTCCCCCGCCGGCCAGGCCGCGTGGATCGTCGAGAAGTTCTGGGCCTGGACCGACTGCGACGGTCATCCCGAGAACGTCCTCACCCGCGACGAGCTGCTCGACAACGTCATGCTCTACTGGCTCCCCGGAACCGGGGCGTCGTCGGGCCGGCTCTACTGGGAGAGCTTCAACGACTTCACCACCAAGCTGGGCAAGGTCACCGTGCCGGTCGGCGTCGCGATGTTCCCGAAGGAGATCATCCGGCCGTCGCGACGATGGGCCGAGCGCCGCTTCTCGGACATCCGCCAGTGGAACGAGCTCGAGCGCGGCGGTCACTTCGCCGCGTTCGAACAACCCGAAGCGTTCGTCGAAGAGGTCCGCTCGTTCTTCCGGCTGGTGCGCTGACGATGGCGAGGAACATCGCGACCGCGCGCCGGGTAGACCGGGACGAGCTGATCGAGTTCCTCCGGTCCCGCCACCGCGGCGTGCTCGTGACGCGACGCGCCGACGGGATGCCCCAGCTCTCGCCCGTCACGTGCGGGCTCGACCCGGCGGGCCGGATCGTGATCTCGACCTACCCTCAGCGGGCGAAGGTCCACAACGCCCGCCGCGATGCCCGGGTCTCGATCTGCGTGCAGTCCGACTGGAGCGGTGAGTACGTCCAGGTCGACGGGCTGGCCTCGGTGCTGGACCTGCCCGAGGCACTGGAGCCGCTGGTGGACTACTACCGCGGCATCGCCGGCGAGCACCCGGACTGGGACGAGTACCGCGCCGCGATGGTCCGGCAGGGCAAGTGCATCATCCGCATCGAGATCGACCGGTGGGGACCGATCGCCACCGGCGGCTTCCCGCCCGAGCTCGCCGACGAGTGACCCTCCGTTTGTGCGGAGACCCGTCACGATGACGGGTTCGGCACCGACACCGGCGGTGTCCCGGGGGGCGCTCCGGGTCAGGCGCCGGACGTGACGGGCTCGCGCACCGGCGGCTCGAGCTCGTCGACCACTGTCGACCCTTCGACATTGATCCTGGGCAGGAGCTTGTCGAGCCAGCGTGGAAGCCACCAGTTCGCGTTCCCGAGCAGCTCCATCGTCGCGGGGACGAGGATCACCCGGACGATGCTCGCGTCGATGGCCACCGCCACGGCAAGACCGAGACCAACCAGCTTGAGCGCCCGGACGTCCGACACCACGAAGCTGCCGAACACGAACACCATGATGAGCGCCGCGGCCGTGATCACGCGTGCCGTCGACTCGAGGCCGTCCGCGACCGCCTGCGCGTTGTCACCACTGCGGTCGTAGTGCTCGCGGATGCCACTGATGAGGAAGACCTCGTAGTCCATCGAGAGGCCGAAGACGATCGCGAAGAGCATCATCGGCACCCACGGTTCGATCGGGCCCGCGCTGACCCCGAGGAGGTCGCCGCCCCAGCCCCACTGGAACGTGGCCACGATCACGCCGTAGGCGGCCGCGATCGAGAGCAGGTTCATGAGCACCGCCTTGAGCGGCACGAGCACCGAGCGGAACACCAGCATGAGGAGCAGGAAGCTCAGCAGCAGCACGGCGCCGATGAAGATCGGGAGGCGCTGGCCGATCACGTCGGAGAAGTCGACGGCGCTCGCGGTCTGGCCGCCCAGGTTCACGACGAGCGTCGTTCCCGCGGTGGCGGCCGGGACGACATCGTCACGGAGGTGATGCACCAGGCGCTCGGTGGCTTCGGACTGCGGCCCGGTCTTGGCGATCAAGGTCGCGATCGCAGCCGTACCCGCCGGGTTCGGGCGCGGTTCGGAGACCGAGGCGACACCCGGCGTCGAGCGGAGCGCCCGGACCAGCTTCGGCAGCGCCGCGGACGACCCGCTCTTCGAGGTGTCGGCCACGACGAGAATCGGGCCGTTCGCGCCCGGACCGAAGCCGCTCGCGATCAGGTCGTAGGCCTTGTGGGTCGTGGAGCTCTTCGCGTCGTTGCTCGCGTCGGCGCTCCCGAGGCGTAGCGACAGCATGGGGAGGGCGACGAGGATCAGCACGGTGAAGCCCGCGATCGCGATCAGGCCCGGGTGCCGCTGCACGGTGCGCGCCCAGCGGTGCCACATCCCCTCGCCCGTGCTGGGTCGGCGCCGGCCGACCTTGAGCCGGTCGATGGTGAAGCCGACGAATCCGAGCATCGCGGGGAGCAGCGTGATCGCGGCCGACACCGCCACCACGACGGCGAGCGACGTGCCGACCGCGAGCCCATGGAGGAAGTTGAGCCCCATGAGCAGCATCCCGAGGAGGGACACCATCACCGTGAAGCCGGCGAACACCACCGCACGACCGGACGTGGTCATCGCCTCGAGCACTGCTACTTCCGGTGAGCTCGTGCGGTGCAGCGCTTCCCGGTAACGAGTGACGATGAACAGCGCGTAGTCGATCCCCACCCCGATGCCGATCATCGCGGCAACCTGCGGGGCGAAATCCGGTGTCGTCAGGAAGTTGGCGAGGATCCCGACGCCGGCGAGGGAGACGACGATCCCGATGATCGCGGTCAGGATCGGCAGACCCATCGCGATCACCGAGCCGAACGCGATGAGCAGCACGATGATCGCAGCGACCACCCCGATGATCTCGCTGGCGGGCATGCCACCTTCGCCGAACCAGTTGCCGGCGAACTCGACCGGAACACCTTCCTTGCGCAGTGGCGCGGCAAGGTCTTTGATCTCCGTCGCTGTCGCCTTCGGATGCGTACCCGAGCCGGACGCGGTGGTGATCGGCGCGATCGCGATGTGACCGCCGCGCGAGATCTGGAGCGGCTGAACCTCCCCTACACCCTTTACCTTCCTGATCTTCGCGAGGTAGGCGTCGATGGCCGGGCGGTTCTTCGTGACGTCCGCGAAGACGATCTGCGCCTCATCGCCGTGCCGTTGGGGAAACTCGCGCCTGAGCGTGTCGTACGCGGACTGGGAGTCGGTGTTCGGCAACCGGCCGGAGGTCGCGGACTCACCCTTCAGCGCGCCACCGAACGCGATCGCGAACACGAAGCCGAGAAGCCAGAGCACCACCACGAGCCGGCGGTGGCGGAAGCAGAGACGTGAGAGTCCGGCGAGCATTCGATCTCCTCTTTCGGTCTGGTCCCCCCCGAAGAGTTCGACGTCGCGGCGCAGCAGAACTCATCGGTCGCTGGCGCGAGGTCCGCCCACCGTAGGCCAGGGTGTGCGCACCCGCGTCACGAAATTCTTGCCACCAGGCGCACGCGACCACCATGTGACGGAAGTCGCAATGCCTCCCTCGTCACCCGATGCCGATGCCGCTGGACAGATGGTTCGGGTTGAGGGATTGAGCGAGCGTTGAGGCCCGAGAGTTACTCGTCCGACGCGGGGTTCCAGTTGCGGAAGTAGTCGGGATTGCGTCGCGCCTTCATCGCGGCGTACCGCGCGTCGAGTGCGTCGTCGCTTCCCGGGTTGATCCAGAACTGATCCTCGCGGATCGCGTCGAGCGCTCGCGCCGCGACCTCCTCGAGTGGCGTGATCGGCAGTGGCGTACCTGCGGACTCCATGTGCGCCTCGAACTCTTCGAAGCTGGGATACGGCGTCGTCCGCTCGATGGTCTTGGTGTACTCGGGCGGACGCGTCTTCCACGCGTTCCAGAGCTGAGTACGCAGCCAGTTCGGTCCGGGGAACAACACCGAGCACGACAGCCGCGTGCCCTCCGACTTCAGCTGGTAGTAGAGCAGCTCGGTCAGGGTGGTGACCGCGCTCTTCGTCATCGCATAGATCGCCGCGTCGCCCATCGGCGCGATGCCACCGTTGCCCGACGACGTGTTCACGATGTGGCCCTCGGTGCCCTGGGCGAGCATGCGCGGGACGAACGATCTGATGCCCCAGGCGATGCCGAGCACATTGACGTCGAGGCACCACCGCCAGTCGTTCGGCTCGTACTCCCAGAGCTGGGTCTGGCCCCCCGGGCCGATGCCGGCGTTGTTGCAGAGCACGTGGACGGCGCCGAGCTCGTTCACGGTCTGCTCGGCCAGCGCCTCGACCGACTCCGGCTTCGTGACGTCGGTGATCCAGCCGGCTGCGTCGAGCCCGTCAGCGCGCAGGCCGGCCACTGCTGCTTCGAGCGGACCGGGCTGGATGTCGGCGAGCATCACCTTCATCCCGTGCTCGGCGAAGTGCCGGCCCATGGCGAGGCCGATGCCGTTCGCCCCGCCCGTGATGACTGCCACCTTGCCCTCGATCTCCCGCATGGTGGGAGACTCCTCTCCAAGATCTCCGGAAGGCGAACGCTCGACCTGGAGCTCCTGACGCCTTCCGGCGGTAGGCGCCCAGCGCGAGACTACCGAGCGCACGAAACATCGAATGGGGGGACACAATGACGGTTCGTTATGGCGCGCGCCCACCGGAACGGCAGCGCAACCGCGAGGTGGAAGCCACGTCGGGCACGATCTGGTCCACTGCGGTGACCGCGGTGTGGGAGACGGATCCCGAGGTCATCGCTTCGGTCCTGCCTCCTCCGTTGGAGCCGTCCGAGCCGTTCGCGCGGATCCGCTTCGCGACCGTCAACATGGGCGCCGGGATCCCGATCTTCGGCGCGGGCTGGTTCGGCGTCCGGGCCCGGCACGGGAAGCAGCAGGGCGAGTACGCGCTCTTCATGCCGATGACCACGGAGCAGGCGACGGTCGGCGGGCGCGAGACCTACGGCGAGCCGAAGAAGATCGGCGCGGTCGCGATCGACATCGAAGGCGACCACGTGCACGCGCACATCGAACGGCTCGGCTTCAAGCTGGCAGAGGTCGACGGAACGCTCGGTGAGCCGATCGACATCGCCCCGCGTGACAAGACGGACTTCTACTTCAAGCTGAGCCCGTCACCCGACGGCAAGGGCTTCGACACCGAGCCCGGACTCGTCCACGTCCACCGGCACGAGGAGGCGCGCGACGGCCGGGCCATCGACGGCACGCTCCAGCTGTTCGAGTCGCCCGTCGACCCGATCGTCGACATCCCGATCGGTCGCCTGGTGTCACTCGAGTTCGCGCAGGTGACCACCACGCAACGCGGCGAGGTCGTCGAGCGGGTGCCCGCCGACTGGCTGCTGCCGTTCGTACACCAGCGTTACGACGACCTCTCGGTGCTCGGAAAGAAGGATTGATGGCTGCTGCAGGCGACGAGCGCTACGTCATCATCTCGGCCGACGCGCACGCCGGCCTCCCGTGCGAGGAGTACCGGCCGTATCTCGACCCGCAGTACACCGAGCAGTTCGACGCGTTCCTGGCCGAGCGCCAGGCGATGCGCGCCGACCAGATGAAGCTCAACTACGACTACATCACGCAGTGGGAGACCACGCACGAAGAAGGCCTGCGCGGCGCGTTCGACGCGGAGCAGCGCGACAAGGAGATGGACGCGGACGGTGTGGCGGCCGAGGTGATCTTTCCCGACGCCGACTCGATCACCGGGATGGAGTCGCCCCCGTTCGGTGCCGGCCTCTCCGCGGGCACCATCGAAGACCCCGAGCTGGCCTTCGCGGGTGCGCGCGCCCACAACCGGTTCCTGGTGGACCTCTGCGCGACGAGCCCGGCCCGGCGCGCCGGCGTCGGCCTCGTACCGATCTGCCACGACGTCGCGCGCTCCGTCGCGGAGATCGAATGGCTGGCCGACAAGCCCGGGATCCGCGGTGTGATGATCCCGACGATGTGGCGCGACCGCACGCCGTACAACGACCCCTCGTATGACCCGGTGTGGGCCGCGTGCCAGGCCGCGAGCTTCCCGGTGCACACCCATTCCGGCGAAGCCCCGCGCGAGGAGATGAACGACTTCATCGGGATCTACCTGGCCGAGGTCGTCTTCTGGACCCACCGACCGATCGCGCACCTGCTGTTCAGCGGCGCGTTCGAGCGCTTCCCGAACCTCAAGTTCGTCGTGACCGAGGGCGCCTGCTACTGGGTCCCGGACATGAAGTGGAAGTGGGACCAGTACTTCGGCGGCGGCCACACCACGAAGAAGATGGCCGCGCTGATGAAGGGGATCCTCTCCAAGCTGCCGTCGGAGTACTTCGGGGAGAACATCTTCGTCGGGGCGTCGACGATGTCGAAGGAGGAGATCCGGCGCCGGCACTCGGTGGGTTGCGACGTCGCGATGTGGGGCACCGACTACCCCCATCCCGAGGGCACGTGGCCGAACACGGTGGCGCGGCTGCGGAGCGACTTCGCCGACGTGCCGGTCGGCGACACCCGCCAGCTGCTGGGTGAGACCGCGGCTCGCTGCTACGGCTTCGACGTCGAGACGCTCCGCCCGTTCGCCGAGCACATCGGCCCGACGCCCGACGACCTCGGCCAGGACCCGAGCCTCGTGACCACCGACGACGAGCGCCGGCGCGGCGAGTGGTGGAAGGACGAGTACCAGGTCAAGTGGGGCGGCTGACCCGCCCCACCCCACCGTTCTCGGCCCGCTGGTGAGCTCACCGTGGCCTGGTCAACCGTTCTCACGTTTCGGTGTCGATCGAACACGTCCCAGCGTGTCGAGACGACACCGAAACGGGTTGGTGAGCGGGCGTCATTGCTGCACACTGGCCTGGGCCACGGTGCTGGGCCGGTGGCGCGTGCGGTCACTACTCTCCCGGTGATGGATCCGTTGTTGTCGCCCGATGGTCGGTGGCGATGGAACGGCACCGCTTGGGTAACCGCCCGCAGCGGCCGCGGTCTGGCATGGTGGATGTGGCAGGTCGGGCTACCGGGCGCGGGGCCCTGGCTCGTGTTCGAAGTGGTGCTGCTGCTCGCTCCAGTCTGGGCTCCAGACCGGTCCACGAGCGTACGCGGGGTGCTGATCACCGCACCGTTCTACGCGCTCATCGTGGGGGGTCCTGGACTGATCTTCGGTGTCGTGACGAAGAGCAAGGGGCTCCTGATCGCAGGGACTGTGGCGCTTGCGGTTGCGGCGGTATGGGCGGCAACCGACATGGTGACAAGTCATGACGGTCAGGCTGGCCTCGCTGTCTTCGCCATCTGGTACATCGGGGTCCCCTTGATCTTGCTTGCCGCGATCGTGGAGTGGATCCCCTACCGACACGCCTCGATGTTGGCGACCGGGCTCGTGACCGCGCTGGCTCTGGGCGGGCTCGGAGTCGGGGTCGCTCGGATCACGGCGCCGACGCGCAGAGCTGCCGACGGGGAGACATCGGCCAGCGACGCCGCAGAACGAATCCGCACTGTCGCCCGCACCGGTGCCGTGTCGGCTCCGCCCGGCGGTACCGTCGCAGCGTCCGTTCAGTGTGGGCGCGGCGGTGCGCCGTCCGTCATCTTCACGTTGGCGGTCCATGGAGGTGCCCCTCCTGCCGGGGACACGTTGACCAAGCGGCTCACCTCGCTCGGCTGGGACGTCAGCGAGCGCGGTCAGTTCAAGGACTACTCGAAGCGGTTCACACTCTGGGCCGCTCGACTCTCCGAGCTGACCCGAACCCCTGACGGTCGGTCTGTCACCGCGCACCTCGACGTGCACGCGCCCGTGGCCGCCGACTGCTCCACCTTCCGCAAGGAGCTCAGCGGAGCATTCTCCTAGGACGGTTCGATCGCCGCCAACGCCTCGGAAGGCCGCATCACGACGACGCCTTCCGCGGCCAGCGCCTCGCGGTGCTAGCCCCTTGTGATCCCCGTCCTGGCGTCTTCAACGCACAGTGGCCTGCCCGAACGCTCTGTGCCCAGTGTCTGCGCGAACCCGCCGCTACGGCTTCACGAATTCGACGACGAACGCGATCTCACCCGCGTTCGCGTAGTCGAGGAACTGGAAGCCAGGACCTTCCAGCGAGTGCAAGAGCTCAGCGCGCGTGGACCAATCGCCCACAGACCCGCCAATGGCGAACTTGTTGCGACCAATGCGAACGACGGTCCGTTCGCCGGTCCCGACAGGCTCAAGAGTCAGTTCTTCGCCAGCCTCGGACTCGACACCCACTAGGTCCGTGAGCTGCTGGGGAGTCGCCCCAGACCGATGGGAGGCGACGGCTTCCTCGAGCAGTTGGAGCCCCGCGCGCCCTCGCACAAGCAGGCGCACCGCCGGACCCCACGAGGCGTCGTGGGCAAAGCCGATGACTACCAGAGGCCCGCCCTTATCCATGCCCGGTTGTTCGGTCGAAGACGCCCCGAGCCTGAGGACTACTCGCGCCAACTGACCTCATCGACGCACACTGGCCTGCGCGAGGGGGACTGCCCCCTGCGCCCATGTCGCCTCTACCTGATCGGGTGCGGCGGGTCAGATTCCGCCTGCGGCGAGCAGCGGCTGGTTGACAGGGTCGTCGCACGCCGCGCCGTTTGCGAGGCGCGTTCCGTCTGGAATGCAGCTGGCGATGTACGCCTTGCGAACATGTCTTGTTTCATTGGGTCCGGTCGCGTGAGGTAAGAGCGAGGAGAACGCAACGACATCACCACGATGAAGCTCGACCGGGACACCACCCTGAGCGTCGTCGTCACAGACGAGATACCCACCCGGGTCCCGCCAATGCCGAAGCGGGCCCGCTCGGTGTCCGCCGGGCTGGAACCGGATCGTCCCGTTGGCGACCGTGGTGTCGGTCACCGGGATCCAGAAGGTTACGTAGTCGGCGGGACTCTTCGGGTTGTAACCGTTGTCTTGATGCCACGGCACCACTTGTTCGCACTGCGCCTTCTTGTACACGGCCTGATCGAAGTAGAGACGGGCGGAAGGTCCAACGATCGCGGTCCTGAACTCCACGAGCGCACGGGATGCCAACAGCGCTCGAAGCACTGGTTCCGCTCCAGCGAGTCGGGCGGTGAACGTGATCTCGCCGGCATGGGAGATCCACGAGCGTCCGCCGTGCAGCAGTCGCAGTTGTCGTTCCCACGACAACTCGCGGGTGTCGAGCACTTCCCCTGCCGAATCGACTGCTTGGAGAGGTACGGCCTTGGGCAGAACCGCGTAGCCGTACCTGTGGTAGAGCTCCACTGCCGAAGCGGCTTCAACTACAGACACATTGCAAAGCGTGTGGCTCCGACACCTTCGAGTCAAGAGCGCCGGGTCCGGGAGCGAGCGTCCACTGGCGTCATTGGCGAACAGTGGCCTGGGCGCTGGACCGGTCTACCCAGTTCAAGACCTGATAGCCGCTGAGAGCGAGCCGGTCTCGCCACCAGAACCGAACAGCCCGGGTCATCCCTAGTCTTCCCGGTGCGGGAACCGACACTCGCGCGGGAGCGTCAGAAGGATGATGCGTCGGGTTTGGTTGATCACACTCATCGCGGGTGTCCTCGCGGGTTGTATCGGCGACAGCACTAGACCGATCCTCGGCATCGCGACGCTCGCTCGGTTCACAGAGCGCACAGGATTGCCGCCTGCGCGGAACCAGACCGCAATGACGTACGACGCCACGCGTCGAAACGTTGTCCTGTTCGGTGGACAAGCCGCGAACCTGACCGGGACTCACTACACCGACCTCGCAGATACATGGCTATTCAACGGGAATGGCTGGCACGAAGCCCACCCACGGACACACCCAGCCGCGCGAGAAGGTGCGTCGATGTCGTACGACGCGCAGACCAAGGAAACGGTCCTCATCGGCGGCATCGAACGCGTGAACCCCGCGCGCAACGACAACGTCAAGACGGATACGTGGACCTGGGACGGAGAACGCTGGCACCACGAGCATCCATCCCACATACCGCCCGCGTGGCCACACGTACCCATTTCCTTCGACGCGGCAACCAACGCGCTCACGATCCTCGCACCTCAGGCTGGCTCTGCTGCCTCAAACGCAGCACTGGGAGCCTTCACCAACGGTGGGAGCTTCGTGCGTTGGACGTGGGACGGCCACGACTGGACGGAGCACCACGACGCTGACGCACCGCGGCTGAGTTTCCACGGGACCCTCCTACGAGATCCAACTACCAACGGACTCCTCTACTTCACCTACGACCCCGATACCTCATGCCCACCACCGGTGCCCGGATCGCCGGCGAAATGTGACCATCCCGATCCGACCGGCACCTACTACTCGCAGACCTGGACCTGGAACGGTTCGCAATGGACCCACGAACAGCCGAATCGCGCCCCCAATGCCTCTGCGGTCGCCGCCACCGACACACGCGACCGAGCGGTGACAGTCGTCAGCGCCAACCAGGAGACGTGGACGTGGAAGCACCACAACTGGGCGATCACGGCACGATCGGTCCCCGCGCCGAGTGACGCCGTCGCCGCGTTCGACAACGAGCTCGACGTGCTGGTCGTGTTCGGCGCGTCAAATAGCCCCAACCTGTGGCTCCGCCGCGCGACCACTTGGCGCACGGTTCCGCCCCACTAGAAAATCGGTCCGGCCGGCTCATGAGAAGGCATGGCCAAGCGCACCCAGCGCCAGCCACAGACACCCGAGCACGTCGCCGCCCCAGGTCGGTAGCGAGACGGAGGTAGGCAGGTGGGCGAGCGTCATTGCTGCACACTGGCCTGAGGTAGTGCCCTCTCGCCGGGTGTGGCATTTCGGTGTCTGCTCGCAGCCATGACACACAAGGCCTTGAGTCGAGCGACAGGAACGCCGACCACTGCGAGATGGCTCGGACCGTGCTTCGCACGCCGCTGATCCTTCGCCTGGTCGCACCAGCCTTCGCTGCCGTTCTCACGGGCGGGACCGTGTTCCTGGCCATTGCAGACGACGGGCGAGTTCTCGGTCGAGTCATGCTCGTGGTGATGGGTATCGGTGCCAGTGCCGTTTTCTCGTGCTGGCGTTCCGCCCCAAGGTCGTGGTCACTGATGACCTAGTGGCCATCGTCAACGTCCTGACCAGATGGCGGCTCCCGAGACAGGAAGTTCAAGAGTTCAGGTCCGGGCGCGGGACGGTGCCTAACGCACAATGGCCGTTCCTTCCCTGTGATAGCTCTCGCGCCGAGCGACTCGACCGACATGCTGTATCAGAACGCCTCCGCCCCGCGATGCCGGGCTCAACGCCTCAACGACGCGCTCAACGGCGGTACGGAAAGCGCGGTGACGACGTAAGGCCGTGGAGATCTTCACCAGCGGTCGCAAGCAGAGGGCGTCATTGGCGATCCGTGGCCTGCTCGACCGTTCTCACGTTTCGGTGTCGATCGAACACGTCCCAGCGTGTCGCGATGACACCGAAACGGGTTCGTGCGGGCGTCATGCACGCACACTGGCCTGAGCAACCGTTCTCGCACCTTTCGGTGTCGATCGAGCACGTCCCAGCGTGTCGAGACGACACCGAAACGCTGGCGGCGGTGGGGCTACCGGCGGCGGTGGGGCTACCAGGCTTTGACGACTTGCTCGTGGTCGAAGGCGTTGCAGGTCGAGTCCGCGGGGTAGTCGGCCGGCGGCAACGGCACCTGCACCTCGGCGACCGTGGGACCGATGCGGGAGCCGATCTCGTCGAGCGCGGCCAGGTCGAACGGGTACACGTGCGCGGCCGTCGTCGCGAGCATCTCGCGCGTCTCCTCGGGAGGGCACTCGGCGAACGCGGCGCGTAGCGCTTCGGTCGTGTACGGGTAGGTGCCTTCGCTGTGGGGATAGTCGGCGCCCCACATGATCCGGTCGATCCCGACCTCGTAGCGCAGCGCGCTCTCAGACGGCCGCAGGAAGCTCGCGCCCACGTAGAAGTTGCGCTGGAAGTACTCACTCGGCGTCATCGACATTCCCTTGGCGGCGGCGCCGAAGAACACCGTCTCGGCCGCGCCGCCGTGGGTCATGCGGCGATGGAACCAGTCGAGCGTCTCCAGCCCCCGCGGCACCCAGGCGGTTCCCTGCTCGGTGAGGACGACACGCAGGCTGGGATGACGCTCGAGCACGCCGCCGAAGATGAGGTGCCAGACCGCGCGATGCGCGAACCAGGCGAGCTCGATGAGCATGATCCCCCGGGCCGCTTCGTGATCGCCGAAGTCCGGCAGGCCGCTGCCTGCATGCACGTTCAGGACCACGTCACGCTCTTCGCACAGATCCCACAACGGCTCGTACACCGGGTCCCAGAGCGGCGCGAGCGCGGAGTTCGGCGCGACGTTCGGTAGCAGGATCCCGCCGAAGACGTTCATGTTCTCGCTGGCCCAGCGGACCTCGGAGAGCGCGTCGTCCACGTCGTTGAGGAAGATCTGCGCGAGCCCGGCCCGCCGGCCGGGCGCCGCCGCGCAGAAGTCGGCGAGCCAGCGGTTGTGCGCCTGGAGGCCGGCCCAGCGGCGCGGGTAGTCCTCCGCCGTCGGCTCGAGCGCGGTGAGATTCCCCTGCGCGAAGAACGGCGGCACCGTGTTCGGGAACAGCACCTCGGCGACCACACCCTGCGACTCGGTCTCGGCCAGCCGGCGGCCGCTGTCCCAGCTGCGGTAAGCCGTGGGGGCCAGGAGATCGGCGAACGGGTTCTCGTACGCATCCGCCCACGCGTCGAACTCGTCGTGCCAGCTCGCGCCCAGGTACGGCTTGTAGTCGAGGATGTCGGCGCCGGCATGACCGTCGACCGAGATGATCGTGTACCGGCTGTCGCTCGTCAGCTCATCGCTCTGCATCGTTCGCTCCCCCGGTCCAAACCGTACCGCGACCGGTCACGGACCCACCACGGTGACGCGCAGCAGCTCGGTGCGCGCGATCGCCCGATCGCGCAGGTCCGCCAGGGCCACGCGCGCCGGGTCCTGCAGGTATCGCTCGAGTGCCTCCTCGGACGGGAACTCCACGACCTGGATCTCGAGCGGATCGCTTGTCGCGTCGAGGGCCCGCACGCGCTGCACGACTCGCGCTCCGTGGGCCGGCAGCAGCTCGAGGACCCGGTCCTCGTACTCGACGAGCAACGCGGCGTTGCCGGGAGTAGCGGTGAGCGTCACGCAGAGGGTCACGGGAGCCACCCCGGCACCGTAGCGGTCTACCGTGATCCTGACCGAGGAGGCGTCATGGTTCGTCTGGTCATCGGGGTGCTGCTCGTCCTGGTGGGAGCCGTCTGGTTCCTGCAGGGCATCGACGTGCTCGGGGGCTCGTTCATGAGCGGCGAGATCCTCTGGGCCGTAGTCGGGGCGCCCATGGTCTTCGTCGGCGCGCTGGTCATCCGAGCTTCGCGAGGATCGCGGCATACAGGTCACCCTTGAGCGTCGCCACGATGTCGCGTTGCTTCCCGGCCCGCGGTGCCGCGAGCTCCGTCGCGGTGGAGACGAGGTCGTCGGGACCACTGACCGCGTCGACGATCCCGGCCGCGAGTGACGCGGCTGCGTCGTAGCGACCGCCGCTGAGCACCGCCTCCTGCGCGGTCGGGCGGGAGAGCTTCCCGGCGACGAGCGCGAGCTGGAACGGGTTGAACCGCATCTGGAGATCCACCTCGGGCAGGCAGAACCAGCCCCGCTCGGTGCTCTGCACGCGCTGGTCGTGTGCGAGCGCGGTCAGCGCGCCGATTCCGAACGCGTGTCCGTTGAGTGCGGCAACCGTCGGGATCGGGAACACCAGGATGCGGGCCAGCACCGCGCTCGACGCGTCGATGAACACCTTCAGCTCGTCCATCGCGAGGCTGCCCAGGAACTCGAGGTCGTACCCGTTCGAGAAATGCTTCCCGCTCGCGGTGGTCACGAGGGCGGTGGCATTCCGATCCGCTTCGACGGCCGTCAGCGCGTCGTCGAGCTCGCCCACGAACGCGGCGTCGAAGGCATTCAGCCCGTTGCCGAGCCGCAGGACCCTGATGCCGTCAACTGCTTCGATCTTCATCGTCCACCTCGCCCGGCGCCGTCACTACGGACTCTGTCTAGCCCATTGGGGCATGCTGTCCGGATGGAGTCGCAGCTCTTCGAGGAGGTCGGTGACGCACTCCGCGGCATGCTGGCACCGGACCTCGGCGAGCTCCGGCTGCGGGTCCGGCGCTACGGCATCAAGGTGTGGTTCGGACCCGCCGACCCACCGCGCGAGCACTACGAGGCGCAGGTGATCGGGCCCAACGAGGTCAAGGAAGCGCGCGTGCTCGCCTTGGAGATCGGTTTCCACGCCGAGAACTCGCAAGCAGCCGACAACAAGCGCGCGATCGCGCAGCTCGTGGAACGGGAGCAGCAGTGGCGGCCGGTCCTCACCGAAGCCGTCGTGGGCTCCTTCCTCGGTCGCGCCAAGAGCTGGCAACGCGTCTCGGAGACCTGGCCCGATCCGGACCTGGGCGATCCGGAGCTCGCCATCGAGGTCGCGGCACAGCTCGCCGACTACATCAGCGCGCTCGAACCGGCGCGGGTGTCGTGAGCGACTGGGACGATGCGGAGATCGACCGCGCGCCGATCTGCCCCTACTGCGGGGTGACGGCGCTCCCCGCCGAGACGGCCAACGTCCTCGAACCCAGCTTCGTCTGCGAGAACCCGGGCTGCGACGCGTTCGGCGAGCAGGTCTGAGCGGCGTGGACACGCGCGGCCGGCTGGTCGTTGCGCTGAGCGTGCTCGCGGCGGTCGTCGGGGTCGCGCTCCTGATTGCCGGCGTCACCGCGTTCGGTCGCGCCGATGACGCGCGCACACGCGCCGCGGCCGTGCGGCGTGAGCGACTCGTCCTGGAAGCGCGCACCGCACGAGCGGAGCGCAACATCGATGCGCCCATCAGTGAGGCGGAGCGGGTGGCGAAGTCCGTGACCACCATCGTCGAAGCCAGCGACAAGGTGATCACCGAGTCCGCAACGACGAACGAGGTGCTCGATCGGGCGGTCCGGCTCTCCAACTCCGGCCGCAGGGCCGCGGCGAACGAGCTCATCGCCGGCGAGGGAGCCACGTCCGTGCAAGGGCTCCGCGACAGCCTGGCCCGCGCCCAGGGCGCGGTCGCGGCCGCGGAGCTCGCGACCCGCAACCTCGGCGCGGGCACGCCGTGAGCGACGACGACACCATGCGCGAGCGGCGCGGGCACCGATGGCTGCTCGTGGTCATGGCCGTGCTCGCGTTCGGGCTGCTGGCGGTCGGGGCGCTCGTCGCCCGGCGGGGGCTGGACGCCAGCCGCACCGCGGACCGCCGGCTGGCCGCGGCGCAGCTGCGGCTCGAGCGGGCTCGGGCCCCGTTCCGGCAGGCCGAGGCCGATCAGGCCGCCGTGCGTGGCTCGGTGCAGCCGTTCGCCGACGCGGCTCGGATCGCGACCGCCGCGACGGCGCGGGTGGTGCAGCTCGAGCAGGCGCTGGTCGATCGCCTCACCCGGCTGCAGGCTGCGGGAGCGGCGCAGGACACGCACGCGTACAACTCGATCGTCGACGAGATGAACGCCGCGTCGAACGACTTCGTCACGGCGTTCAACGGGCTCACGCCCCCACTCTCGGACTTCTCGCGCGCGTTCGACGACCTCCCGACCCTTCGGTGCAACGCGCGGGCCGGTCGCCGGATCCGCTGGACTCGGTACGGCGATGCGGGGCTCGAGTGCGGGCGGTTGCAGGTCCCGCTCGACTACGCCGCGGCGGCCGGCGAGCAGATCGAGATCACCGTCGTGCGGCGACCGGCCGACGACCCGGCGTCGCGCATCGGCCCGCTCCTCATCAACCCGGGCGGTCCTGGGTACTCGGGCATCGCGTTCCTCCGCCAGGCCACGCTCACCATGCCGCCCGAGATCCTGCGCCGGTTCGATCTCGTGACGTTCGACCCGCGTGGTGTCGGCCGCAGCACCCCGGTCGACTGCGCCGACAACCTCGACCCGCTCTTCGACGCGGACCTCACGGCGCCCTCACCGGCAGATCGCGATGCGGCGGTGAGGGCCATCCAACGGCTCATACAGGGTTGCGCGCGCCGCAGCGGTCCACTGCTCGACCACGTCGACACCACGAGCACGGTCCGGGACGTCGAGAGGATCCGCATCGCGCTCGGGGCCGACCGCTTGAGCTACCTCGGCTACTCGTACGGCACGTACCTCGGGGCCCTGTACGCGGACCTCTATCCCAATCGGGTCCGTGCCGTCGTGCTCGACGGCGCGGTGCATCCGGACCGTGCGCTGACCGGTGCGTCGAACACCGACACGTCGGGCTTCGACTCCTCGCTCACTTCCGCACTCGCGAGCTGCGCGGCCGACGCTACGTGCCCGTTCGCCCGAGGCCGCGACCCTTCAGCGGCCTTCGATGCGCTCATGTCGCGCCTGATCACCGCGCCGCTCGACGTGGGCGGCGGGCGGCGTCTCGGGCGGACCAGGGCGGAGCTCGGCGCCGTGTACGGGCTCTACCGGGGTGCCGCGGGCTGGCCGGAGCTTTGGAACGCGCTGGCCCGAGCCGATGCGGGCGATGGCGCGCCGCTGAGCCAGCTCGCCGACCGCTACACCGGGCGGCGACCGGATGGTTCGTACAGCAACGAGATGGAAGCCCACTACGCGATCAACTGCGTCGACCTCGGCGGCCGGTTCACACCGAAGCAGGCCCTCGACGCGGTGCGTGGGATCGTGGACAGCCGGAAGCACTTCGATGCCGTGGGAGTGCTGCTGGCGCTCCCGTGCGCGTTCTGGCCGGCGCCACGCGTGGATCCGCCGCCCGGCCCGCTCGACGCGAAGGGCGCGCCGCCCATCCTCGTGATCGGCACCGAAGGCGATCCCGCCACCCCGATCGAAGGCGCGGTGGCCCTGGCCAAGGCGCTGGACTCGGGCACGCTGCTGCGGTGGGCGGGCACCGGGCACACGGCGTTCGGGCGGGGATCCCAGTGCATCGACGATGCCGTCGTCACCTATCTCGTGAGCCTCGAACCGCCGCCTGGCGGGAAGACCTGCCCCGCTGAGTGATAATGGATCACTGGGGGCGTTATCTGGGATGCTCCCGTTCCCCGGCTTCGGGGAAAGGCGGGAGTGCGGGTGCTGTCCACTCGACCGAGGGTGCGCTTCGACGGCTTCGACCTCATTCGCATCGTCGCGGCGCTCATGGTCGTCTTCGACCACTCGTTCGGGATCACCGGGCACCGTGGCCCGCACGTCAACGTCGGCAAATACTCCATCGACTCCGGCCACCTCGGCGTCATCACGTTCTTCCTCACCAGCGGCTTCCTCGTCGCGCAGAGCTGGGAGCGCGATCCCCGGCCGTGGCGCTTCGCCCGCCGCCGCTTCGCGCGCATCTGGCCCGCGCTGGCGGTGCTCGTCGTCATCTCGGTCCTGTTCCTGGGCCCGGCCGTCACGGACCTGTCGCGGGGCGACTACTTCCGGTCGAAGTTCACCTGGGACTACCTCTGGAACATGACGCTCTTCGCCCGGGTGCACTTCCGGCTCCCGGGCGTGTTCGACGCCCAGCCGTCGCAAGCAGTCAACGGGTCGCTGTGGACCCTCCCCTACGAGGCGTGGGCGTACGTCGGGGTCCTCGCGCTCGGACTCCTCGGCGTCATGCGGCGACGCTCGCTCGTCGCCGCCATCGCAGTGCTCACCCTCCTCGCGTTCGAGTTCGCAGTCGTCGAGCGGACCCTCCCGGCTCCGTACGCCGTCCTCGGCATCACCGAGCGCGGCGCGATCCACCTCGGGACGTACTTCCTGCTCGGCCTCGCGCTCGCGACGTTCCGTGACGAGCTCTCGAAGCGCTGGATGATCGCCGGCGGCGCCGCGCTCTGCCTCGTGGCCTTCGCCATCGAGGAACCGCTGCTGTTCGTGGCGGGCATCTCCGCCTTCGTCATCGGGCTCGGGATGGCGAGCTCGGAGCCGGTGCACCGGTTCCACCGGCTCGGCGATCCTTCGTACGGCATCTACATCCTGTCGTTCCCGGCCCAGCAGCTGCTGGTCAACGCGGGCTTCTCGCCGGACCCCGTCGTCTTCTTCGCCGTCGCCGCCCCGCTCTGCGTCGGGCTCGGCTACCTGTCGTGGTGGGCGGTCGAGAAGCCGGGCATGCAGCTGCTCCGCCCACCGCAGCAGAAAGAGCGACTCGCGGAGCAATCGCCCTGATGCCCTGACGGGTCCCTGCAGGTACCATGCGCGGTCCACCGCGGCCCGCCGCCGGCCGCCAAGAAGGGGGATCGATGGCCACCGTTGCCGGCAACGCGCTCGGCGCGAAACGGCGCCCTGTCACCATCGCGCCGGCACTTGCCGTCGCCGCGTTCGCGTCGATCGGTGCGGGCGCGATCCACGCCGCCGCCATCGGCGTGCACAGCGAGCACCGCCAGGCGGTCATCGTCTTCACCGCGGTCGCGGCCATCCAGATCGGCTGGGGCGTCCTGGCGCTGCTCTACCCGGGACGCACCGCCGCGCTGATCGGCGCCGGGCTCAACGCGGTGTTCTTCGCGGGCTGGGTGCTGGCCAAGACCTCCGGCATCTCGTTCGTCAACGGTCTCGAGGTGGCCGAGAAGATCCAGCTCGCGGACTTCGTCGCCGCGGGCTTCGCGGCTGCTGCCGTCCTGGGTGCAATCGCGGCTGCGTACAACGGCCACCGGCCGACGAGTCTGGCGCAGTCCGCGCTCGTCGTCAGTGCCCTCGTCACCGCGCTCGTCGCGGTGCCCGCGATGGTCTCTGCCGGCACCCACGTGCACGCGGCGGGGCACGACCACAGTGCCCTGGTCGTTCACGCGCACGGTGCCGGCGGCGCGGGCCACGTCCACACCGCGTCGGCGGTGGCGCCGAAGCCGTACGACCCGACGAAGCCGATCGACCTCGGTGGGGTACCGGGCGTGACTCTCCAGGAGCAGGCGCGAGCCGAGAACCTCATCGCGATCACGCTGGCCCGTCTCCCGCAGTTCTCGGATCCGAAGGTGGCCGAGGCCGACGGGTACCACTCGATCGGCGACGCGATCACCGGTGACGAGCACTACATCAACGTCAACTACTTCGACGACGGTCGCATCCTCGACCCCGACCACCCCGAGTCGCTCGTGTACGAGCCGGACGGGAAGGGCGGGAAGAAGCTCGCAGCGGCGATGTTCATGCTCGCGCCGAACCAGACGCTGGCCGACGTGCCCGACATCGGCGGCAAGCTCACGCAGTGGCACATCCACAACAACCTCTGCTTCACGCCTTCGGGCCAGGTCGCCGGACTCACCTCGACCGGCGGATCGTGCCCGGACGGGCTGAGCAAGGGCAGCCAGGCTCCGATGATCCACGTGTGGATCGAGCCGCACCAGTGCGGACCGTTCGCCGCGCTCGAGGGAGTCGGTGCGGGCCAGATCAAAGAAGGCGAGACACGCCTCTGCGACACCGCTCACAGCCACTGACCTCGCGGGCGGTCACGGCCCCGTTGCGGTCAGAGGATCTGCGCGGCGCGCCCGAGATGCGCACCGAGATCCGCCGGTAGCGCGTCCAGCGGTGCCGGGGATGCGCGGCCGGCGAGGCCCTCCACCAGGTCGATCGCGCCCACGGACACCGCCTCCCCGCCGTCCGCACGCGTGATGCGGACTCCGGTGTCGATCTGCACGCGCAAGGTGGGCCCGGGAACATCCTCGAAGCGCAACGTCACGTCGATGGGTTCCTCGGCTCCGGGACCCACGGGCTCGGCATCCTCGAGCAGTCCACCCTGCAGTCCACCGACGACGAGCGTGTACCAGGTGGCGGCCAGCACCTCGTCCGGCTCGACGGCCGGCTCCAGGCCGAGGGGCAGGAGGATGTCGCGCTCGTGGAGCCACGAGTCCCAGAGCGCGTGAGCCAGGAGGTAGCGCGCCGGCAAGTGGCCGAACGGTGCCTCACCGGGTGCAGACCAGTCGTCGGCCTCGAGCTCCCCGACCGTCGTGACGAAGGTGTCCGTCCCATCGACGAGCTGCTGCAGGATCACGTCCGTCGGCAGCTCGAGCATGGGATCGACGAAGACGTCGGTGCCGGTCGAAGGGTCGAAGCCGCGGATGAAGGTGGTGGGCGTGGCACGCGCGTGCGCGGCACGCAGCGACGACACCCAGAACCCGTCAACCGTGACGAGATGGCTCACCACCCCGCGCGCGTCCCAGCTCGCGCAGCGGGTCGTCGTGTTCCACTGCTCGTCGCTGAGCTCTCGCAGCGATGCGATCAGGCGACGCCGGTGCCGCAGCCATGGTTCGACGAGCGGGAGATCGTCGTCGACGACGATCGTGACGCCGTCGTAGTACTGCCGGAGCGGTCGCTGGCCCATTCGTCCTCCCGTCGGCGTCGGTGCGCCGGAAGTTAGCGCGGCCCGACCGTAGGTCACCTGGGTCAGCTGCTCGGCCCGGGTCGGAGCTCGGCCGGCGTGACCCTACCGGCACTCGAACGCTTCCGGGTCGGGTGCTTCCATCTCGGTGCGGAACCGGTCGAAGGCCCACGGCCAGGTCGCCGGGATCCCGCGGTCGTCGAGATACCAGCTGCGGCAGCCGGTGACCCAGACCGTCTTCTTGGCCGCCTCGACTCGCGACGCCTCGAACTCCTCCATGGCCGTGCGGGTCGCCGAGACCTCGCGGCACTCGCCGGATCGCAACCGCTCGATGAGCTGCATGACGTAGCCGAACTGCAGCTCCGCGACCTCGATCAGCGAGAAGTTGCCGACGGGCCCGTTCGGCCCGTTGAGCATGAAGAAGTTCGGGAAGTCCGGGATGGAGATCGACAGGTACGCGTTCGGCCGCTCGGCCCACTCTTGCTCGAGCGTGCGACCGTCGCGCCCGGTCACGGCCATCGGCCGCATGAACGCGTCGGCGTGGAAGCCGGTCGCGAGGACGAGCACGTCGAGCTGGTGGAGCTCACCGTCCTTGGTCCGCACACCTTCGGGGACGATGCACTCGATCGCCTCCGTGACCAGCTCCGCGTTCGGTGCCTGGATCGCCTCGTAGAAGTTCGGCGAGATGATGAGACGCTTGCACGCGGCCCGGTACTCGGGGCGCAGCCGTTCCCGCAGCTCGGGGTCCGAGACGCTCTCTTCCAGGTTCGTCTTGCACGCAGCTTCGATCCACTGCATCTCCGGCGACTCCGCGTCCACCACCGCGTTGGCGAAGAGGCCGAACGTCTGCGACAGGCTCGAGTGCAGCGCGGCCAACTTCTCCGGTTGGTCGCGGAACGCGGCCTGCTCCTCCTCCGTGATCGCCGGGTTGACCTGCGGCAACACCCACTGGGGTGTGCGCTGGAACAGCGAGAGGTGGGCCACCCGGTCGACGATCGCTCCCACGATCTGCACGGCCGTGGATCCCGTACCGATGATCCCGATGCGCGCGCCGTCGAGCGGTACGTCGTGGTCCCAGCGCGAGCTGTGGAACATCGCGCCGGCAAAGTTGTCGATGCCTTCGATGTCGGGGTACCGCGGATGGTGCAGGACCCCCGTTGCCGCGACGACGACGTCCACCTCGTCGTGGTGACCGGCTGCGGTCTCGATCCGCCAAAGGCCATCGACGAGCTCACACCGCTTCACCTCGTCGCCGAAGCGGACTCGACGTTCGAGATCGTGCTCGCGCGCCACCCGCTCGAAGTAGTGCTGGATCTCCGGACCCGGTGAGAACTGGTGACTCCAGTCCGGCGTCAGCGCGAAGGAGTACGAGTAGAGGTGTGACGGGACGTCGCAGGCCAGACCGGGATAGGTGTTCTCGCGCCAGGTGCCGCCGAAGCGATCACCCTTCTCGTAGATCGTGTAGTCGTCCAGCCCGGCGTCGCTCAGCTTGATCGCACTGAGGATGCCGGCCATCCCGGCGCCGATGATCGCGAACCGCAGCTGTCGTCGTGCGTTCGAGCCGCTCATTTCCCCCGTCGCTCCATCAGGTCAGCCGTTCCCTCGTCGCCGTCCGGCAGCGTATGCGGTTGCCTGGCTGTACACGCCTTCGAACCGCGGGACGAGACCGTCCCATGAGAGCTCGGCCCGCGCGTGGGCCAGCGCGTTCGCCCCCCGCGCCGCCGTCTCGGCGGGATCGTTGACGACCGTGACCATCGCCTCGGTGAGCGCGTCGAGATCGTCGTTGGGCACGAGCCAGCCGGTCGGGCGATCGGGATCGAGATTGACCATCGACAGGAGACCACCGCTGGCGCAGGCCACAACGGCAAGGCCGACCGCCATCGCCTCGAGCGGGACCTGCGGGTACGGGTCGTCGACGGACGGGACGACGAGCACGTCCGCAGCCGCCAGCCCGAACGGAAGGTCGTCGTGGCCGCGCCAGCCGGTGAAGAAGATGCCGTCCGACCCGACTTCCTGCGCCACGGTGACGGGGTGCTCGTCCTCCCACTCGCCGGGATGGCCGCCCCAGACCACGAGCGAGCCGCGGCGCGCGAACTGATCCCGGGCTCGGGCGAAGGCGCGGATCAGCGCCGGGACGCGCTTGAACCCGAGGAACCGCCCGACGAAGAGCAACACGGTCGCGTCGTCGTCTTTGCCGAGCAGCCGGTCCAGATCCGCTTCGGTGTACGCGAGCGTTCCCGGCGGCCCGGTCTCCGTCCACCCCTGCGGATCGTCGACGAGAAAGCGCCGGAAGGCGTCGCGGCGGCCACCGGCGACGCGCGAGCGGGGTTTGAAGCGCTCGATGTCCACGCCGTTGGGCAGCGCGGTGACGCGGTCGGGCTCGAGCCCGAAGAGCGAGATCGCCTCCTCCCGGTTCTGGGGTGACACGACGATGACGTGGTCGGCCAGCTGCACCTGGTCCTTCAGGCGAGCGGCCCAGAACTCTCCGTGCCGGAAGGCTCCCCATCGGGTGGTGCGGAGCACCTCGAGCCCGACCGCGTCGAGCGCGCCGGCCCGCGACTCGAGCCCGCTCACATCCTCGGGCATCGTCGCCAAGGTCTCCCCGAAGCTGTCTGCAATTGCGGTCCTCACCTTGATCGCTTCGATCATCTTCATCTCGGTCCCGTGGAGATGCACCACCAACGGAACGTCCGGCCAGTTGGCGTGGACCACGTCCAGCTGCGGCGTCAGGTGGTGCAGATGGAACAGGTCGGCGTGGTCCGCACCAGCGGCGCGGAACGGTGCTTCCCAGACCGCGGCCAGATGGTCGGCCAACCCGGGCGGGACTGATGCGAAGACGACGTCGGGGACGCCGGCGCGGTCTTCGTAGGAGGGGTGCATCGGCGAGGCGGCTGCGATCGCGTCGCCGCCGGCCTCGAACGTCCGGACCGCGTCGGTGGAGTCGAGGAAGTGGACGTCGAGACCGGAGAAGAACGTGGGGGCGTGCGTCTCCTCACCCGCGATGCCGACCGACCCGACGGCGAGCGTGACCGACCAGTCGGCGCGCGCGAGCGCGGGACTGAGGTAGCGCACGACGTAGGCGGAACCACCGCGTGGGTAGAAGAGCAGCCCCATCACGATGTGGCCGCGACTCGTCATGGCCGGGGACGGTAGTGGGTCGACGAGACGACGCCCGGCTAGCGGATCGACTTCACCGCACCGAGGAGGCCGACCCCGATCCCCACGCCCGCTCCCCCGAGCCCCCGGATGCGCTGCCGGGATGTCATGCGCTCGTGGTTCGCGACGCCGCCGACCAGATCGGCGGCGTCCGCTCCGGCCGAGGCGAGAAACCAGCCGGCAGTCGTCGCGCTGCCGCGCAGACCGCTCCACACCAGCAGGCCCCCGATCAGCGCGTCGCGATATCCCATGGACCGCAGCAGCAGGCTCGCCGTCGGACCGCTGTCCTCGGCATCGCCCCAGAGCCGGTTCGCCGCGTCCGGAGCGACGAGGAACGACACGCCCGACGCCAGGCGCATGGCTCCGACCGACACCGCGAACAGATTCGCTCGTCGCTGCTTCGTGCGCGCCATGGTCGAGTCTCCGGTTCGGGGCCGGGCGTCAGTGTGCCTCACCCGGACGCATACGAAGAGGGACCCCCGGTGATGTCCGGGGGTCCCTCACCCATGAGGAGATCAGGCCTCGCGGCCCGCTCGAACCTCAACCAGGGGAAGCCAACAACTGCGCGGTCGGCGCGATGGGCGGCCACTGGCGATGCCGGACGAAGCCGGCGAACATCAAGGCGGCGAGCGACGCGAAGGTCGCCAAGATCCCACTCACCGGCGTGCGGCCACCACCGCGGGAGCCACTCAGCTCCGGCGTGGGTGAAGGTGCGGGAGCGGTCGTCGGTACCGGGAGCGTCGGCGCGGCCGGTGCTACCGGTGCTGCCGGCGCTGCCGGCGCTCCGGCCGGAGGGTTGTAGCCCGGGTCGATTCCGATCCGGGCCGCGCCGAGGCCGGCCGCGGCCAACCTCGTCGCGCGGGACTGCGCGACCGCTTGCGAGCGGAACAAGTGACCCACCGCGACCAAATGTGGGATGAGCGGTTGCGGGATCAGCCGGTTGCGCAGGACCCCTGGCCGCGTGAGCTCCGCGAGACACAGGACGCGCGTCCGGCCGAGCAGGCGCCCGAAGACCGTGACGAGCGAACCGCCGCGGCACGCGGCGAGCCGGCCGCGTCCGGTCGTCGGACCCATCACGAGGACGAAGCCCCCGGCGACCTCGGAGCTCGCGACCGCGTTCATCAACATCCGCCAAGCCGGCCCGCCGATCGCAAACTCGGTGCCGAGCGGTGCACCGGGAAAGAACAACATCGAAGCGCCACCCGCCGAGCTCGACACGAAGTACACACCGAGCACCGACTCGAAGCCGGCGGAGGTGGGCAACAGCGACCCGATGACGGCGATCACGCGGTCGGCCGGAGTCGAGATCGGCCCGGCGACGTTGCTGTTGACCCCCGGATCCGCCAGGAGCGGAGGCGGCGCCGCCGGGATGGCGGTGACCGGCGCGACGACCGGCGCGGTGTCGGTCGTGATAGCCGAGCCGCTCGTGACCGGCGCGTCGCTCGCGGCCGGGGCGCCCGTAGTGACCGTGGCGCTCGCCGGGTCGGCTGCTGGGACGGGATCGACCGGTGGGTCGGTGATCGGATCGACGACACCCGTGACCGGCGGTGGGTCCACCACCGAGCTCGACGGCGCCGGGGGGAGCACACCGGCCGCCGGGTCGGTCACCGGCTCCGGCGTGCCACCGCCGGCCGCGCCGGGATCAGGGGGCGTGTGCGTCGGGTCGTCGGGAACGACACCCGACTCTGAGGTTGAGGTTGAGGTTGAGGGTGCTTCAGCGACCGCCGGGACCGCCGGCGGGACATCGCCCGGTGCCGGTGCGGGGTCAGGCGCGACAACGGAGCCCGGTAGCGCGGGTGCTTCGACCGGAGCGGGAGCGATCGCGACGTCAGCTCGCGCGGCGGGCGCGCTCGCTGCCTCGAGTGCGAGAGCGGCGAACGCGCCCAGACCGGCGAAGAGAAGCAGTCGCCGCCAACGCGAGAAGAGCGTTGCTCGACGACCATCGGCTGCTACCTCCGTGGAGCAAACCGAAGTTGTCGGCGCCATGTCGTCATCCTTTACTGAACCACGGCGTTTGAAATCGCTTCGAGACGGATTGTCGCCAGAGTCGCGACGCGATTACAAGCGCGATTTTGCGCGCAAGCTCTTTGTCCCGAAATGCGTTCGCGCGGCACGCAACGCGCGACCGCGCATCAACATCGGCACGCGATCGATGTTGCTGATCACGGCGGCCGTCGCCCACGACGCGCGCGCCATCGCGCGCGAGTGACGCGCGACACACACCGCGCGCACGCGCGACATTGACGGGTTGACGGGTTGTCGCGTCGCACAGCGCGGACTATGTTCGTCGCAACCCCTGAGGAGAGCAGGACGAGCAGTCCGCTCCACTTCGACGTGTCTGAGCGCCGCACGACGTCACGCGGCCCCTCGTCGATGTGTGACCGCCGTTCGTCGCGGGGGTGTCCTGATGCGGCGGTCTCCACAGCCGGCGAGCTGCACGCGACGGCCGCGCTCGTTCCACCCGCCCCGGATCACGGCTGAACCAGGAGGCCAACACGGACAGGGTGCCTTCTCCGAGCCAATCCAGAAGTCCCGTGGGGGGAGCTGCGGTCAACGTCGCCCGTGGCTCTCCCTATCGGGGCCGGACGCGGCCCCGATTCACGAAGCGAGCGCAGGAAGGAGGTGTGCGTCATGACACACTCGCGGCATGGACCGACGCCCCGAGTCGATCGGGCCCGCGGTCCGCCGGGGCACTCTCCGACCCGTAGCCGGCGCCTTCCTGGTCTTCGGATCCTTCGCCGGCGCCTGGGCGGTGGCGGTGATCGATGTCGAGCGGACCTTCGGGCTCTCCGACGCTCAGCTCGGCGCGGTCCTCGCCGTCGGCATCGTGCTGGCGGCCGCAGTGAACGCGGTCGGAGGTGCACTGACCGACCGTTGGGGCGCGGGCACCGCGCTCTCCCGTTCGCTCGCGATCTGGAGCACGATGCTCGTCGCGGTCGCGCTCGCTCCGGTGCTCGGCGCGTTCGCGGTCGCGTTCGCGCTGGCGATGGCCGCCGGGGGTTTCGTCGATGTCGTGATGAACGTTGTCGCCGCGGCCGCGCTGTCGGGGACTCCCGGTCGGCTCCTCCGCTTTCATGGCCTCTTCAACCTCGGCGCGCTCCTGGGCGCGGCCGCGACCGGGACCGCCCTCGAGCTGGATGCCAGCTGGCGCGGGGTGTGGGTCGGCATCGCGGTCCTCGGATTCGTGCTCGCGCTCGTCAGTCGATCGGCCACGCTGCCGAGCCTGGCCCCGGTCAACCACCCGTCACTGCTGCGCGCGCTGGCGGGACTCCGCCACGAGGGACTCACCGTCCTCGCGTGCGTCTTCGCCGCGGGAGCGATGGTCGAGGGCGGCATCGCCACCTGGGGTGTCCTCTATCTCCGCGGTCACCTCGGTGTCGGGGTCGTGGCCGGGGTGGGCGCGTACGTCGTCGGCCAGGGGCTGGCCACGGTCACCCGGATGGGCGCGGGCCCGTCGGTCGGAAGGCTCGGCACCCGCCGGGGTGTCGCGCTCGGCGGGAGCCTCGCCGCGCTCGGGATCACCCTGGTTGCGCTCACCTCGAGCGCGGCGGTCGGCGTCATGGGACTCGCGCTCGCCTGTGTCGGGATCACGGTGGTGTGGCCGTTGCTGTTGGCGGACGTGAACAACGAGGCACGCCATCCCGCGCTGGCCATCGGCGGGGTGACCGCGGCCGGTTACCTGGGAATGGTGGCGGGCCCACCGATCGTCGGTGTCCTGTCCGGCGTCGTCAATCTCTCGACCGGGCTGCTCGTGCTCGCGGCGGCCGCGCTCTTCGTCGCGGTCACCCCGGCCCACGTACGGCGAGGTGCGGGTGCAGATGCCCCCCGGCGAGCCGCTTGAGACCGGGTCGCCGGGCAGACGGAGCGGCAAGATGTCGTATGGATGCTGACGTGGTCCGGCGGCGGGTGACCGTCGAGGGACGGGTGCAGGGCGTCGGCTACCGGGTCGCGTGCGCTCGGGCGGCGCGCAACCTCGGCGTCGCCGGCACGGTGCGGAACCTGCCCGATCACCGCGTGGAAGCGGTGTTCGAGGGCCCGCCGGCGCCGGTGGACCAGCTGATCGCGTGGTGCCGGACGGGCCCGAGCTTCGCCGACGTCACCCGGGTGCGGGTGGCCGAGGAGCTCCCGAAGGGCACGAGCGGGTTCAGCATCCAGTAGCGCCGCCCGTTGATCGGCCTCCTCCCGGTCGGCGCGTCGGCGCGGCTCTCGGTGGTCAGACCGTCCGGATGCCTCGGTCGGGCAGTCCGAAGCGCGGGAACAACGTCGCGGTGTCGAGGAAGAAGTTCAACCCGACGATCTCGCCGTCGACGATCTCGAGCACGTGCAGAGCCCACGGCTCGAAGCTTCCATCCGGGCCACTCGGCCGGTACTGACCGTATGCGGGCGCACCGTTCGCGACGGTCGGGATCAAGCGCGAACCCCGGCAGGCACACCCCGGTCCGAGCATCCACGCGCGGATCTCCTCCGCACCCACGATCCAGAGCGCGTACGGCGGCATCGACTGCCGGACGCCCTCGGAGAGCAGGGCGACGAGCGCGTCGAGGTCGTAGCGCTCGAACGCATCCACGTAGCGCTCGAGCAGCGCACCCTGCTCCGCGTCGAGCGGCTCGACCGCATCGGTCTCGGTGATGCCGCTGCTCTCGATCGTGGCGCGGGCCCGCTGCAGCGCGCTGTTGACCGATGCCACCGTCGTGTCGAGCAGCTGGGCTACCTCCGCCGCCTGCCAACGCAGGACCTCACGCAAGATGAGCACTGCGCGTTGCCGCGGCGGAAGATGTTGAAGCGCGGCAACGAACGCGAGGCGGATCGTCTCGCGCGCGACGGCGAGATCAGCCGGATCGTCTCCGGGAGGGAGGACCCAGCCGTCCGGCACCGGCTCGAGCCAAGTGTTCTCGGTGAGCGGTGCGCCGAGTACGGCGTCGGCCGTCTTGGCGGGCCCGAGGTCCATCGGACGGGCGCGCCGCTGCCGACCGTTCAGCATGTCGAAACAGACGTTGGTGGCGATCCGGTAGAGCCACGAGCGGGCTCCCTGAAGCCGCGAGATCCGTCATCTCTGGTCGCTCCTCTCCGCCGCACTCGTGCTCACCCAGGCTACGAGCACCGCGTGGTTGCGGCGCCGCCTGGCTATGAGTGAAGGTGAGACAGGGAGTCGGGCACAGCCGGGCGGGGGACCTCACGTTTCGAGCTCGGGCAACGTTGACCCAGATATGAGCGCACACCAGAGCTCGCGGGCACCGTTCGCAGCCGTCGTGGACGAGCACGGTCCGGTCGTGATGCGCGTCGTGCGGGCCCTGCTCGGGCCCGCGGACGCCGATGACGCGTGGTCGGAGACGTTCCTCGCCGCGTTGGAGGCGTACCCACGGCTGCGGCCCGATAGCAATGTCCGCGGTTGGCTGGTGACGATCGCGCACCGCAAGGCGATCGACCAGCTCCGGGCCAAGGCACGGCGGCCGTTACCGGCCGACGAGCTTCCCGAGCGCGGTTCGGTGGACGCGCTGCTCGACGCGACACCACTCGAGCGCGACCCCGATCTCTGGGGTGCGTTGGAAGGCTTGCCACTCAAGCAGCGCGCCGCCGTCGCGTACCACCACCTCGCAGGCATGCCGTACGCCGAAGTCGGCGCGCTCATCGACAGCAGCGAGAGCGCCGCGCGGCGGGCCGCGGCCGACGGAATCGCGAACCTCCGCAAGACCTACGGAACTGGAGCCAGATCATGAGCACCCACCAGATCGTCTCGGACCTGACCGCTGCAAACGTCGGGCTCGACCCGTCCACCACCGCTCGGCTGCAAGCCCGCCTCGTCGCCGACGCCGAGCGGGCCGGCGTGCTCGACGTCGGGTACCGGACCGTCGACAGCCCGTTCGGCCCACTCCTCCTGGCTGCGACAGAGAAGGGCGTGGTGCGCGTCGCATTCGACATCGAGGACCACGACGCCGTGCTCGTGTCCCTCGCTCACGAGGTGAGCCCGCGGATCCTGGCGGCCCCGGGCCGGCTCGACACGCTCGCCCGCGAGCTGGACGAGTACTTCGCCGGGACCCGCCGGAGCTTCGACGTTCCCGTCGACCTGCGACTCGCCCACGGGTTCCGGCGCACCGTGCTGGACCACCTCCGGTCGATCGCGTACGGGACCACCGAGAGCTACGCGACCGTGGCGGCCGCTTCGGGCCACCCGAATGCGGTGCGGGCCGTCGGATCGGCGTGCTCGCACAACCCGGTCCCACTCGTCGTCCCGTGCCACCGGGTCATCCGCAGCGACGGGGCCATCGGCCGGTACCTGGGCGGTACCGAGGCAAAGCAGACACTCCTCGCGTTGGAAGCCGCGGCCTGAAGCGTCGAGACCTCACGACGGACGGAATGACCTATGCCGTCGCCGCCTCCGCGTGCCGACACGACCAACAGGGTGCCGACATCCCACCCCGATAGCGAGCCTCCCCAGACGGTCCGGACCACGTGCCTTCTTCGAAGACTTGGTCATCAGATCGACGTTGCCGGGACTCATGCCCCGCTGCGGCGGTGCTGCTGGATAGCGATGCCTCTGCCACGCACGAATCGAGCTCTTGATGACTTCATATAAAACGACGCGACGCCGGCTGGGCGCAGGCCTCGTCGTCGTCACCGCGGCCACGGTCGCGGTGTTCGGCCTCGGGACGAATGCGGACGCGGCCATCGTGCCATCGGTTCCGCTCGGGACCGCGGCCGCATATTCGGTGCTCGCCGGCTCCACGGTGACCAACACCGGGCCCAGTGTGCTGAACCGCAGCCTCGGGCTGTCGCCCGGGCTCGACGCGGCGATCACCGGCTTCCCTCCGGGGCTCATCAACGGTTCGAGGAACGCGGGCGGCGCCGCGGCGGGACCGAAGGCCGACCTCACGAACGCGTACAACAACGCCGCAGGCCGCCCGGTGGACTTCACGGTTCCGGTCGATCTCGGCAACTCGACCCTCGGCGCCGGCGTCTACGTGAGCGACCTCGGCCCGCTCGGCATCACCGGACCACTGATCCTCGACGGCGCGGGCAACGCGAACTCGGTCTTCATCTTCAAGGCCAGCTCGACGCTGATCACGGCGTCGAACAGCACGGTGAGCCTGATCAACGGCGCGCAGGAGTGCAACGTGTTCTGGCAGGTCGGAAGCTCGGCCACGCTGGGTACCGACTCCGTCTTCCGCGGCACGGTGATGGCGCTGAGCTCGATCACCGTCAACACCAATGTGACGGTGCACGGTCGGGCGCTCGCTCGGAACGCCGCGGTGACGCTCGACGATGACGTCTTCGTGAGCCCGACCTGCGCCGGCACCACCGGCGGGGGCGGGACCACCGTCACGACCACGCCCGGGGGCACGACCGCGACGACGGCGCCCGGTGGCGGCACCACCGCCGGCACCACGCCCGGCGGGGGCAGCAGCACCGGCACCGGAACGGACACCGGCTTGACGAGCTCCGGTCCCGGCGTGCCCGGAGTCTCCGGACCGCCGCGCACCGGCGGCGCACCCTTGCAGCACGGCAGCTCACCCTGGGTCGGCGGCTTGTTCGTCGCGCTGATAGGTGCGGGCACCGCGGGCGCGTACGCACGCAGCCGCAAGCACGTATCGCGCACGACCTTGGCGAAGCACTAAGGCACGATGAGGTCGCTGAGGCCACTGGTCACGGCCGGGAGCCGGCTCGCGATGCTGTTGATCGCGGCCGGCCTCCTGGCCGGGTCGGCGGCCGTGGGTGGCGAGACCCCGGCCCCTGCGCTCAGCTCCCCACCGCCGTCGGCTCGAATCGAGTCGCCCCTCCCACTGCCGTTCCCGGCACCGGTGCTCACGCCGAGCGTCGGCCTGCGCGATGCGCCGATCCCGATCCCCCTGGAGCTCCGGCTCCCCACGCTCGCCCGGAACGCTGCCCTGCTCGGCGTGGGTCTGCTCGCCAACGACGCGATGGACGCGCCGATGGGCAGGGCCGACGACCCGGACTGGCAGCAGGCGTTCTGGTACCGGGGCAGCGCGATCCCCGGCGCGCTCAGCACCGCGGTGATCGCGGGCCACATCAGCGATCCGTTGGGCCGTCCCGGGGTGTTCGGCTACCTCAACCTGCTCCGGCCCGGAGACCCGGTCGTCGTCCACGACAACCGCACCGGGCTGGATGTCACCTTCTCCGTCACCGACGCCATGTCGTACCCGATCGAGCAGACCACCGACCCCGGCGTGCTGACCCAGATCTACGGCACCGGTCCCGTCGCCGGCACGTGGCCGCAACCCTCACCGGACGGGCTCGCGCACCTGACGCTCGTCACGTGTGACGGGACATTCCGCAACGGGACCCACGATCACCGGTTGGTCGTCCACGCCATACGAGTGTCGTAGCCGCACCACGATCCCGCGGTCGACCTCGGCCGCTAGAGAATGCGGACGGGTACCGTGCGCGGGCCACGAACCTGGCCGGCCGACCAGGTCACTCGGCTCGGGTCGGCGAGCTCGAAGTCCGGGAAGCGCGCGATCCACTCTTCGAGCGCGACGCGCAGCTCCATGCGAGCAAGGTTCGAACCGAGGCAACGATGGATGCCGAGACCGAACGCGCTGTGACGGTTCACGGCGCGGTCGAGCTCGACCTTGTCCGCGTCGGGGAACGCTTCGGGGTCGCGGTTGGCCGACGGGAACGGCAACAGCACCCAGTCGTCCTGCTTGAACGGGCATCCTTCGAACTCGAAGTCCTCCGCAACCATCCGCGCCATCGTGACCGGAGCAAACGCCCGGAGCAGCTCCTCGACCGCCGTGCCCATGAGCTCCGGCTCCGTTGCGAGCCGGCGGCGGTCGTCGGGGGTCTGGGCCAGATGCCAGAGGGACGCGCCGATCGCCGACCAGGTGGTGTCGATGCCGGCGATCATCAACAGCACGATCGTGCCGCGCACGTGGTCGGGATGGAGCTTGTTCCCGTCCAGCTCGGCTTCGAGCAGGAACGTGGTGAGGTCGTCCTGGGGCTCTTTCAGGTGCTCCGCGATCCGGGCATCGAGATACCCGTCGATCTCGCTCGCTTGGAAGTTCGCCTCACGTTCCTCGGCCGAGAGATCCACCGTCTCGATCACCAGATGGATGAACTCGCGAAAGATGTCCGCGTCCTGCTGCGGGAACCCGAGCATCTTCACGATGACGCGCACCGGGATGTGTCGCGCGTAGTCGAGCGCGGCGTCGATGTCGTCCTTCCCGGCCAGATCGTCGAGAAGCTCGCGGCACAGCTCGCGGGTGAACTGCTCGTATCCGGCCACCGCCTTCGGGCTGAACGCCGGCAGCAGCATCCGGCGGGCGTCGGCGTGGAACGGGGGATCGGAGGTGATCGGCGGCGCGACACCGATCGGCGCCGGGAGATCGTTCTCGTCCGGGCGCAGCTCGCTCACGATCACCGAGCGCGACGTGAAGTGCGCGGTGTCGTACGCGATCGCGGCGATGTCCTCGTTCCGAACCGGTAGCCACGTACCGCCGTACCGGTCGCTGTGCGCAACCGGACACTTCTCTCGCAGCTCGTCCCAGATCGGGTATGGGTTCGCGACCCATTCCGGGTCGGTGTGGTCGAAGTCGCTCGTCCAGTCGGTGACCGGCGGTCGTTGCGAGCTCATGCATCCTCCGAAAGCTCGATCGCGAGCTCGGGACAGTTCGCCACCGCCAGGCGCGCCTGGCTCTCCTGATCGGTGGGTACCTCGCCGTCGTTGCGTTCGTGCGCGTAGCCGAGGTCGTCGACATCGAACAGGTCCGGGGCGATCGCGTAGCAGCGGTTGTGGCCCTGGCACCGCTCGGAATCGACGTGGACTCGCATGGGCTCCCCTTCTCGTCGTTTCCGGTTCCGGCGCTGAAGCCCTTCAACTCTACCGCGCTTGACCGACCGTCGGTCAACGAACGCGATGGCGGTAATCTGGGGCCGGTGGGCCGTAAGGAGCAGGCTGAGGCGTCGCGGGCGGGGCTCGTCGAGGCCGCCCGCCAGTGCTTCACCGAATCGGGCTACGAAGCCACCACGGTCGCCGCGGTGCTCGACCGCGCCGGGATGGCGCGGGGCGCGCTCTACCACTACTTCCCCGACGGGAAGCGGGAGCTGTTCACCGCGGTGTTCAAGGTCGTCGACGAAGGATTCCACCGCCAGCGCGACGCATCGCTCGCGCTCGAGTCCCCGCTGGCTCGGATCCGCGCCGGCATCAAGGTCTTCATCGACCTCTGCACCGAGGACGACTTCGCCCGGATCATCTTGATCGACGCGCCGAACATCGTTCCGGGCCAGGGTGAGCTCGGAACCTCGTACGAGCTGCTGCGCGCACAGCTCATCGCCGCGGTGGCGGCACGCGAAGTACGTACCCTCGACACCGAGGTGATGGCCATCGCGTTGTACGGCGCCGCTCGCCGCGCGGGCGAGTACGTGACCGCGGCCTCCGATCGCAAGCACGCCGCGGCAGAAGCCACCCGATCACTCGATCTCCTGCTCGACGGGCTACGCGCCGTCGAGTAGCTCGGCGATCAGCGTCTCCAACATCACCGCGAACTCGTCGGTGAAGGCCGCTTCGCCGTGCCCGAACCGCGGCAGGATCACGAGACGCCGCGGTTCGCCGAGCCGCTCGTAGAGCGCATGCGCGTCACTCACCGGGACGTAGCGGTCGCGTCCGCCGTGAACGATCGCGACCGGGACGGGCGCGATGTCGCCGGCGAGGTCCAGCGGCGGCGCCTCCACTGCGATCTGGTGCGGGTCGACGCGGGTCCCGTACCGGTCGAGCAGCCGCCGGCCCCGCTCGGTGCGGGCGAGCGTGCGAAGGATGCGCGCCCGTGGGAGCTGAGGCTGGCGCCCATCCGCGGGGCTGCTGATCGCGATCACCGCGTCGACATCGCCACCGAGGCCCGCGTGGCGGAGCGCGACGAACGCTCCCATCGATGCCCCGACGCTCACGACCCGTGCGTGCCGGGAGCGGGCGAGTGACACCAGCGCTTCGAGATCGCGCACCTCACGGTCGCCGAGCGTCGACATCCCACCACTCGTGCCGTGCCCGCGGAAGTCGGCCGTGTACACGGCGAGCCCGCTGGCCGCGAGATGGCGGACGAACGCGACGACCTTGCGATTGTGCTGCGAACCCGTGAACCCGTGCCCGAAGACGACGGCGACCTCGGCGTCGGCATATCCGTACATGAGCGTGCTGAGCCAGACGCGGTCGGAGGTGACGACGGGCGACGCGCGCGGTGCGGAGCTCGACATGACCCTCCTCGGCGTGGGCTCAGAAGAGGCGTCGAACCGGCGCGGGCGACGACCGTCGGCCGTCGGGCCCAAACGCGGCGTCCCAACGAAGAAGCTGCCTTCCACGGTACTGCCATCACCCGGTGATCCATCACCCGGATCGCGCCGGACGCAAGGACGCGGCCCTCGGCGATGGGTTCGGTCATCCCTCGAGCCCGGCACGCCGGCGCAGCGTGGTGTGGAACCGCTCCACGTCCGCCACCGTCACGGTGAGCCCCGGGTGCCGCATCCGCCCGAGCGGATCCAGGCCGGTCACGGGTTCGTGGAACAGCACGCACACCCCGCCGGCGGTCGTGGTCCCGAAGGTGAGCCCGCGGTCGACCATCGAGCCCCGAGGCCCGATCGCCGTGTACCAGCGGTACGGGCCCGTCGCGCACGTGTCACGCACGTTGCCGAGCGGCGTCTCGCAGATCCACGGACCGAACCGGGCGACGAGCCGGCTGTCGGTCAGCGTGACCCGGGCCGTGCGCGGCGTCACGCCGATCAACGACAGCGCGACCCGGAAGCGCGCATCGAATGCGAACGCGAAGTCATCCACCTCAGGCATCGGCTCCTCGCTCTCGTGTCCGGCGAGGTCGCATCGCGGCAGCACCGGCCGTGACGATCCGCGCGACTTGGTCGGCAACCTCCTCGCTCAACGGCTCTCCGGTGAGCAGCAACCGGACGTAGAGCGGGCCGATGAGCGTCTCGATCAGAACGTTCGCATCAACGTCGTCGGGCAGCTCACCACGGGCGATCGCGCGCTCGACGATGTCTCCCGTGAGCTGCAGTCGCTCGGACCAGAACTTCGGCATGTCGTCCGCGACCGCATTGGACGTGATGGTTGCGGCGAGCAGGTTCCGGGTGATCGCGAACCCGTCGTCCGAGCCGATGTTCGCCACGACTGCACGCGCGAGCGCGCGCAGGTCGCCGGCCAGTGTGCCGGTGTCCGGCACCTCCACCCGTTTGGTGCTCCGTTCCCGCATCGTGTCCGCGACGAGCTCGGCCTTGCTCGGCCACCGGCGGTACACGGTCGTCTTGTGCACCCCCGCGCGCCGGGCGACGTCCTCGATGCACAACGCGTCGTAGCCGTCCGCGGCCAGCGCGGCCTCGGTCGCCCGCAGCACCGAGTCCCGGACCTTCGCCGTCCGACCACCGGGCCGCTTGCGGCCGGGGCGGGCTTCCGTCTCCGTCATGACCCGATTATTGCGACAAGAGTTGCGTTTGTCGAACCGTGGGTCCATACTCCTAATGCAACATCAGTTGCTACAACGAGGGGGACCGACCATGCGAGTCATCGAGAGCCACATCGACGCCCCGCCCGAGCGGGTCTGGGCCGTCCTCACCGACTTCCCGGCCTTCGCCGACTGGAACCCGTTCGTCACCTCGATCTCCGGTGCCGCGGCACCCGGCGCGCGGCTCGAGGTGCGGCTCTGCCCGCCGGTGGGGATGGCGATGACCGTCAAGCCCAAGGTCACGGCCGCGGCGGCGGGCCGGCACTTCGCCTGGCACGGCCGGCTCGGGCTCCCCCGCATCTTCGACGGCGCGCACGAGTTCATCATCGATGCGGAGGCGTCCGGCGGCGTCACCTTCGTACAGAAGGAGACGTTCCGCGGGCTCCTCGTGCCGTTCCTCGGCCGGGTGCTCGAGCACGCGCACGAGGGCTTCGAGCTGATGAACACCGCGCTGAAGGAACGCGCCGAAGGTGATGCCTCGCTCCACGCGCCGCCTACCCCTGAGGTAGCGCGTTCCTCGTCCCCATCACCCCGTCGGTAGTCGGCCATGGTCCGAGCTCTTCTACATTCGGGTCATGACCGCGACCGGTGTGGGCGAGCCCGTCCGCCGCGAGCCTCCCCGCTTCCGTCAGGTATCGGTGCGGCGCATCGAGAGCGTCACTCCCCGGCTGCTCCGGGTCACGCTGACGGGACCGGAGCTCGATGGCTTCGCGCTCGAGCTGCCCGCGGCCAGCGTTCGCCTGCTGCTCCCCTCGCCCGGATCCTCCGAGCTCGTGATGCCGGCGTGGAACGGCAACGAGTTCCTCCTCCCCGGCGGTGATCGGCCGACGATCCGGACCCTCACGCCGCGCCGAGTCGACGCCGACGAGCTCGAGCTGGACGTCGAGATCGTCGTGCACGGCAACGGCGTCGCGTCGCGGTGGGCGGCCTCGGCCGCGCCCGGCGCCCGCGCCGCGGTCTCCGGCCCGGGGCGCGGCTACGTGATCGACCGCGACGCACCCCAGTTCGTCCTTGCCGGTGACGAGACGGCGATCCCGGCGATGAGCCAGCTGCTGGAGCTCTTGCCCGCGGAGACGCCGGTCGACGTGCACGTCGAGGTGGCGCGACCTGACGCGCGGCTCGCACTTCCGGCGCATCCACGTGCGAAGGTCACCTGGCACGACCTGCCGCCCGGTGCGCCGCCGGGCGATGCGCTCGTCGGGGTGATGCGAACCGCGGTCATCGAGCCGAACGCGCGCGTCTGGGCCGCAGGCGAAGCGGCGGCGGTGCAGCGCATCCGCCGCAACCTCTTCGAGGACCGAGGAATGACCCGTACCCACGCCGTCGTGCGCGGCTACTGGAAGCACGGTCGGGGCGGCGACGCCGACGACGCCTGACCTACTGCGCCGCCGCGCGAAGCACCACGTCGAGACTCTCGGCGATCGGCCGAGTCGAATCCACGGTCAGGTCGACGTCGGTGGGTGAAACCCAGTTCCGTCGCGATCGTTCGACGTCTGCCCACCTCAGCTCACGCCAACCGGGAATCTCGCGGCGCCGACCTTCTATCCGTGACCGCTGCACCGCGAGATCGTCGCAGGTCGTGAGGACGACGAGCGATGGCACCGCGAGCTCATCCGCGAGTTGTCGCGCCGCGTGGACATCGGGCTCGCTCGCCATACCGTCAAGCACCACGCTCTGCCCCCGACGGAGCTGGGCCCGCGCCGACTGAAGCACCATGGCCCACCCAAGCTCCCGGTACGTCTCGCGATCGAGCGTCCGGATCGCGTCCTGGAGCGGCTCGAACGGGGTGAGCGCGCCCATCGCCCAGTCCCAGGCGAAGACGCAAGCGTTCAGCGCGTCGGCGCACCTCTCGGCAATCGTCGACTTCCCGCTGCCCTGGAGCCCCGTCACCAACACGATCACCGACGCAGCATGGCAAACGGGGCGGCATGCCGGGCGGGGATTACTCCCGGCTCCGGTAGCGTCCGGCTCCGTGAGCCTTCCGAGCGTCGAGGGGCCGATCGGCGGCGACGCCGCGCTCGTGTCGACGAGCTTCGACCTCGCGACCGTGGGCTACGGGCAGCAGGAGTACCTCGTCCACGGCACGGCGCAGTCGTTCACGTCGACCGAAGCACTCACCGCTGACGGCCGTTGGACCGTCAGCCCCGCAGAAGAAGCGCCTTACACCACGCGCATCGTGGTCTACCGGCCGGTTGATCCGGCGACCTTTCGCGGCGCGGTCGTCGTGGAGTGGCTCAACGTCTCGGCCGGGTTCGACACCGCGCCGGATTGGCTCGCCGCGCACAACGTCGCCATCCGGGAAGGCGTCACGTGGATCTGTGTCTCGGCGCAGGCCGCGGGCGTGCAGGGCGACGGCCCGGCAGCGGGCGGGTCGGCATCCGGGGGGCTGAGGGCAAGCGACCCCGTCCGGTACGCCACGTTGCAGCATCCGGGCGACAGCTTCTCGTACGACATCTTCTCCCAGGTCGGGCAGCTCGTGCGCGGTGGCGCGCCGCCCGATCTTCTGGGCACCGCGCCGGTGACGACGGTCGTCGCGATCGGCGAGTCCCAGTCTGCGTTCCGCCTCGTCACCTACGTCAACGCAGTGCACCAGTCTTCACAGGTCTTCGACGGCTACCTGATACACAGCCGCGCCGGAAGCACCGCCGCGCTCGCGCAAGCGCCACTCGCCGAGATCCCGGCTCCGGACGGCACGATCGTTCGCACCGACCTGAACGTCCCCGTGCTCGTGTTCCAGACCGAGACCGAGCTCACGTTGTTCGACTATCTCCCGGCCCGCCAGCCCGACACCGAGCGCATCAGGCTCTGGGAGGTCGCAGGAACGGCCCATGCCGACGCGTACACCGCCGGCATCGGCTTCAACGACACCGGCACCGGGCGCGCCGAAGACCAGCTGCTCGACGTGCGCTCGATAGACGGGGGTCCGCTCGCCTGCGGGAAGCCCGTGAACGCGGGTCCCGCGTACGCGGTGTTGCAGGCCGCAGTCCACGCGCTCATCAGATGGTCCTGCGGCGGCGACGCGCCGGCCATCGCGCCGCGACTCGAGCTGACGTCCGACGAGCCGCTTGCCATCGCCCTCGACGCCAACGGCAACGCACTCGGCGGTGTCCGCACCCCCCTCGTCGACGTCCCGACCGCCGCGTTGTGCGGCGACGGCAACGACGGCGAATCGTTCTGCCGCCTGTTCGGGACGACGACACCGTTCGACGCCGCTCAGCTCCGATCGCGCTACCCGAACCACGAGTCGTACACGTCGCGGTTCAACGAGGCGGCCGACGCGGCCGTGCGCAACGGCTTCCTGCTGCGCGAAGAAGCCGACAACATGAAGCGCGCCGCCGCCCGCTCGACGGTGCCCGGTACCTGACGGATCCGTCCGACTACCATCCGCAGACCGCAGCACCGACCCGGGGGGGATCTCATGGTGCGCTTGCGATTGGTCGCCGTCGTGCTCGGCGTCGCGCTCACGGCCGCGGCGTGCGGCCGGAGTGACACCTCGAGCTCGCCGGGCTCCACCACGACGACCGGGAAGCAGGCGGGAGCGCCCGCGAGCTTCGGGACGCTGAAGAACGTCTGCCAGCCGGGGAACGCGAAGGGCGCGACCGCTCAGGGCGTGACGGACGACTCGATCCGGGTCGCGACCTTCTCCGACCGAGGATTCGCCGGCCGTCCCGGGTTGAACCAGGAGCTGTTCGACAGCGGCGAGGTCTTCAGCAAGTGGTGCAACGCCGCGGGTGGCATCAACGGCCGCAAGCTCGTGGTCGACGAACGCGATGCCGCGCTCACCGACTACAAGGCGCGGGTCGTCGATTCCTGCCAGTCGGACTTCTTCATGGTCGGTGGCGGCGCGGTCTTCGACGACACGGGCGTCAAGGATCGACTCGAGTGCATGCTCCCGGACCTGGCCGGCTTCGTCGTCACCCCGATCGCCCGTGCCTCGGACCTGCTCATCCAACCGCTCCCGAACCCGCCGGGCGCGCTGCAGATCGGCGACATCCGGTGGCTGGGCAAGAAGTTCCCCGCCAGCACGCAGCACATCGGGATGCTGACCGGCGATCTCGCGACCACCGAGAAGGTCTCGATGGACGATCGCGAAGCGATCGAGAGCCTGGGTTGGAAGGTGGTCTACGACGACAAGTACCCGGCCGCCGGCGGGGTCAGCTGGACTCCATATGTACAAGCACTGAGAGATAAGGGCGTCCGGGGCCTGATGTGGACGGGAGAGCCGGAGGGGCTCGCCAAGCTCGAGCAGGCGATGGCCGATGCCAACTACAGCGTCGATTGGATCCGCACGCCGCCGAACCACAACGACCAGAACTTGATCGACGTCGGCGGCGCCGCGCTCAAGAGCACTTACGTGTGGAGCATGTTCGTGCCGTTCGAGGACGCCAAGAGCTCCCCGGCGATGCAGCAGTACCTCGACCTCTTCGCCAAGTACAAGCCCGGTGCGAAGACGAAGGCCTACCTCGGCCTGCAGTCCTGGTCGGCCTGGCTGCTCTTCGCGCAGGCGGCGCGAGACTGCGGCTCCCACCTGACCCGAACCTGCGTGTACGACAACGCGAAGAAGGTGCACGACTGGACCGGCGGTGGTCTGCACGCGCAAACCGACCCCGGGGCCAACTCGGGGTCCGCCTGCTTCCTGTTGCTGAAGGCCACGCCACAAGGCTTCGTCCGAGTCGACGTGGGCGCGAACACCGGCATCTACAACTGCAGTCCGAAGAACGCCTACTTCACCAAGGACCGCAGCGACGTCGGCATCCATCTCGCCGACGTGGGCAAGACCATGCAGGACCTGAAGTAGCCCACTCCCTACGGCTGGACGAACCGCTTCACGAACTCGAGCACGGTGTCGGCGACCTCCCGCCAGCCGTGGTCGATCGTGAGCGCGTGACCCCGGTCCTTGATCTCGACGATCTCCGTAACGCCTTCGTTCTGCTTCTGCTTCTTGAACGAGGCGTTCGCGATCGCCCACGGGACGGTGTGATCCTTCTCGCCCGAGATGATGAGCAGCGGTCCCCTGTCGGGGTTCTTGTGGTCCACCTTCGCCTCGGTCCACGGATTGAGGTTGGCGGTCGCCGCCTGGAAGAGCGGAGCACCCGCGGCCGGGACCGCGTAGGTGTCGTAGAGCTCCTTCGCTTCGTCTTCGTCCACCGCGTTCGCGAATGCATACCGGAACTGCTCATAGGTGAGCGGAACCGCGCGGTTGCGGTTGGCGGGGTTGCCCAGCACCGGCGACGACGACTTCAGCGCCGAGATCGGCAGGGGCAGCACGCCGCGAAACGGCGCCGGGTCGACGGCGACGGAAGCGGCTGACAGGCCCCGGCCGGCGAGGATCTGCGTCAGCAGTCCACCGAACGAGTGACCGATGATCGCCGGCTGCTTCGTGAGGGTGCCGATCACGTCCTGGTAGTGGTCCGCCACCTGGCCCACCGTCTTCTTGGCGAAGACTTCCGGGTGCTCGTTCGCCTCTTCGACCGTGTTGGGGTCGTCGGGCCATCCCGGCGCAAGGGTCGCGTAGCCGGCTGCTTCGAAGACTTCGCGCCAGCGGTCCCAGCTGCTCGGCAGCAGCCAGAGGCCGTGGATGAACACAACCGGGGTGAGGCCGGACGCGTTCGCCTGATCGACCTGGTCCGTTTCGAATTGGGTGATGACAGCCATGAGATGTGCCTGCTTCCGTGACGGGATTGTTCTGCCGCGAGCACCGGAGCGCGTGGCGCGCGCAGAATACGGGTGTGCTCGATCACCTTTCTATTCAAAGTGCCGACGTGAAGGCCAGTGCCACGTTCTACGACGCGGTGCTCGCGCCGCTCGGGGGCAGCCGGATCATGGACTTCGGCGAGGTCATCGGCTACGGGGTGCCGCCGCGCCCGGACTTCTGGCTCGGTCCCCGGTCCACCGGCAACGGATTCCGCGAGACGCACATCGCGTTCGAGGCGCCCGATCGGGCCGCCGTGCGGGCGTTCTTCGAGGCCGCGGTGGCCTCCGGCGCCGAGGTGCTGCACGAGCCCCGCGTCTTCCCCGACTACCACGCGGCGTACTACGGCGCCTTCGTGCGGGACCCGGACGGCAACAACGTCGAAGCCGTCTGTCACCTTCCTGAATAGCGCGTCAACGGGGGGAGACGAACAGCTCCCGTGATGCGCTCATCCGTGCGATCGTGACCCACCGGCGGGAGACGGGTGCCGCCGGTGAACCTCCTCCCGCGCCCCAACCCGTTTCGGTGGCGTTTGAGCACGCTCTGGCGTGCTCGATCGACACGGAAACGTGTCGAGGTGGCGAATTCCTCGGGATCGTCGCGGGCATCGGTCACGCTGTGAACCGTGCGCATGCCCTCGCGTTGGTACATCGTGGTCGCGGCCGTGGTGGTCGTCGTGCTCGCGCTGGCCGCGAACGCCGTCGGCATCCGCCTCGAGTCGCCGTCGGCAGGTCTGTCCGCGTCGACCGGGGCAGCCCTTCCCGGGCCGGCCCAGTCGACGGTGCCCGGCTACGAGCACACCCGCTCGTTCGACGTCGTCACCCACATTGCCGCCAATGGCGACGCGCGAGTGCAGGAGACGATCGTGCAGGACTTCGACGTCGTCGCGCGTCACGGCATCGAGCGCGTGATCCCACTCCGCGACGGGCGCGGGGAGCACCGGGTCAGCCATCTCGTGGTGTCGACGTCGGACGGGACACCGAACCAGGTCTCGGTCAACGCGCAGCCGGACACGCTGGACGTTCGGATCGGCGACCCCGACCGGACCATCACCGGAGCGCACACCTACCGACTCGAATACGACATCGGCGGCATGATCGATTCGGCCGGCGGCGGGCGGTCGCGATTCGCGGCCGACGCGATCTCCGCCTGGCAGCAGACCATCGACGCGCTCCGCTACACCGTGATCGCGCCGGCCCGACCGACGACGATCAGCTGCCAGCAGGGCCGTCTCGACAGCAGGAATCCCTGCGGGTCGGCCCGTCGCACCGCGACCGGAGCGACATTCACGGGCACCGGCATCGCGTTTAAGGGCGCGTTCACCGTCCGGCTCACCTGGCCCGACACCGTGGTCGCGGTCAACACCACGGAATCGACCATCGGGTCCGGCGACATGATCTACGCCGTCCTCGCGGGATTGGCCGTCGCACTCATCGGGTGGCGGTACCGGCGCCGTTGGGAGCACCTCTTCGCCGCGGCCCAGACCCAGCTCTGGGCCACCTTCGGGCCCGATGTCGCGGGTGCTCAACCCGAGTCCTATGACCTCACCGGTGACCCGGCGATCGAGTTCGTACCGCCCATGGGCCTGCGCCCCGGCGAGATCGGATCGCTCGCCGAGGCCGACATGACGAAGCTCCTGACCGCGACGGTCGTCGACCTCGCCGCCCGCGGTGCGATGAAGATCACGGAATCCGGCGGATCCTGGACGCTCAAGCGCCGCAACCGCACCCTGGCGCTCACCGCCGACGAGCAGACGGTGATGAGCGGCATCTTCGGCGACGCGGAAGTGGCCACACTCGACGACCGCGGTACGGAGATGGGCGCGCTGGCGGGTGAGCTCGCCGAGCACCTCACGGACGACCTCGAGCAACGCGGCCTGGCCGTGCCGGGAACCCACGCCGGCGGGTTGCACGCCAGCACGCGTCAGTGGTGGCTGCTCGTGGTCGGTGTCGCGGCGGTCGTCGCGGGCGCGATCGTCCACGTGATCCTCGTGACCGCGACGGGGAGCCGGGGCAGCGCGCTCGCCGTCGAGGCCGCAATAGTGCTCGCGGCGATCCTCGGCGTCGGCGCGATCTTCGTCCACCGCGCCGCGCGGGGGTTGACACCGCTTGGACTCGCGGCGATCTGGCGCGTCCGCGGCTTCGAGCGGTTCTTCACCCAGAGCGAGGCGATGCACGCCCGCGCCGCCGCAGACCGGAACCTGCTGCGCCAGTACATGGGATACGCGATCGTCTTCGGGTACGTGACGCAGTGGCTCGCCGCCTTCGACAACCCCGACACCTCCGACTGGTTCGCGTCGAGCACCCCGATGAATTTCGCATTCGTCGGGTTCACGGCCTCCTCACTCTGGAGCGCGCCGGCCCCTTCGACCTCCGGGTTCGGTGGTGGCGGAGGTGGAGCCGGCGGCGGCTCGGGTGGAGGCGGCGGCGGGAGCTGGTAAGACACCGATGAGCGAGTCTTGCGGGGAGGGGTTGCACTTCCCCGGCGGGGAAGCGAACATGTGTTCGTGTCCGAGGCCTCCATCCTGCACGCAGATCTCGACGCGTTCTTTGCTTCGGTCGAGCAGCGGGACGAACCCCGGCTCCGCGGCCGGCCGGTGATCGTCGGGGGCGGCGTCGTCCTGGCGGCGAGCTACGAGGCGAAGTCCTTCGGCGTCCGCACCGCCATGGGGCTGCGGCAGGCCCGACAGCTGTGCCCGCGGGCGATCGTGGTCCCGCCGCGGTTCTCGGCCTACTCGGACGCGAGCAGTGCGGTGTTCGAGGTCTTCGCCAACACGACCCCGCTCGTCGAGGGGCTCTCGATCGACGAAGCGTTCCTGGACGTCGGCGGGCTCCGGCGCGTGTCCGGCACGCCGACGGAGATCGCGACGCAGCTGCGGCGCGCGGTCGCCGACGAGGTCAACCTCCCGATCTCCGTCGGGGTCGCCCGGACCAAGTTCCTCGCCAAGGTGGCGAGCGCGGCGTCCAAGCCGGACGGGCTGTTGGTGGTTGCCCCCGACGAGGAGCGGGCCTTCCTCCATCCGCTGCCGGTCGAGCGGCTGTGGGGCGTCGGGCGCAAGACCGCGGAGAAGCTCCACGCGCGGGGCATCACGACCGTCGGCGAGGTGGCCGGGTTGCCCGAGCGCGTCCTCGTCTCACTACTCGGTCGGGCGTCGGGACATCACCTGCACGCGCTCGCCCACAACCGCGACCCGAGGCCGGTCCAGGTGGGCCGGCGCAGACGGTCGATCGGATCACAGCGCGCACTCGGCCGGCAGCCGTTGTCCGCGGACGCGATCGACGCGGTTCTCGTCGGTCTCGTCGACCGGGTCACGCATCGGATGCGCGCGGCATCGCGCGTCGGTCGGACCGTCCTGCTGCGGTTGCGCTTCGACGACTTCACGCGGGCCACCCGCTCACACACCCTGCCGTACGCCACCGCACAGACGGACACCGTCCTCACAGCCGCGCGTGTGCTGTTGACCGCGGCGGCTCCGCTGATCGAGGTGCGGGGCATCACGCTCGTCGGCATCAGCGTCGGGAACGTCCAGGACAGCGACTCCGTCCAGCTCGAGCTGCCCTTCGATCGCATACGGAACGGTGCCCTCGATGTCGCGCTCGACGCGGTGAGCGATCGGTTCGGCTCTGCGGCCGTGACCCGGGCGGTGCTCCTCGGACGCGACCCCGGCTTCTCGATGCCCATGCTCCCGGACTAGCTCGCGATGGCCGCGACGGGGATCGTACGCAGGTGGTGGGAGGACGCATCGACGGAATACGGTCTCCCTCGTATGTCCTTGGAGGTTGCATGACCGAGCTCGACCCGCTCACGTTGCTGTTCATCGATCCCGGCGCGAGCGACGACCCCGCCCCCGCCTACGCCCGATTGCGGAACGAGTGCCCGGTGGCGCGAACCCCGGGGCTCGCCGGTGGCACGACCGTATGGATCAGCACCTACGAAGACTCGCTCTGGGCGCTCAAGCATCCCGAGGTCTTCTCATCGGCGGCCGAGGCCGTGGACATCGGCCAGAGCCACGACCTCATCCCACTCCAGGTCGACCCGCCGCTGCACACGAAGTACCGGCGGTTCCTCGCCGAGTGGTTCAACACGCGAGCGATCGCGCCACTCGAACCCGAGGTGCGCAAGCTGGTGAACGACCTGCTCGACGACATCGTCGAGCGCGGCAGCTGTGATTTCCATCAGGAAGTCGCCACGCCGCTGCCGTCCACGGTCTTCCTCGCGCTGATGGGCCTCCCCCAGGACGACCTCGAAGACTTGCTGCGTTGGCGCGACGACATCATCCGACCCGCGGCCGACCCCGCCGAGGCCGAGGCGATACGCGCGCGAACCGGCGCAGAGATCACCGCCTACTTCGAAGCGCAGATCGACGGGCTGCGCGAGAGCCCACGCCCCGGCTTCTGGTCGGACCTCGTCAACACGGAGTTCGACGGACGGCCGCTCACTCGCGCCGAGCTGCTCGGCATGGCATTCCTGCTCATCATTGCCGGGCTCGACACCGTCACCGCCACCCTCGACTGCATGATCGAGTACCTCGCCGACCATCCCGACCGTCGCCGTGAGCTCGTGGAACGGCCCGAGCTCACGATCGACGCGGTGGAAGAGATGCTGCGCACACTCACGCCGGTCCAGCTCGTCCCGCGGGTGATCGTGCAGGACGCGACGATCGGAGGGGTGGACGTGAAGGCCGGCGATCACGCGACGATCGTGCTCGGCGCGGCGAACCTCGATCCGGCGACGTTCGAGAAGCCCGACGACGTCGACTTCGAGCGGCAGCGCTCGATCAACCTGGCGTTCGGTGGTGGTCCGCACCTGTGCCTCGGGATCAACCTGGCGCGCCTCGAGCTGCGGGTCGCGCTCGAAGAGTGGCATCGCCGAGTCCCCGAGTACTCCATTCCCGAGGGCACCGTCATCGCCCACTCACCCGGCATCCGCCAGGCGGACCATCTACCCCTGGTCTGGGACGTCGGCTGACCACCGGCGAGCGGCCCGAGCCGCAGTTGCGCGCTCCGCCGCGGAGTGAGCACGATGCTCGACCACCACGAGCTCGTCCGGCGCCGCCGGTCGGGTCGGCGCACACGACACAGGGAGAGACCAGTTGGCGCGCTTCGTCGAGACGTCCATCGTGTTTCCCTACAAGCGGTCCCTCGGCCCCGTCATCGGAGCCTTCATGACCGGGCTCACCGATCGCCGGATCCTCGGCATCCGCTGCGGTGAGCAGGTGCTGGTGCCCCCGACCGAGTGGGATCCCGCGACAGGTGCGGAGCTGAGCGCGGAGGCATTGGTGGAGGTCGGGCCCGCCGGTACGGTCGAGTCGTGGACGTGGGTGCCGACCCCGTCGGAGCAACATCCGCTCGACGTGCCGTTCGCGTTCGCGCTGATCCGCCTCGATGGCGCGTCGACCCCGCTCCTGCATGCGGTCGACAGCGGTGCATCCGATGCACTGGCAGAGGGGATGCGGGTCGCACCCCGGTGGCGCGGCGCGCGCACCGGGCGCATCGACGACATCGTCGCCTTCATCCCCGGCGAGGAGCCCGAGCTGCAGGGTGACGACGCCGGGGCGGCGAGCGAGCCGGTGACGATGATGGACTACGACGCGGCGATCACCTATCGCAACCCAGTGCCGGCGGTGCTCGACCGGCTGCGCGAGGCGAGCCGCGACCAGCGGATCCTCGGTCAGCGGTGCCCGGTCTGCGCCCGCGTCTACGCGGGTGGTCGGGGCTACTGCCCGATCGACGCGGTCGAGCTCGGCGAGGAGCACGACGTCGACCTTCCTCACACGGGCACGATCACGAACTTCACGATCGTGACGCCAGTGCAGTACCCGGGCCAGACCGAGACCGAACCGTTCGCGCGGGTGTTCGTGCTGCTCGACGGCACCGACGTCGTGCTCCCGTACCAACCGGTTGTCGAGCTGGCCGTGAGCGACGTCACGGTCGGGAAGCGGGTGGCCGCGGCGTGGGCGCCTCCGAACGACGATGTCGACGAAGGGGGAACGATGGGCGGGGCGTACGGCCACCTGATCGGCTGGATCCCGACCGGCGAACCGGACATCGACGACCCCGACCTCGTGAACCGGATCTTCTGATGGCGCCGAGCACCGACATCGCGATCGTCGGGTGGGCGCAGACCCCGATGACCCGCCGGACCGACCTGTCCGAGACGCAGCTCCTGCTCCGCGTCATCACCGACGCGCTCGAGCCGCTCGGCCTCACGCGCGCCGACGTCGACTTCACCTGCCTCGGGTCGTGCGACTACATCACCGGCCAGGCGTTCTCGTTCGTCTCGAACCTCGATGCGATCGGCGCGTGGCCACCGAAGCGTGACTCGCACGTCGAGATGGATGGCGCCTGGGCCGCGTACGAAGCGTGGCTCCGCCTGCAGGAGGGGGACATCGATATCGCGGTCGTCACCGGCTCGGGCCGCTCCTCGACCGGCGATCCCTCACTCATCTACCCCATGGAGATGGACCCCTTCTTTCTCGCCCCCCTCGGTGTCGACCCGGTGACGTTCGCGGCCTTGCAGGCGCGGGCGCTGATCGCGGCCGGGATCACGAGCGAGCGGGCGATGGCCGAGGTGGCGGTCCGATCGAGGCGTGACGCGCTCGACAACCCCGACGCACAGGTGGCCAACGACGGCGACGTCGACACCTTGCTCGCCGGTGACTACGTGCGCGAGCCATTGCGGCGTCACGACCTCCCGCCGATCACCGACGGCGCGGCGGCCATGGTGCTCGCGACCGGCGACCGGGCGCGGCGTCTCCGTGAGCGCCCGGCGTTCATCACCGGCTTCGACCACCGCACCGAGTGCCACAACCCGGGGTACCGCGACCTCACGGACTCGCCGTCGACCCGGATCGCGGCGCAAGCGGCCGGGCTCGGCACGGGTCCGGTAGAGATCGCCGAGCTCCAAGCCGCGTTCACGCACGAAGAGGCGTTGCTCCGCCGCGCGCTCGATCTCGGCGACGACGCCGTCGTGAACCGGTCCGGTGGCGCGCTGGCGTCGAACCCGATCATGGCGACGGGATTGGCGCGCATGGGCTACGCCGCGAACCACGTGTTCGCCGGCGGCCGGCGCGCGCTCGCGCACTCGACCTCGGGACCGTGCCTGCAACAGAACCTCATCTGCATATTGGAGGGGGACGCGTGAGCAGCGAGCCCTGCGCGATCGTCGGCGTCGGTCAGACGCACCACAAGTCACGACGACACGACGTGTCCTTCGGCGGTCTCGTACGCGAAGCCGCCACCCGTGCGCTCGACGACGCGCAGATGACCTTCGCCGACATCGACGCGGTCGTGATCGGCAAGGCACCTGATCTCTTCGAGGGTGTGATGAAGCCCGAGCTCTACCTGTCCGACGCGCTCGGCGCGGTGGGCAAGCCGATGTTCCGGGTGCACACGGCAGGGTCGGTCGGCGGTACTACGGCGATCGTGGCCGCGTCGCACATCCAGGCCCGCAAGCACGAGCGGGTGTTGGCGGTGGCATTCGAGAAGCAGTCGGAGGGCAACGCGCAGTTCGCGCTCGGCAGCGGGCGCGGAGCCTCGCTCGGCGCGGGCGGCGCGTTCGCACCGTTCATCCGCGCCTACATCCAACGCAGTGGCGCGCCGGAGCACATCGGCTGGAAGGTGGCGGTCAAGGACCGCCAGAACGCGTTGAAGAACCCGTACGCGCACCTGAAGATCGCGGACATCTCGATCGAGAAGGTGAAGGAGTCCCCGATGATGTGGGAGCCACTCCGCTACCTGGAGTCGTGCCCGTCGTCCGACGGCGCCTGCGCGGTCGTGCTGACGAACGAGACCGGTGGCCGCGCGGCGGCGGCCGACGGTCGCCCACCGGCCTGGATCCTCGGCGCCTCCTCTCGCAGCGAGCCTCCGAGCTTTCCGGGGCGGGACCCGGTGCGGCCCGCGGCCTGTGTGCGGGCGGCGTGGGACGTGTACGAGCAGGCCGGGATCACGAACCCGCGCGAGCAGATCGACACCGCCGAGCTGTACGTGCCGTTCTCGTGGCACGAAGCGATCTGGTTGGAAGGCCACGACATCGCCCCGGTCGGCGAGGGTTGGCGGATGATCGACGACGACGAGACGGCGCTCACCGGATCGTTCCCCGTGAACCCGAGTGGCGGTGTCCTCTCGAGCAACCCGATCGGCGCGTCCGGCCTCCTGCGGTTCGCCGAGGCGGCCAACCAGGTCCGCGGCGCCGCGGGCGAGCACCAGGTCGCGGGGGCCGAGGTCGCGCTCGCGATGGCGTACGGCGCGAACAGCCAGTACTTCAGCACCTGGGTCGTCGCGAGCTCGCTCCAGCCGTTCGGCTGACCTCATCGGCCGACGTCGGCGCACGGCCTCGGTCCCGAGTGCGCCACGCGCATTCGGGCTTCAGGTCGGCCATCGGCATGTCGATGCGGGCGTTATGGATGTTGTGGATCCCCGTGGGGTCACGAGGGATCCGTTCGAGGTCCGGCCTCGGTCGACCGAGGACGATCTCGTAGCCCGACTGTTGGAGCTCGCGCGGACTCGTACGGGGATGGACCTCGCATGGGTGTCGGCGTTCCGGGAGGGTCGCCAGGTGTTCGAGGTGCTCTCCGGAGCCGAGCGCGACTTCGGTCTCTCCGTCGGTGACTCGACACCTCTCGACGACTCTTACTGCGCGCGCGTGCTCGACGGGCGGTTGCCGAGCATCGTGCCCGATACTCACCTCAACGACGTGACCGCGGCACTTTCGGTGACCGACGAAGCCGGGATCGGTTCGTACATCGGGGTGCCGATCCCGGGAGAAGACTCGGAGCCCCGCGGCATGTTGTGCTGCGTGAGCCGAGCCGCCCGATCGAGCAATGGACCCGCCGAGGTCCGGTTCCTCGAGCTGCTGGCCAGTGCCGTCGCCGAGCTCATCGCCGATTCGGAATCATCGGCAGATCGGCAGCGCCGGATCCGAGACCGCGTCGGTCGGGTGATACGCGGCGGGCACATCAGCGCGGTCTTCCAGCCGATCGTGGAGCTCCGGACGGCGCGGGTGATCGGCGCCGAAGCGCTGGCCCGCTTCCCAGCTGAGCCCGTCCGGCCCGACCTGTGGTTCGCGGACGCGGAATCGGTCGGTCTCGGCATCGCGCTCGAGCTCACCGCGATCCACGCCGCGCTCGCCGAGCTCGGACGGCTTCCGGACGGCGTCTACCTCTCCGTCAACGCCTCACCGTCGCTCATGTGCAGCGCGGAGCTCGCCGACGCGCTCACGACCGTTCCGATGCATCGCATCGTGATCGAGCTCACGGAGCACGCGGCGGTTGCCGACTACGACCGGCTCGCCGAGGCGATCAAGCTGCTACGCGACCTCGGAGCACGGCTCGCAATCGACGACGTCGGCGCCGGGTTCTCCAGCTTCAACCACGTCCTGCGCCTCCGACCCGACATCGTCAAGCTCGACATCTCGATCACCCGCGACATCGACACCGATGTGGCGCGCAAGGGACTGGCTCGCGGGCTCCTCAGCGTCGCCCACGACATCGGTGCGACCGTCGTCGCCGAAGGGGTGGAGACGCAGGGCGAGCTGGACACCCTCGTCAACATCGGAGTCGACGCCGCGCAAGGCTTCCTCCTCGCCCGGCCCGGTCCCCTCCCCCTCTCCGAACCACTGGCCCGCCCCACTCCCCGGCTCATCGACGGGCGCGACGAGCTCGGTAACGAGAACGACGCACTGACGTTCCTGGCCCGGACGTGGTTCCAGGCCAACGATCTCGAGGCCATCACCCGGCCGGTGCTCGATGCCGTCTTGGACCGCACCGGACTCGAGACCTGCTACCTCACGATCCGCGATGCGGAGACCGGCGCGCTCGAGCATCGGTACGTGCGCAACGCCGGCACCATCGAGCTCCCCGAGGGCTTCGTGGTGCCGTGGGAAGACACGCTCTGCAAACGCTGTCGCGACAAGGACATCAACTGGACCGCCGACGTCCCGCGGGATCTGCCGGGTTGCGACGCCGCCGACGCCCTGGGTGTCCAGACGTTCGTGAGCGTTCCTGTCCACGCCAACGACGGGACCGAGATCGGCACGTTGTGCGCGGCGTCTACGGAAGCGCGCTACGTCGGCGCGGCGGCGATCTCCGAGATCGAGCTCATGGCCCGTTTGATCGGCGACCGCCACCCACCGCGGACCGACGGGGCGATTCCAGCCGAACCGCAGGCTTGAGCTCCGGACCACCCCGGCCCGGTCAGCAGCCGGCGCGCGCCAGGTGGTCGAGCACCGCGGGAAAGGCCTGCTCGTAGGCTTCCGCGCCCATGAACGTGTCCTGGTGGCCGTGCTGCTTCAGCACGACTCGGGTGAAGCCGTCGGGGCCGAGCTCGGAGACGAGCCACTCGTAGTCGCGCCGGGTCGACTCGGGGACCCAGACGAGGTTGTGGGCGCCGGACACGAACGTCATCGGCAGCTTGGCGCGCTCCACATGAGGCAGGTACGCATCGGCGCCGTCGGCCGTGACGAGTCGCTCGGCCCGGGCGCACCGAGCGAGGTGCGCCATCATCGTCAGGTCGGTGACGCCGAACAGCTCGTGCAGGCTCTCGTGCGTCGCCTCGTCGACCGCGGCATGGTGCATGGCGATGCCGTAGATGAACGCGAGCCGGCGGCACACCGCCGAGTCGCAGCGCTCGTCACGTGGCACCGGGTGGAAGCGCAGGAGCTGGTCGAAGATGCGGGCACCACGCGACTCGTCGTCGTACGAGTCGGTGGTCAGCAGCTTCACGCCGAGCGCCCGCAGGATGTTCGGCGCCCAGACCCCGACCTTCAGCTTGGTCAGCGTCGGTGCCACCGGGTGCGCGCCAACTTGTGAGAACACCACAGAAGCCGGCGTCGTCCAGCCGCCGAGCACCGCCATCATCCACGTCATCGAGCCGACGCAGTGCGTGACCCAGTGGATGTCCCGGCGACCGGTGGCATCCCGGATCGCCGCCTCGGCCGCCGGGTGGTCGAATCGAGCCACGGCATCCCCGTCGAACTGCGTCAACGCGGTGGGAAGCACCGTCGATCCGCGCCACTCCTGCAACCAGACGTCGAACCGATGTGCGACGAGGTACTCGAGCAGGTTCGGCTGGATCGTGTCGAGGGTGTAGGTGAGCGGGTTCGCGCCCATCCCGTGCACGAGCACGACCGGGCCGCGATCGCCGCCGCGGTACCGGGTGAGCCGGAGATCGTTGCCGTCGGCGGTCCGGTAGCCGATGACCTCGCGTTGCGGCACGTCGAGCTGCCGGTGCCCGCGCGGTTGCGAGTTGCGTCGCAACCGCGTCGAACGGTGTATCACCGTGCCGTAGTCGTCCCACAGCGCGCCGAAGAACGCCGCACCGAACCGGGCGAGCAGCGCCAGCCGGCGCAGCTCGCGATCTTCACCCGTGATCTCGATGGTCCCGAGCTGATGCGCAAAGCGAGCGGGGTCGATCCGCGCGACACCGCGGCCGACGATCGCTCCGTCGGGACCGCCGCGATGGACGGTGACGTAGAGGGTCGTGGACGCGCCCCACAGCTGCGTGAGGTCGCCCTCGGTGAGCACCTTGAAGCCATCCACGTGGAGCCCGGCCTCGGGCAGCGGGAGGTGATACCGCATGTGCTGCACGTCCGGGTCGACCGCGTCGTCGGGCACCACGAGCTGCATGACGGCACCCGCGACCGCGGTTGCGTCGTCGAGCAGTCCTCCGATCGCGAGCGTCCCGTTCACGTCGAGGGGTGCGCTGAGATCGTCGATCAGGCGTTCGACATCCGGAGTGGAAAGGGTCAGCTCGAAGTTGAGCGGACGCCCGGCCGTCTCCCCCGCGTCCGCCGCCTCGAGATACTGGCCGACATCGTCGACATCCGGAGCCTCCTCCGGTGTCCACCACCCGACGAGCTGCTCTCGCAGCTGCAGGCCCGCGGTCACGCGACGGGCCTCGGGGTCGTGGTCGGCTCGTCCTCGTCCTTGCCGCGCAGCCGCCACCAACCGAGCGGGCCGGCGTAGTAGTCGAACAGGTGTCCCGCGAACATCTGCCCGTACTTCGTGAGCGCCGCGAGGCGCTCCGTGGTCGGCGCGGCTCCCGACACCCGCATCGTCGTGAGCTGCTTGGCGAAGTCCGGCGCGGCGATCCTCACGATGCCACTGCCCCAGGGCTCGCCGTCCGGTCCGTCGCGCTTGATCGTCGCGAACAGGGTGGTCGTGTCGTGCCAGAGGTCCCAGGGCGCGCTCTTGCGAATGGTCTTGAACCCGCTGAGATGGAACCGGCGACCGTCGGACGTGCGCATCGGGATCTCGTAGATCATCCGGCTGTCCTCGGAGCCGTCTGCGTCCGGAACGAACAGCCGGAAGTTCCCCTCTTCGACCGAGAGCAGATCGTCCGACAGCGCCGGGCACCCGACCACCCCGACCGCCTTCGTCGGGGTGTCCGGTACCGCCGTGATCGCCTCGGCGGCGCCGGACATCGACAGCTCGTACCAGAGCACGCTGTCGTGCTCCATGCCCTTGGCGACCCCGGCCTCGGGATCGAGCTCGCCCTCCGCGACCCAGCCACTCATCTTCTCGGTGAACTCGAGGAGCAGGCCCGTGGCCGGGGCGCGGACGGGTCCGGGCGGTTGACCGTCGTAGGCGATCGTCCAGCCACGATCCGCAGCGAGCCGCGCGGCGTTGCGCTCGGCCAGTGCGGAGATGGTGAGCAACGGGTTCACCCCGAGCGATCGCGGCATCACCGCGGCGTCACACACGTAGAGCCCCGCGTGCACCTGGGTGCCCGCGGAACCCGCGAACACCGCGCCGGTGTGGTCCACCGCGCCTGTCTCGGCCGTGTCGCCCATCGGGCAGCCCCCGAGCGGGTGCACCGTCACGAGCGGGTGCTTCTGCAGCTCGTACCACTCGGGATTCGGGATGTACGTGCCGCCGACCGCTTCGGCCGCGTGTTCCAGCGTCTCGTCGATCTGCTCGAACATCGGCGAGCGGCCGATCCCGGGCCACCGGATGCGCAACCGGTCGTCCTCGAGGTCCATGGTCCCGGAGGTCGGTTCGTTGCCCATCACGAGGAAGGTCTGAGTGCGGTGGATCGGACCGTGGTACGCGCCCCGGAAGAACGCGGCGGCAGCCTGCTTCAGCCGGGTCACGTGCGAGACGGGATCATCCGGATCCTTCGCGGCCAGGGCGAAGCCGGCCGGGACGACATGAGCGAGCGCACCGGGGATCGACCCGTCCTCGACGATGATCCCCTGCTCCAGGGGGACACCGGGGCGGCCGTCGATCAGCCCGGTGATGCACGGGCCGACCGGCGGGCGGTCGGGGTGGTCCTCGTGACCCCAGCCGATGCCGTTCACCTCCTGATCGCAATCGAAGGCGAACCCGAGCACGTCGCCGTTGCCGCTGAAGCGTGTGCCCACGGACGGCGAGACGGTGAGGCCGTGCTTCGCCGAGCGGAGCAGGATCTCGGTGCTGCCGAGTGTCCCGCCGGCGAGCACGACGACGTCCCCGACGACCGTCAGCGGATCTTCGTCGAACCGCTCCCGACCCGCGTCGAGGAGGTGGTACCGGACCGCCCACGTGTCTGCGGACCGCTCCACCCATTGCACGTCGACGCCGGTGAAGATGCTGGCGCCCCACCGCCACGCGTCGGGGAGATAGTTCATCAACAGCGTGTTCTTGGACCCGACGTTGCATCCGCTCACGCAGTCGCCGCAGCCGGTGCACTCGGGCTGGTGCACCCCGGCCTCGTTCACCCCTGTCTCGAACGTGACGTTGATCGGCGGAAGGATGAACTCGTGACCGAGCGCCTTCGCTTGGCGCTGGAGCATGGCGGTCTTCGCCAAGGGGATGCGTTCGAGTGGGTACGGCTTCGAGCCGAGCATCGAGCGGGCACGCTCCATCCCTTGGTTGATCGCCGGAAGGTCGGCCCGCAGGGCCGCGGGCCAGCGCTCGTCGGCGAAGATGCGCTCGTCGGGCTCGATCGCAACGTTCGCGTTCACGAGCGAAGTCCCGCCGAGTCCGCAACCCTTGAAGACGTTGATGTCGTCGTCGATGTGCAGCTCGTAGAGCGCGTGCCTCTTCCCGATGTCGTGTCCCGGGGAGTGGACCTGGAAGTCGTCCGCGGCGCTGACGATGCTGTCGGGATACTCCCCGGGGAGCATCTCTGCCCCGCGTTCGAGCAGGCACACGTCACGACCCGCGCGAGCCAACCGCGAGGCCATGATCGACCCGCCGTACCCGGACCCGATGATCACCACCTCGTAGGCCTGCTTCATGTCTCCCGGTCGAGAAGAGATCCGCTCCATCCTCAGTCTCCGTTCATGCTGGTGAGCAGCTCGTCGGCTCGCCGATGGACCATCCGGTACCCGTGGGTCTCGGCGAGATGAATCGCCCGGAGCACCTCGGCGCGCGCGGCGGGCTCGTCGCCGGGACGGCTCCGGAGGTGCCGGGCCCGCGCGAGCTGGTGCCGGCTGCGCGCCTCGAAGAAGGGGGCCGGAATCGCCTCGTGCACCGCGCAGCTGCGTTCCAGACGCTCGATCGCGTCGTCGTAGTCGCCGAGCTCGATGGCCAGCGCCCCGATGTAGTGCTCGAACCATCCGACGCTCACGACACCGTCGAACCCCAGTTGCGCGGCGTACGGGGAGATGAGGTCGTGGAGCTGCCCCGCGGCTTCGGAATGGCCGAGGAGGATCGCGCCTTCGGCGAAGGATGCGAGCGTTGTGAGAAACGCCGGATCGTGCGGCAGCCCGGCGAAGCGAACGCCGACCTCATGGTCCAGGAGCGCCCTGGCCTCCTCGGCGCGGCCGGCCTCGGCGAAGATGAGGCACAGCGCGCCGGCCGCGTTGACCGAGCGCGGCGGGGTGCCCTTGATGCGGGCGCTGAGCTCGGGCATCGTGCCGCGCTGCCAGTGGATGCCCACCTGCTGCGACTTGAAGTAGACGACAGCCTCGGGCTCCCCGGCTCCGTCGCCGAGCCGCAGCGCCTCCCGAGCCAACGGCTCCGCGGCGTCAGGATCCCCGAACAGCAACAACCGCGTCGCCTGGATGTGGCGAGTCCGCCACTGCAACGCGGGTTGGGCCAGCCGGTCGGACAGGTCGGACACGTCGCGCAGCAGCTCCTCGCTCTGCTCGACCCGCCCCGACTGGACGAGGTTGTGATAGTTCGAGATGGCGGCCCAGTAGCGCAGGAGCGGATCGTCGACCTCCGCGGCGAGGCTCAGGCTCTCTTCGGTGAGTGCCATCCGCTCGGCCAGCGTCTCCGGTATCCAGAGCGCCGAGAACGCGAGGTTCAACACGCGCAGCAGCACTGCCTTGTCGCCGCTCGTGCGCGCGGCGTGGAGTGCGTCGTCGACGAGCTGGCTGCGCCGGGCGAAGTCGCCGGAATACGTCAGCTCGATCGCGAGCGTGCCCAGCAGCACGGCTCGCCGAGCGTGATCGCGATCGGCGTCGATCGCCGCCTCGAGCATCTTCACGCGTTCGGTGTCCACGGCTTGGAACGAGCTGAACGAGCCGCTGTTGTTGGCCAGCGCGGCCGTCGCCAACCGGGAGCCGTCGTCGAGCCGGCGGGCGAGCCGGCAGGCCTTCAGGAGGGTGTCGCGGTGCTCGGGATCACCGGATTGCCGCTCGGCCTCGCCGAGCTTCGTCAGCAGGTCGATCCGCATCGCCATGTCGTCGTCGCGCAGCTGGTCGTGCAGCAGCAGCGCCTGGCGGAAGTAGGTGACGGCGTCGCCGGGGGCCAGCGAGGCGAGCGCGGCATCACCCGCTTGCAGAGCCCAGTCGCGCGCCCGGCTGTTGTCCGACACATTGGTCGCGCGCAGCCAGTGATGCGCCAGCTCGCCGACCGGGACGCCGCGCTCGTCCCCGGCCTCGAGTGCCTCGGCCACGCGACGGTGCAGGGCGGCTTCGCGCGTTGCGCCGAGGTTGACGAGAATCGCGTGTTGCACCAGCGCGTGTGTGAACGCGAACCGCCCAGATGTGTCGGACACCTCCCGCACCAACGCCGCGGTCGCGGCTTCAGTGAGGATGGCGAGCAGCTTCGACTCGTCCAGGCCCGTTACCGCGGCGAGCAGCGGAAGCGTGAATTCGCTGCCGATGACCGCGGCAACCGCGAGCACGTCGTCGGCGACCGGACCCAGACGAGCGACTCGCTCGCCGAGGACCTCCCGGATGCTGTCCGGCATCAGCGACGCGCCCAGCGATGCGGTGCCGTCCCCGGAAAGCTCGCTGAGCTGGTCCGACTCGGCGAGGTAGCGGATCACCTCGGTGACGAAGAACGGGTTGCCGCCCGTCTCCGCGACGAGATCGTCGGCGAGCTGCTCGGCGACCCGGCCACCGCCGGCGCCGGTCAGCTGCTCGACCAGCTCGAGGATGTCGGCGCTGCGGAGGCCGTCGAGGTGCAGGCGTGAGACGGTCGGGACGCGATGGAACGCGGCCAGGGCCTGGCCCATCGGGTGCTCCGCGGAGAGCTCGTCGATGCGAAACGTGCCGACGACGAGCAGCCGGGCCGGGTCGGGAGTGGTCGCCAGGCTCCGTAGGAGCGACGCGGTGCCGGCGTCGGCCCAGTGGAGATCGTCGAGGAAGAGGACGAGCGGTGCCTGCTCGCTGAGCGCGGCGAGAAGATCGGCGACCGCCGAGAAGAGGAGGAACCGTTCGGTTTCCGGGTCCGTCGTGATGACCTCGGGCGGCTGGTCGATCCGGCGGCCGAGCCCGGGCGCCAAGGGGAACACTCCGGCGCCGTGGCGCTCGACGTGCGCGTGGAGCACCTCGGTCGGAGCCGAGCTCACGAGCTGCCCGAGCGCGTCGATGAAAGGGCGGTACGGCGCGCGCACGTCCGCCTCGCACCAACCCATGGCGATGGTGGCGCCCGCGTCGTGCCACGCGCGGGCCGCTTGGCTCACCAAGGCCGTCTTCCCGAGCCCCGGCTCGCCGCCGACGAGCACGACCTGGCGCGCGCCGCCCTCGCTCACCGCGGTGAAGGCCCGGTTCAGCTCGTCGATCTCGTTCGTCCGGCCGACGAAGGCCGGCTGCTCTCCACCCAGGCGGGCCGGCAGCGGGATCGTCGAGCGTACGAGCCGCTCCCACAGCACCTCGACGACGGAGAAGGGCCCGGGGATGCCTTTGAGCTCGATCGCGCCGATGTCCGCGAAACCGGCCGCGCCACGCCCACCCGCCACGGCGCGGACCACGTCGCTGGCGAGGATCTGGTCGCCCTCCGCAACGGAGCACAGCCGGGCCGACTCGATGACGGCCGCACCGAAGCAGTCGTCGCCCTCGAAGCTGACGTCACCGACCGACAGGCCGGCGCGGATCGACAGCTCGGGCTCCCTTCCCTGCTGGTTCAGGCGGTGGATGGACTGCTGGGCCGCGCGTGCGGCTGCCACCGCGTCGACCGCGGCGTCGAAGGTCGCCATGACGCCGTCGCCGAGGCCCTTGATCACCCGGCCGCGGTGGGCTTCGACCGCAGACCTGAGCAGCGAATCGTGAGCCCGACGCGCTTCGTCGTACCGAGCGCCGAACTCGATCGAGAGCCGCGTCGACGCGACGAGGTCTGTGAAGAGCACAGTCGCGGTGCTGCTGGACATGGCCTGCCTCGCGTCTCCTGGAATCAGCGACGGCCATGCTCCGTGCTGTCGGCTCCAGGTAGGGCCACGAACTTATCGCCTGGGCTGCACGGTCGCCCATCGGTCGTCAGGCTCCGCCGCGGCGCGGTGCCCGGGCATCGGGGCGGGGCTTCCCGGAAGGATCTAGGTTTCCCGATAGGGAGACAGCGCCGCTCGGCGCACGCGGCTCAGGGCGAACACGGAGGGCAGCCGTGCCGGACATCCGCTACATCTGCGTCTCGGATCTCCATCTCGGCGCGGCCAACAGCGTGCTCACGAACCTCGATCACGACGGCAACCACGTCGACGGTCCGGCACCGATGCTCACGGCGGTGATCGACGCGCTCCGCCATCTGGTCCGGGCGTCGGGCACGACCACCCCGCCGACCCTGGTCGTGCACGGCGATCTGTTCGAGCTCGCGCTCACGACGATGGAGGTCGCGGCCAACACGTTCGGTCAGCTGGTCACTGCCGCGTGGGGCGATGCCGATGATCCGCTCTTCGCCGACGAGGTGCTCTTCGTCCCCGGCAATCACGACCACCACATGTGGGAGCTCGTGCGGGAGCACGAGTACGAGGACGATCTTCACGGCGCGTTCCGCCAGATCCCGGCGATGCGGCACGTGACACCGCTGCTGCGGGAGAAGCTACCCTCCGACGACTACGAGCCACTGGTGGGTGTGCTCGCCCGCCGGGCCCTTAGCGACGCGGGCAGTGCCACGAAGCTGCGCTTCCACGTCCACTACCCGAACCTCGGGCTGGTCGACGACGGCGCGGACCGAGCGGTCGTGATCACGCACGGCCACTACCTCGAACCGATGTACCGAGCCATGTCCTTCCTCCACAACGTGGTCACGCCGGAGCGACCGCCGCGCCTCTCGGTGGCCGAGCTCGAAGCCGACAACTGGGCCTGGATCGACTTCTTCTGGTCGACGATGGGCCGGTCGGGCGAGGGTGACGACGCGGCCATTCCCGTCCTGTACGAGCTGATGCAGCACGAGGACGCGATGGACGCGGTCGTCGACCGGGTGCTCGACGACGCGCTGCCGCGGACCCGTTCGCCGATGCGCCGAGCCGAGCGCTGGGCGCTGCGCCGGGCCGGCCGGCGCGTCGCCGCGATGATCGCCGCCCGCGAGCGCCACCATGCCGCGGTGCTCTCAGCCGCCGCCACCAGGGGCCTCGCCAACTATCTCACCGGGCCCGTGCGCGGCCAGCTGGTCAACGAGCTCACCCGTGTCCCCGATCGCGTCGACCTCGTGTTCGGCCACACCCACAAGCCCTTCGCCGCCGGGCACGAGGTCGCCGGCTACGAGGGGCCAGTCATCGCGCACAACAGCGGCGGGTGGGTGGTCGACGCGGTGCAGGCGGAGCCGCTGAAGGGTGCGTCGATCGTCCTCGTCGGCGAGAACCTCGAGGTCGTCGATCTGTGCATCTATCGCCAGGAGCCGGACGCGAGCCACTACCGGGTCAGCGTGACCGAGGTCGATGCCGGGCCCGACGAGCCCACCCCTTTCCGCGACTGGCTCGCGAACGTCGGCGTGCGTCCCGACGACGAACCGTGGGCGGGGATGGCCGACCTCGCGGCGCGTACCGTCCGCCAGCGGCAGTACCAGCTCGAGCAGCGCATCGAACGCGGCACCTTCGCCGTGCGCACCGAACCGCCCGTCGGGCCCCGAGGTTGGTGAGCCGGCGCCTCCTCCGCCTGTCACCGGCTGCACAGGGATGCACAGAGCCGCGCCGGACGACCTCGGGATCAGCCCGGGGTGAGGTAGTTGTGCACGTCGTAGAACGTGAGGGTCGGCGGGTTCGGGAGACCGACCGCGGCAGTCAACGGACCGATCTTCTCCTGCCCGAAGGCCTCGAACCTCTCCTTCGTCTCCCAGACGTCGGTGACACGAATCCCCGTGTCCGTCTTGGTCACCCAGTGGCCAAAGGCCCCCGGGGCACCGGGCCCACCGGGCTCGAAGCCCATCTTCTCGATCACCTCGTCGTACTGGGCGAGGGTCGCGCCTTCGAACTCCATCACCACTGCAACAGCCACCATGCACCTCCTGCACTCGACGTGGTCCACCGGTATTCGCCCTCGCCGTCGTCGGTGGATCACCGGAAGCGCGCGCGGTCGCGCAGCCGTTCAGACCGCTGCGCTGCGCGGGTCGCGCAGTTGCCGGCCTCGCAGAGAACGCGGAGTCAGCTTCCGGGCGGTGTGTAACCGACCTGTCGCTTCGCCGCCTCGTCGATCTCGCTCGGGGTGAGCAGCACCACGACCCGGCAGCCCGCGAGACCCGTCGACGAAACCGCCATCGCGAGGGCCGCGGCCGCGACGTTGTCCGGCACGTCCACCACGACGTACGCGTCGTCGGCGCCGAACGCGAAATGGAAGCTCTCCATCTTGCCGCCCACGCCCTTGACCGCCGCGGCGACCGCGTCGCTGCGAGCAGTGCCACCGGACTTGAGCACACCCTTGATGCCTTCCGGGCTGTACGTAGCGATCACGAGGTACTTCGCCATGTCCGAATCTCCAATCGTTGAGGGTTTGCCGGCCAGAGCCGGATACCGCGCCGGCCGCGCGTCACGACTCTACGAGCCGGCTCTGTACATGGAGTGGTCGTGTGCTGCCCTCGTAGAGGTAGCCCCACGGGTGGGAGATCTTGGGGCCGCCGAGGAAGCCGGTCTGGAGCTCTTCGATCTCGAAGCCGGCGTCACGGACGAGCCGGTCGATCGCACGGTCGAGGTTGCACCCACCGGCGAGGCGTTGCTGCATGCCGTTGCAGCGATGCTGCCAGCGCGAGACGGCAGGATCCGGTGACAAGCCGTGTTCGAGAAAATGGAAGCGCCCACCGGGCCTCAGCACGCGTCTCACCTCGGCCAGGGCGCGGGCGGGTTCCGGAATGGTGCACAGGGTGAAGGTGGAGAGCGCCGAGTCGACCGACTGGTCGGGCAGTGCGATGTCCTGGCCGTCGAGGCCTACGTACTCGACCGGCACCGCGGAGGATCCGATCCGCTTCGTAGCCAGCGCGCGGCCCACCTTCGACGGATCGACGGCGAGAACCTTCTCGACCTCGTCGGGGTACACCGGAACGTTCAGGCCGGACCCGAACCCGATTTCCAGCACCACCCCGCGCAGACCCTCGGCTGCGCGTCGCCGGTGCCGGCGGACCTCCTCGCCGCCCAGCGCAACGTCGGTCAGCCGGGGCACCACGTGATCAGCCCACATACCCACGGGCGAGAGTGTACGGACTCCGACCGCCCGTGACCGCGGGCGGTCAGGTGAAGACGATCTGGCCCCCGGCCGCCTGCTCGTAGAACTCACCGACGGTGATCACGTCGTCGATCTCGTCGATGAAGTCCTCCCTGGCCAGCTCGAACATGTCGACGGACGCCTTGCAGGCGTACAGGCGGCCCCCCGAGTCGTGGATCAGCTCGAGGAATTCGGGGATCGGCGGGAAGTCGAGCTCCTCCATGCGCTTGCCGAGCTTGTGCGTCACCATGGCGGACATGCCGGGGACGCCGCCGACCCACGTGGCCAGATGCAGCCCGGGGTTGCCGACCGACGCGACCTTGACGTGCTCGTTGCGGGCCTTGTTGATGGCGTCCAACCCGAAGAACGTGAAGAAGAGGTTGGCCTCGATCCCCTCCATGCGCGCGCCGTTCGCCATGATCAGCGCCGGGTAGACGCCGTCGAACGAGCCCTTCGACACGATGATCGATACCTTCTCGATGGGTTCTGCGCCCATGGTTGCTCCAGTCGTCGGTGTTCGTCGGTTCAGATGCAGCCGCGCGGCTTGGGGATGCCGGCGATCTTGGCGGCGAGCTTCGCCGGGCCCTTGGGGAAGAGCTGGTAGAGCTCCTTGACCGGCACCCCCGACGCCTTGCCGAGCGCGCGGATCGATGGCGCCGACCCGGTATCGAGATACTGCTGGCGCATGAAGCGCACGACCTGCCAGTGACGGTCCGTCATCGGATCGATGCCGGCCGTCTTGGCGACCTCGACCGCGATTGCGTCGGTCCACTGCTCGGGGTTCACGAAGAACCCCTCGTCGTTGAGCTCGACCTGGTTGCCCGCGATGGTCTGCGTGGTCACGGTTGCTCCTTCTCGTTCGGGACGCGCTTGCCCGCCATGGACATCTCACCGGTGACCCCGGGCAGGTCCCGTCCGGGCAGCAGCATGTGCCAGTACAACGGTTGGAACATCAGCTTTCCGAGGTGGTTGACCCGGGACTCCTTCAACAGCGGCATCGGGCCCGCTCGGCCGGGAAAGTGGCCGGGAAGTGGCTCGGTGTCGTAGTTGAAGTCGATGAGGAGCGCCTTGTGGAAGCCGGTTTCGATGAAGCAGTTCGTGTGCCCGTCGAACGACGCGTCGAGCGACTCGCCGGCGAGGAAGCGCGTGATGTTGTCCTCCAGGACCTCGCCCTCGAAGTGCGTCACCGACCCGGCCTTGGAGATGGGCACGTTGGCGGCGTCGCCGATCACGAAGACGTTCGGCGCCGCCTCGGACTGCAGCGTGTGCGGGTCGGTCGGGATGAAGTTGAGCTCGTCGCCGAGCCCCGGCGAGCGGGCGACGAAGTCAGCGCCGCCGTGGAGCGGCACCGACACGAGGAGGTCGAACGGCACCACGCGCCCGTCGTACGAGACGAGACGCCCCCCGGTGCCGTCGACCTCACCCGTGTTGAACTCGGTCACGAGCTCGATGTGCTTCTCGGCCAGCAGGCCGCCGAGCGTCGCCGATGCGACCGGCTTCGTGAACGCGCCGTCGAGCGGAGTGACGTAGGTGATGTCGACCTGGTCCCGGATGCCACGCTCGCCGAAGTACCAATCGGCCAGGAAGGCGAACTCCAACGGAGCGACCGGGCATTTGATCGGCATGTCCACGACGTTGACCACCAACCGCCCGCCCGGGAACCGCTCGAGCGCGCCGCGCAAGGCAGCCGCACCCTCCGGGGAGTAGAAGGTGAAGACCTTCTCCATCCATCCCGGCCCGGTCATCCCTTCGGTCTCTCCCGGCAGGAGCTGCGCGCCGGTCGCGACGATCAGGAGGTCGTACTCGAGCTGCGAGCCGTCCGAGAGCTGGATGGTGTTGGTGTCGATGTGAACCGACTCGATCCCGCTCTGGTGGAAGACGATTCCGTCGTGGAGCTGCTCGTGGCGGGGCTTGACGATCTCATCGGGACCCACGAGCCCGAACGGCACGAACAAGAGGCCCGGTTGGTAGACGTGGCGGTCGTCCTGGTCGACGACCGTGATCATCGCCTTCTCGTCCCGGTACCGGCGGCGCAGGCGGTTCGCGATCAGCGTCCCACCCGTTCCCGCACCAAGCACCACGATCCGATGGGTCATGACTCGAACCTACGGAAAGGCCGCGAGCATGAGTAGGGCCGAAGGTCCGCGGAGTGGCGACGTTCAGCCCGGAATCCCGGGCTGAATCGGCGTCAGGCCGGGCGATGCCGGTTCAGGGTGCGGCCCGGTGCGCGCGCACGAGGCAGTCGATGGCCATGGCCGGCCCGGTATCGGTCTCGACGGGTCGGTCGATCCGCTCGGCGCGCTCGACGACGAGGTCCGTCACCCCGGACCCGTCGAGATCGCGGAGCACGTCGTCGGGGGTATAGAGGACGGCCGCGTTCTGGGGCCCGCCCACCCCGTCGGTCAGGTTGGCGAGGTCGTGCGCGACGACGAGGAGCGTCCCACCGGGAGCGAGCGCCCGGGCGGCTACGCCGAGCGCGTCGCGCCGCTCGGCCTCGGGGAGCTGGAGATAGAAGACGACGACGAGATCGAAGAGCCCGACCGGCTGCCAGCTCGTGACGTCGGCACAGACCCACGTCACAGTGACGTCGTTCGCCTCGGCCAGCCTCGCGGCTTTCTCGAGCCCGGTCGCGGAGAAGTCGACCCCGGTCGCGTGCCATCCCTGCGTGGCGAGCCACACCGCGTTGCGGCCTTCTCCGCAGGCGAGGTCGAGGGCACGACCGGGGGTCAGCCCCGAGACCTCGGGTGGGAGGAACAAGTTGGGCCGCGTCGACCAGACGAACTCAGCTGCCCGGTACCGCTCGTCCCACGATGCCGCGTCACTCATGGCCGTAGCCTCCCTCGCTGGTGGGCGTGACGTTCTCGTCTCATCCGACCTGGCGAACGAGGAAGAAGACCGAGAACACGACCAACATGATGCCGAACGCGGCTCGTAAGCGTTCCGGCGAGATGCGGTGCGCGAGGCGGGCACCGATGGCGGCGCCCGGGATCAGCCCCGCGGCAAATCCGGATGCGACCACCCAGTCGATGTGACCGAGCGCCCAGTGGGTCGCGAGTGTCGGGATCGTGAGCAGCCCGACGACGACCATCGACGTGCCGGCGGCCTCGACGGCGGTGAGCCCGAGGATCAATACGAAGACCGGGACGAGAAGGAAGCCGCCACCGTTCGCCAGCAGGCCGGTGAGGAGCCCGACTCCGAATGAGGCGCCGACGACGATAGCGGTGCTGTCGCGCCGCTGTGCGGCGCGGTGCGCGGCGCCGGACCGGTCCGGCAGGACGAAACGCACGCCGATGCCCAGGAGCAGGAGGCCGGAGAGCACCAGCAGGTTGGGCCCGCCGACGAGGTTCGACGCCAGCGCGCCGATCAGCGTTCCCGGGACTCCCCCGATGACGGCGAGCTTGGCGACCCGACGGTCGAGGTTGCCCGACTTGAGGTAGCGGCGTGCCCCCACGAACGAAGCCGGGAGCATCGCGGGCAGCGGAGAGGCAACCGCGAGCAGACCCGGAACCCCGAGGAGCGCGAGCACCGGCGTGGCGAACGCCGAGCCGCCCGCTCCGAACATGCCGAAGACGACCCCGACGCCGAGACCGGCCAGCACGTACTGGAGGACCTGCACCCCGCCAGCCTATACCCCCATGGGTATGGTTGATACCCCCCCGGGTAGCAGCTACCATGTACCCATGAGCAGCCGACCATCCCCTACCACCCCCTCCATGGATCTCCCCGAGGCGACGATCGCCGACCTGCAACGCCGGCTTCGCAAGGTGGAGGGCCAGGTGCGGGGCGTTCATCAGATGGTCGCCGACCGGCGGGACTGCCGCGAGGTGGTCACCCAGATCGCCGCGGCGAACAAGGCCCTCGAGCAAGCCGGCTTCCTCCTGGTCTCGGCCGGGCTCAGCTGGTGTCTCGAGGATCCGGAACGCTCGGCCGCAGCCGGATACGACGTGAGCGACGTGCAGAAGATGTTCCTCAAGCTGGCCTGACGCCCCCACCTACCAGATTCATGCGAGGTGCCCCGATGATCTTCAAGCAGTACGAGCTGGGCTGCCTCTCGCTGTTCAGCTACCTCATCGGTGACGAGTCCACCGGGCGTGCCGTGATCGTCGACCCGCAACGGGACGTGTCGCAGTACGTCGCCGATGCAGACGCTGCCGGCTTGCACATCGAGCGGGTGATCGAGACGCACTTCCACGCCGACTTTCTCTCCGGCCACCTCGAGCTCGCCGCGGCGACCGGAGCGGTCATCTCGTATGGCGACGAGGCCCGCGCCGACTTCCCGATCGAAGGTCTCGCCCACGGGCAGCACCTCTCGCTCGGTGAGGTCACCCTCGAGATCCGTCACACCCCCGGTCACACCCCTGAGTCCATCTCGATCGTGGTCTGGGAGCACGCGGACGATTCCCAACCGTGGGCCGTGCTCACCGGCGACACGATGTTCATCGGCGATGTGGGGCGCCCGGACCTGCTGACCTCGATCGGATGGACCGCGGACGACCTGGCCCGCCGGCTGTACCGCTCGGTGCACGACCAGCTGCTGAGCCTGCCGGACTCGACCCGTGTCTACCCCGCGCACGGAGCGGGCTCGGCCTGTGGCAAGAGCCTGTCGACGGCAACGCAGTCGACGATCGGCGAGCAGCGCCGCACCAACTACGCCTTGGCACCGATGACCGAGGCCCAGTTCGTCGAGGCCGTCACCCAGGGCCAGTCGGTTGCGCCGCTCTACTTCGCGTTCGCGGCCAACGCGAATCGCGCCGAGCGCGACCTGCTCGACGACGCCGAGGACACCCTACGGATGAGCATCGACGAGGTGCTGCACCATCAGGCCGAGGGAGCGGTCGTGATCGACGGGCGGCCCACCGATGTGTTCGCGTCCGGGCATCTCCGCGGGGCGATCAACGTCGGGCTCGACGGCCGGTTCGCCGAGTACGCGGGGGACGTGCTGCGCCCCGGCGAATCCGTCATCCTCGTCACCGACCCCGGTCGTGCGAACGAGGCGAGGATCCGTCTCGCTCGTATCGGGTTCGACCACGTCCTCGGCGCGCTCGACGACATCAGCGACGTTCTCTCCGGCCGGCCCGAGCTCGCGCAGCCGGCGCCGCGAGTCACCGCCACCGAGCTCGAAGCGTGGAGAAAGGACGATCCGTCCTTGCAGATCATCGACGTCCGCAACCCGGCCGAATGCGCGGACGGGATCATCGACGGCTCGCTGAACCTCCCGCTCCCGACCCTGCTCGACCGCGTCGGTGAGCTCGACCCGGCGCGGCCCACCGTCGTGTACTGCGCAGGTGGCTACCGCTCCGCGACCGCGGCGTCGCTGCTCCGGTCGCGTGGGTTCGCCGTGGTCGCCGACATGCTCGGCGGATACGTGCCCAGCACCGGGCCCCGGTTCGCGACGATCTGAGCGTCGCAGCTCGGGACGTCTGGCCCTACCCCGCGCCCCGCCGGATCCCTACCGTCGACTCTAGAGATCCTCGATCGGACTCGATCGGATCGGAGAGGAGACGGATATGCGCGCCGTCGTGTACCACGGTCCCGGACAGAAGGCCTGGGAAGAAGTCCTCATGCCCGTCATCATCGACGACACCGACGCGATCGTGCGCGTCGATGCGGTGACGATCTGCGGCACCGACCTGCACATCCTCAAGGGTGACGTCCCCGCGGTCACGGACGGCCGCATCCTGGGCCATGAGGCGGTCGGCACCGTGGAGTCGGTCGGTTCCGGCGTGAAGAACGTGCACGTCGGAGATCGGGTCCTGGTGTCGTGCATCACCGCGTGCGGTGCCTGCCGCTACTGCCGGGAAGGCCGATACGGCCAGTGCCTCGGCGGCGGCGGCTGGATCCTCGGCCACAAGATCGACGGCACCCAGGCCGAGTACGTGCGTGTCCCGTTTGCCGACACCTCCACCTATGCCGCGCCCGCGGGTGTCTCGGACGAGCAGCTGCTCATGCTTGCCGACATCCTGCCCACCGGGTACGAGGTCGGCGTGCTCAACGGTCAGGTGCAACCAGGCGACGTCGTCGCCGTTGTCGGCGCCGGACCGATCGGCCTCTCGGCGATCATGGGTTCTCGGCTGTACAGCCCGAGCCATGTGGTGGCCATCGACCTCGCGGATACCCGCCTCGAAGCCGCCAAGCAGTTCGGGGCCGACATCGTGATCAACAACGGTCGGGAGGACGCGCTCGCGGTGGTGCAAGACCTGACCGACGGGCTCGGTGCCGACGTCTCGATCGAGGCAGTCGGTGTGCCCGCGACCTTCGAGCTCGCCGCGCAGCTCGCTCGGCCCGGCGGGCACATCGCGAACATCGGTGTGCACGGCGAGCCGGCCACGCTCCATCTCGAGGAGCTGTGGATCCGCAACGTGACCATCACGACGGGCCTGGTCGATACGTACTCGACCCCGACACTGCTCCGCCTCGCGCAGGGCGCGCTGGTCGAGCCCGGACGCTTCGTCACCCATCACTTCACCCTCGACGAGTTCGACAAGGCCTACGACGTCTTCGCGAACGCGGCGGAGACCGGCGCGCTGAAGGTCGTCCTCGCCCGGGCCTGATGAAGATCAGGCGCGGGCGTCGCGCCGTTGTTCACTCGTGCGCGTCGGCGCCGTGATCCATGAGCTGAGCTTCGAACCAATCGTGGAGCGCGCCGACCAGCTCCGGGTCGCTTGCGGTGTAGGCGATCCGTGCGCCGAGCGGGGTGGACGAGTACTCGACCCGCACGCGAGAGGCGTTGCGACGTAGCGCATCGAGGCCGGGCATCTTCATCCCGTGGATCGCCATCGGGTCCGAGAAGTCCCCGGCGGCGAATCGCTTCGCTTCGTTGCGGAGGTGGCCGCGGATCAGCGCGATCTGCTTCACGTCGTGCGGGTTCTTCACTACGACGGTCTGGAGGCCGCCGGTCGGCGTGGTCCGGAAGATGTGGGTCGTCCGGCTCTGGTCGAACGGCATGACCTGAGCGCCGCGCGCTTCCACCTGGGCCCGGCGGTTCGTTCCGGTGCCCGAATCACCCCCGCCCCCGCCACAGCCCGCCAACGCGAACGCGATGCCCGCAACGAGCGCTACCAAGGCGGGAATTCGGGTGGCTTGCCGATCACTCCGCGACCTCACGTCAATCCTGACCCGGCGCAGTCGTCCGGGGCAGCTTGCGCATCCGGAGCGTGAAGACCGAGACGCCGCCGGCGGCGGCGGGGAGGAACGTCCCGATCGCCCGGTAGAGCAGAGTTGCCGAGAGCGCGGCGGCGACCGGCGCGCCGTACCAAGCCAGGAGGGCGGGTACCGCGAGCTCGACCGCACCGATGCCGCCGGGAAGGAGAGGAACCGCGGCCGCCGCCGCGGCGGCTCCGGCCGCGAGGAGCGCAATCTCGAAGCCGTCGTGGATCCCGACGGCGAACATGAGCATCCACAGGCAGGCGACGTCGGCGAGCAACGACGCGACCGAGAGCAGCATCAGGCGCACCCGTTGGCGAGGGGGCCCGACCACCGCCATGGCCTCGGCATGCAACCGGGCCCCGCTGACTCGCCGCTCGGCCGCCGACGCCCGCGGTCGCCAGAACCGGAGGGCACCGAGGACCACCGAGATACGTTCCGCGACCCGCGGCCGGGCGGCGGCGATCGCCGTGAGCGCGAGGAGGACGAGAATCAACGCCGCCGCCGCGATCGGCCAGGCCGCGTCGGCAGGGAAGTCGCGGGTCGCGACGATCAGGAGCAGGTTGAGCGCATTCACCAGGTAGAAGACCCGCGTGCTGAACCACTGCTCGAAGCCGATGGTGAGGGCGATCCGCCGGCGAGGCAGCCCACGGCGGCCGAGCTCGCGGTACTCGAACGCGATCCCTTCGGCGGGTGAGGCCGGAGTGAGGAGCCCGAGGCCGTTGACGACGAGCGCCAGCTCGATCGCCGCGATCGGCGAGAGGTCGGCCTCGCTACCCGCGAGGCGCCGCGTCCGGACCCCGGCCAGCACGTAGGCGACTGCCTCGAGAGCAATCGCCGGCGCGAGCCATGCGGCGTTCGTATCCCGGAGGGCGGTGATCGCGTCGCCGAGCCCGCCGGCAGCCGACACGACCAGCCAGAACGCGCCGGCTCCGACGACGAGGCCCAGTGTGTAGCGCAGGAGCTGGCGGCCGTGATGGGTGGTCCGAGAACCCTCCTGGGGATCGAGCGTGGTCAACCGACATCGGCCTCGGGCTGGTGCACCCGCCCACTGTCGCGCGCTCTGCAGCCGCCGTCAGTGGGTGAACTTCACGACGGGCAGGATTCGCCCGAGCCACTTCGGTAGGTACCAGTTCCTCTCGCCGAGCAGAGCCATCGACGCCGGGACCAGCAGGATCCGCACCACGGTGGCGTCGAGCAGCACGGCCATCGCGAGCGTGAGGCCGAGCTCGGTGGGTGGGATCGGTCCGGTGATGCCGAACGCGATGAACACCACGATCATCACGAGCGCGGCGTTCGTGATCGGCCGGCCGGTGCGGGCGATGCCCTCCCGGATCGCGCGGTGGGTGTCTCCAGTGGCTTCGTAGCGCTCGCGGATCGCCGCGAGCAGGAACAGCTGGTAGTCCATCGAGAGCCCGAACAGCAACGCGAAGAAGAACAGTGGGGCCCAGGCGTCGACGAACCCTTGGTGCTCGATGCCGAGCAGGCCGGTGCCGAACCCGTGCTGGAACACCACGGTCGCGAATCCGAACGCCGCGCCAACGGTCACCAGGTTCATGAGGATCGACGTGATGGCGACGACGAGGCTGCGGAAGACCAGCAGCAGGAGCACGAACGCCAGCAGGAGGATCACGCCGATCGCCAACGGTGCGCGACCGGTGAGCACGGACGTCAGGTCCGCGTTCTGCGCGGCCGGGCCGCCGACGCGGGCGCTGGGTACCGCGGTTGCGAGCTGGTCACGGAGCCGGTGGACGAGATCCGCGGTACGCGAGTCGTCCACCGCCGTCGAACCGGTCACCCGCACGACGGTGCGTCCGTTCGCCGCCGGCGCGGTCACGACGCGGGCGTCGACGACGGCCGGATCAGCCTTCGCTACCTGCACGACCTTGGTCGCGTCAGCTGCGCCAACGGTGACGAAGGCGGGTGCCGCGGCTCCCGGACCGAACGATCTCACCAGGAGCTCGTAGCCGTCACGGCTGGTGCGGCCCTGGTCGACCACCCGGGCACCGGGCATCCCGAGATGGATGCCGACCGCGGGGAGCACGAGGGCGCCGAGGACGACGAGCCCGACCGCGAGGACGGTCCCGGGCCGACGGAGCGCGAGCCCGGTCCAGCGGGCCCAGCGGCCCTCGGCCACGATGTCCGGGTCGCTCTTCCCCCGGGTGACGAGGACGCGATCGCCGAGGGCGACGAGCAGGGCCGGGAGCAGGGTGAGAGAGGCCAGCGCCACCGCGACCACCGACAGGATCATCCCGAGCGCCATCGACCGGAACACCATGACGGGCACGAGGAACACCGCCGAAAGGGCGAGGACGACGGTGAGGGCAGAGAGGAACACGGCCTTGCCGGCCGTCGAGAGCGTGTTCTCGATCGCTTCGATCGCGTCCTTGCCCTCGATTCGTTCCTCGCGGTAGCGGCTGACGATGAAGAGGCTGTAGTCGATTCCGACCGCGAGGCCGATCATCATCGAGAAGTTCATCGACCACACCGAGAGCGGTGTTGCCATGCCGAGCAGGTGGAGGACTGCGAACCCGACGGCGATGCCGGCTAGGGCCAGCAGGAGCGGGAGCGCGGCAGCCGCCACTGAGCCGAACGCGAAGAACAACAGGATCATGGTTGGAATGCCGCTCACGAGCTCCGCCTTGTGGAGCGCCTCTTCGTTGACCTTGTTGAAGTCGCTCCACACGGGCCACTCGCCCGTCACGTTGGCTCGTGCGCCGGCGTCGAGCTTCAGACCACCGACGTAGCTGCCGAGCGCGCCGGCCGCGACCGGACGGCTCGCGTCGGAGGTCACCGCAAGATCCACCGGCACGATCGCGGTACGACCATCACGCGAGATGAGCCCGGCATCAGCAGGGAGCGCGAGCGGGTCGGCGACGGAGCGAGCCCGCGGCGCGCCGGCGAGGGCGCGTACCAGGGACTGCAGGCCACGAGGGTCGGATGCGATCGGAGCCGGCTGGTGGTAGACGACGACCGGGTTCTCCGCTCCGAGCGCGGGGAAGTCCTTGCGCAGCTCGTCGCGGACCTGCTGCGCCGTCGATCCCTGCGCTTCCCAACCGGCGCCCGAGAGCGCCCCGGTCAGCGTCAGCGCCAGCGGCGCCGCCGCGAACGCGACGATCAACCAGGTTGCGATGACCACCCTCCGATGGCGGGCCATCGAAGCCGCGAGGCGCGAGAACAGCGCTCGGGGGTCCGGCGGCGCCGAAGGTGCGTGCTCGATCGTCGGAGTACCGGCGGTGCTCGAGGTCGTGGCCATGACGGCTCCCGGGTCGAAAGGCGGATGTACCCCCCTGGGTATCCGTGGTACCGTAGTACATACCCCCAGGGGTATCAACCACCAGACCGAAGGAGCCAGCATGCGCAGCATCCAGACCACGCTCGAGGCACCGATGGACGAAGCCGATGCCGCAGTGCGCGCCGTGCTCGCGGAGCGGGGCTTCGGCGTGCTCACCGAGATCGACGTCGCCGCCACGCTGCGCGCCAAGCTCGGCGTCGAGCGGGCCCCGTTGAAGATCCTCGGTGCCTGCAACCCGTACTTCGCCGAGGAGGCCCTGCAGATCGACCCATCGGTCGCTCTCGTCCTCCCGTGCAACGTCGTGTTGGACGCCACCCCGACCGGCACCCGCATCTCCGTCGTCGATCCCCGTGAGCTGATGACCGACCCCGAGTTCGCGTCGCTGGCGACGAAGGCGGCAGAGCAGCTCACCGCCGCGCTCGACGCGCTGGGCAGCGTGGTCTCTGAGAGCTCGTCGTGAGACTCCGCGTCGTTGCCATCCTCGCGCCGTTGCTCGTGGTCGCCGGCGCCTGCGGCGGCATGAGCGACACACGGTCGGTGGCGTCGCGATCAGGTCAGTTCCGCCTCGACGAGTGGTCGATCACCGCCGACCAGCGAACGCTCCCCGCCGGGAGTCAGACCATCACGGCCGCGAACATCGGCCACCACACTCACGAGCTCGTCATCGTCAAGGCCGCTGACGCAGCATCCCTGCCCACCAAACCCGACGGTTCGGTCGACGAACGCCGCCTCGAACGAATCACGGTCGGCGAGATCGCCGACGTCCCCGCCGGCGCGACACGACACACGACCATGCAGCTCAGCCCTGGCCGCTACGTCGCGTTCTGCAACATCGTCGATGGGACGGGCATGGGCCACCGCTCGATGGGTGGCACGGGCGGCGGGATGCAGCACGTCCATTTCTCTCTCGGGATGCACACCAGCTTCACCGTCGCGTCCGGTTCGGGAGCCTGACCTCCGGGCGGGACGACGCGCCGGCTGGGACCTTCGGCCCTGGACGCCCGACGGCGCGGCGGTGAGTCTGGAACCGTGCGGCGCCAGGTCGGATCGGATAGGCGTTGAGCGGTTCCGAGATCGCATCCGGCTCGTCCGCGTCCGCGCGTCCCGCTTGGCGGGCGGTGACCATTCCCGAGGAGCATGGCGGCTGGAGTCTGACCGCCGAGCCGGCGCTGCTCGGTCTCATCGTCGCCCGGTCGTGGGCCGGCGTTGCGATCGTGGTCGCCGCGTTCGTGGCGTTCCTCGTCCGGAAGCCACTCAAGGTCGTGCTGGTCGACCGCTGGCGGCACCGATGGCTCCCGCGCTCCACCCTCGCCGCGGGCGTCGCGGCAGTGGAGCTCACGGTCTTGGTGCTGCTCGCGCTGCTCGCGGTGAGCCTCGCGGGGTGGGGCTGGCTCGCGCCGGTGGCGATCGCGCTCCCGCTCGTTGCCATCGAGCTCTGGTTCGACATGCGGAGCCGCAGCCGGCGTCCGATCCCCGAGCTCTGCGGAGCGATCGGAATCGCGGCCACCGTCGCGAGCGTTGCGCTCGCCGGGGGCGCTGGCGTGCGGCTCGCGTTGGCACTGTGGCTCATCCTCGCGGCGCGTTCACTCGCTGCGATCCCATTTGTGCGCGTGCAGATCGAACGGCTGCGTCACGGTTCGGGGGCGCGGGAGCTGAGTGACGAGGGCCAACTCGTCGGGCTCATCGTCGCCGGCGCGGCCGTCGCGGTCGATCGCTCCGTCGCCGCGGGGGCGATCGCGGTAGCAGTGCTCCTGGTGGCCCAGCTGGTCTGGGCCCGGCGCGCGCCCGTTCCGGCCAAGATCCTCGGCCTCCGGCAGCTCGCGGCCGGTATCGCCGTGGTCCTCGTCACTGCGACCGGCGTGTTGGCCTGACGTCGGCGGTTGCGAGCGGGCCGCCTGGCGCGTTGCTCGTCGCGCGGCGCCCGGAGACGAACCCTCGGCAGGACTTCGACCAGAATCGTGGCGTGGCTGCGCCCGGGAGGAACGAAGGAAGCCCAAGGCGGCAGGAATCGCAACGCCGCCGGGTGCTCCGCTCGGCCGCCTTCGGCCTGTTGCTCGGTGTCGGCGTGGCGTGGGTAGCTCCCTGGCAGCTCGCGGTGCTCGCGGGATGGGACCTCATGGCCGTCCTCGTGCTCTCGTTGGTATGGCTACGAGTTGGCGGCTTCACCCCCGACCAGACGAGAGCATTCGCGACACGCGAGGACGACAGCAGAGCGTCGGCGGAGCTGCTGCTCGTCGCCGCGAGCGTCGCGAGCCTCGGGGGTGCCGCCTTCGGGCTCCTCAAGGCGCACGAGAGCGGCCCGACCCTTCAGACGTTGCTGACGGCGGCGAGCGTTCTCACCGTTGCACTCTCCTGGGCGGTGGTCCACACCGTCTTCGCGTTGCGATACGCGCACGAGTACTACACCCCGACGCTCCGGGGCACGATCGACTTCAAGAGCGGAACGTACGAGCCCGACTACGGAGACTTCGCGTACGTCGCGTTCACGGTGGGAATGACGTTCCAGGTTTCCGACACGGACATCGGTAGCCGGGTGATCCGACGCACGGTCCTTCGCCACGCCCTCATCTCGTACCTCTTCGGCGCCGTCATCGTGGCCCTCATGGTGAACGTGATCGCGACCTTGCTCAACAACTAGGCGCGGCCCGAGACCCGGCCCACCTACGGGCGACGCCGACCGCTATGGTGCGCGCGACGACCCCGCGATCACCTTCGATCGCCGAGGAGGAACCATGGCCGATCCGAACAGGCTGGAGCTCGAAGAGCCCTCGTCAGCCGCGAGCTGACGACGTGTCGTTTCTCGGCTTGGTCGCCCACAACGTCTGGGCCAAGAAGGTCCGCTCCCTCCTCACGGCGTTCGCGGTCGCGATCGCCGTGATGACGGTCGTATCGCTGGGAATCGTCACCGAAAGCCTGAAGACGACCGCCGCGGCGATCCTGACGACCGGCGATGCGGACTTCACGGTCGCGCAGAAGAGTGCGTCGGACATCCTGTTCAGCAGCGTGACCGACGCGCAGCTCGTACGGATCCGTCAGACCTCGGGGGTGGCGAGCGCCGTCGGCGTCCTGCTCGACACCGAGAAGCTGAACGCGCAGAACCCGCTGTTCATCGAGATCGGCATCGCGCCGTCCGACCTCGTGCCGTTCGGCGTGAACGTCGTGTCGGGTCATGCGTTCAACGCGACTGCGCCCAACCAGATGATGCTCGGGTGGAAGATCGCCCAGGATCTCGGGATCAAACCGGGCGACTCGCTGAAGGTCGCCGGCGGAACGAAGCTCGTCACCGGCCTGTTCTCGACCGGCAACGTGTTCGGTGACTCCGCGGGGATGTTCCCACTCATTCCGTTCCAGGCCTACGAGCGCCAGCCGGGCGGCTTGTCGCTCATCTTCGTCAAGGTGAAGTCAGGCTCGAGCATCGCGGCCGCCGCCCACAGCGTCGCGAACAACAACGCGAACCTCACGACGATCCGCAGCGCGTCGCAGTTCGGCCGGGCGGACCGCAACTACCAGCTGATCACCGCCGCCGACACCGGCGCGACAATCGTCGCCGTGATCATCGGCGCGGTGATCGTGATGAACACGATGCTGCTCTCACTCTTCGAACGAACTCGCGAGTTCGGTGTGTTGCGCAGCATCGGCTGGACGCGGCGGCGCCTGGTCGCGCTCATCATGAGCGAGGCGCTGGTGATCAGCGTCCTCGGCGCGGCGATTGGCGTCGGCTTCGCCTACGTCCTCACTCGGATCCTCGCCCGGCTCCCGAGCCTCGAGGGGATTCTCCATCCGGAGTACTCGCCCACCAGCTTCGTGCGCGCGCTGGTCATCGCAGCCGCGGTCGCCTTCCTCGGCTCGCTCTACCCCGCGATCCGCGCCGCGATGCTCACGCCGTTGGAAGCCCTCCGCCGTGAGTAGCACCCCGGCTGGACACGACCTCTCGAAGCCGGCCGTCGAGGTCGTCGACGTCCACAAGTCGTTCGACCGGTCGGTCGTGAGGGCTCTCGACGGGCTCAGCCTCACGATCGCGCCCGGAGAGTTCGTCGCCCTCACCGGCCCGTCGGGATGTGGCAAGTCCACGTTGTTGCACCTTCTGGCCGCGCTCGACAAACCCGATTCGGGCACGATCACCGTCGACGGCAACGACCTGGTGCACCTCCGCCACCCCGACCGGTACCGGAGGGACGAGATCGGGATCGTGTTCCAGCTCCACAACCTTCTCCCTCATCTCAGCGCGGTGCAGAACGTCGAGATCCCGATGCTCGGAACCAAGCGGAGCCGCCGGGAGCAGCGCGAGCGCGCCGCCATGCTCCTCGACGCCACCGGCCTGGCCGGCAAGGAAGGGCGCAGACCACCCGAGCTCTCAGGTGGCGAGCGCCAGCGAGTCGCGATCGCGCGCGCACTCGCGAACGAACCTCAAGTGCTCCTCGCCGACGAACCCACCGGCAGCCTCGACTCCGAAGCCGTTCGTCAAGTTCTCGAGCTCTTCCGGCGAATCCGCGCCGAGCGTCAGATCACCATCGTGCTCGTGACCCATGACCCCACGGTCGCTTCGGTAGCCGACCGGCTCGTACACCTCCGCGACGGACGAGTGGACGAGACCCCACCCGGGTGACACCGACAGCTTCCCCTGAGCCCCGAGCCGACCGGGGAGCGTGGAGGCGGCGCCTGTTCCGGCGAGCCGGCGAAGGCGGTCGTAAGCGGCGCAACGCCGACTGGGTCCGGGTCGCGCTTGCCGTGCTCATCCTCGTGCTCGCGGCCCGTCACGCCGGTGACGTCACCGCGAGCGAGCGGGCGCTGTTCGACCTGTTCAACACCTTGCCCGGAGGTCTTGCGCCCCTCTTCCGTGCCCTCTATCGGCTCGGCGCCCTCTGGGCCGTCGGCCTCGTCGTCGTCGCGGCACTGGTCGGCCGGCGCTGGCGCTTGGCGCGCGACTTGCTCGTCGCGGGCTTCCTCGCATGGGCAACGGGCCGCGCGGTGGGCCTGGTCGTCGTCGCGCACCAGGGGATAGCCCACAGTGTCCGGATCGCGACGCGCAGCGGAGGATCACCCGCGTTCCCCTCGGTAAGGGTCGCGGTGATCGTCGCAGTGATCACCGCCGCGTCGCCGTACGTGTCTCGACCAACCCGGGTCGTCGGCTGGGTCCTGGTGCTCGCGCTCGGAGTCTCGGCGATGTATCTGGGCACCGCGTTCCCGTTGGACCTCTTCGCCGGGGTCGTCTTGGGTTGGGGCATCGGATCCGCGGTGCACCTGGTGTTCGGGTCCCCTGGGACGCGCCCAACGATCCCACAGGTCGTCGACGCGCTGGCCGTCCTGGGCATCGACGCGCACCGCGCTCGACTGGCAGCAGAGCAGCCGAGCCGTTCGACGGTGGTCGAAGCCGAGGACGACGAAGGTCCGTTGCGCGTGAAGGTCATCGGGCGCGACGAGGCGCAGTCGCGGCTGCTCTCCAAGGCCTGGAGCACGATCGTCTACAAGGATTCGGGTCCCCGGCTCGCATTGAGCAGGGTCGAGCAGGTCGAGCACGAGGCGTTCCTGATGCTCGTCGCGGCACAGGCAGGCGTGAACGTCCCGGGCGTCATCGCAGCGGGGAGAGCGGGACCCCGCGCCGCAGTCCTGGTGCAACGGCCCATCGTGGGTGCCTGCCTCTCGGATCTCGACCCGACTGAAGTCGACGACGACCTGCTCGTCCGCGTTTGGGAGAACGTGGCCGCGATGCACCGCGCTCGCGTCGTCCACAACCGTCTTGATGCAGCACACGTGATCATCGCCAACCGCCAACCGTGGATCGTCGGCTTCGACGCCGCGGTGTCAACGGGAAGCCCAGAGCGCATCGCGAAGGACGTTGCCGAGCTCCTCGCCGGAACCGCGGCGATCGTCGGTGAGGAACGCGCCGTCAAGGCCGCGGCATCCGTGATGGGACGCCCGAAGCTCGCGACTGCTCTCCCATTCCTGCAACCTGCGGCGCTCACGAGCGTTTCGCACGGGTTAGCCGGCGAGCGCCACCGCGCCACCGTCGAGCAGCTCGCACGCCTGCGCGAAGCCGGTGCCGCGGCCGTCGGTACCGAGCCGCCCGAGCTCACCCGCCTGCACCGGATCAGCGTGACCAATGCTGCGATGGCGCTCGGAGCTCTCGTCGCGATCGCCGCGTTGCTCTGGGATGTCGGCGACCCGGCCCAAGTGTGGGAAACCGTGCACGACGCGAACTGGTGGTGGCTCGGGCTTGCGACGGTCGTGTCACTCCTGTCGAACATTCCGTACGCGATCGGCTTGCAGGGAACCGTTCCGGTGCGGCTCCCCTTGTGGCCGACCACCGGCGTCGAGCTCGGGATGTCGTTCACCAACCTCGCGGTCCCCGCCGTGGGAGGCCAGGCGATGCAAGTGCGCTTTCTCCAGAAGGTGGGCGTCGATCTGAGCTCGGCCATCGCGGCCAGTGGGGTCCTGAGCACGGCCGGGGCATTGGCCGCGTCGGCTGGTCTGTTCGCGATCGCCTTCGCCGTCGTCCCGGCACACGTCGACCTTTCGCTGATCCCGACGAACGGGCTCCTCGCGTTCGCGCTCGGGCTGCTCCTCTTCGTCGCGTTGTCGAGCACACTGGTCGTCGTCGTACCGGGGCTGCACAAGGTGGTGGTGCCACGTATCGCTCAGGGCACCGCGACGATGGTGGCCGCTCTTCGTTCGCCCCAACACGTCGTGCTCCTGCTCGGGGGCAACACGCTCGCCATCTTGATGTCGACCTGGTGCCTGCAGGCGTGCCTCATCGCCTTCGGGGGTCACACCTCGTTCTGGGCGCTGCTCGCGGCGAACATCGCAGTGGTGACGATCGCATCGACCGTGCCGGTGCCCGGCGGTGGCACCGCCGTCGGGACGGTCGGCCTCTCGGCCGCGCTCGTGTCGTTCGGCGTCGATCGTGACATCGCCGTCGCGGCGGTGCTCGCCAACCAGCTGGCCTTTTACTACCTCCCCGCCATCCCGGGCTGGTTCGCCACCCGGGCACTCATTCGCCACGACTACCTCTGAACATCCGCGCCGTCGGCCACCGGGCTACAGACCCGTGGTCTCCAGCTGGCGGTCGGACCGGGCCGCGACGAGCTCCTCGTGACGCATCCACTGGTAGAGCACGATGCCGAGCGCGACCAGGCCGAACAGCTCGCCGAAGGCCCAGAGCATCCCGGCGCCGAGCTTCTGGTCGCCGAGCGCCCCACCGCCCCACGGGCGCGACACGTGGGCGTACCAATCGGCCGCGAGCACCGTACGCCGGCCGAGCAGCGCCACGCCGAGGAAGGCATGGAACGGGAGCACCACCGCGACGAAGAGCAGCCGACCGCCGTACCCGAAGGACCGAGGAAGCGGATCGATCCCGATCACGTAGGCCATGAACAGGCAGCCGATCACGACGAAGTGCACGTGTACCAGCAGGTGGACCGAGGGATTCCGGAGCGAGAGCTCGTAGAGACCGGTGAAGTAGAGGACGACGAGCGTCCCGCCGAAGAGGACCCAGACGACGACCGGGTGGGTGATGACTCGCACCGGTCGGCTGCGCAAGCCGCGCAGCCAACGTTCCTGGGCCGGCCGGTGACTCGCCTGGAGCGCGAGGGTCACGGGAGCGCTCAACACCAGCAACAGCGGGGCGACCATCCCGAGCAGGAGATGCTGCGCGACATGCATGCTGAAGAGCACGCTGTCGTACTGCGCGAACCCCGACTGGGTGGCGAACGCGATCACCAACAGGCCACTTCCGAAGGCGACCGACCGGCCGACCGGCCATCGGCGGCCGCGCGCGCTGAGTCGTCGAACACCACTCAGATAGCACCAGGCCGCGACGAGCGTCACCAGGAAGAGCGGGTCGAGCGACCAGTCGCCGAGCATCGTCGACCACGAGGGCTTCCCAGGGCCGAGGGAATCGGCGAGCAGCGCCGCGACGATCACCCAGCCGAGCGTAGCGGGGGTATGCCATCATCAGTCGCGTGACGGACGGTGTCGCAACCGCAACCCGGCCCCGACAACCGTCCCTGCTCGCCGTCGGCACAGTCGTATGGCTCGCGTCCGAGCTGATGTTCTTCGGGGGGCTCTTCGCCGCCTACCTGACGCTTCGGTCGAACGCGCGCGTCTGGCCCCCGGCCTCCGTGCACCTCGAGCTCCTCGCCGCCACCCTTGCGACCATCGTGCTCATCGCGTCGAGCGGCACCATCCACCTCGCGACGCGAGCCCGGGAACGGGACGACCGCGCCGAGATGCAACGTTGGTTGATCCTCACGCTCGCGCTCGGCACGATCTTCCTGGTCAACCAGATTCGCGAGTTCTTCGTGCTCGACTTCTCGGTATCGTCCAGCGGGTTCGGCTCGATGTACTACCTGATGACCGGCTTCCATGCCCTGCACGTGTTCGGCGGGCTCGTGCTCATCGTCGTCGCCGTCGTCATCACGACCGGTCCCGGCACGTTGGAGCGACGGGGCCCCGCGGTGGAGTCGGTCACGTTCTACTGGCACTTCGTCGACGTCGTGTGGGTCCTGCTCTTCCTGACGCTCTTCGTCCTGCGGTAGCGGAATGCGCCGAGCCATCGTCATGCTCCTGTCTGCCGCACCCACCGTGCTGGTGTTCACCGGCCTGACTGCCGGCGCCGGGTTGCATCACAGGACAGCCGCGACGAGCGGCCCGCTCGTGCAGCGCGGCCGCGAGCTCTTCGCCACGTCGTGCTCGAGCTGCCATGGTGCAAGCGGCCGAGGCACCGGGCAGGGGCCGACGCTCGTGCGCGCTGGGGCGGCTTCGGCCAGCTTCCAGCTCACGACCGGCCGCATGCCGCTCACCGATCCGGGCGCACAGCCCGTGCGCAAGCCGCCGGCGTTCAAATCGCGGGAGATCGATGCGCTCGTAGCCTACGTAGCGTCCTTGGGGAACGGCCCCACGATCCCCCACGTGGATATCGCCAAGGGCAACCTCAGTGGGGGCGGGACGCTCTTCCGCTTCAACTGCGCGGCGTGTCACAGCTCCACCGGTGTGGGCGGTGCCTTGAGCTACGGGAGCGACGCGCCGTCGCTCAAGGCTGCCACCCCGACACAGATCGGCGAGGCGATACGCGTGGGCCCGGGCCAGATGCCCGTCTTCGGGCCGGACACGCTCTCGTCCAAGCAGGTCAACTCGATCGCCCGGTACGTGACCTACCTCCAGGAACCCGACGACCCGGGCGGGCTCTCCCTCGGGCGCATCGGCCCGATCACCGAAGGCATGGTCGCCCTGCTCATCGGGATCCCGCTCCTTCTGTTCGTCTCCACGCGCATCGAGGAGAGCCATGAACGGCAACGCTGAGCAGCGCACCACACATCAGATCGCGGTCGCGCTCGGGGTCACGACGCTCGCCGCGCTCGGGCTCGCGGTCGTCTACCTCACCGGAGGTCAGACCCAGCTCGAGGGGATCCTGATCGCTACCGCACTCTGCGGCCTCGGGTACTCGCTCGTCGTAGCGGCCCGGCGGCTACTACCGCAAGGCCCGTTCACCGAAGCACGTGAACCGCTGGCATCGAGCTCCGACGACATCGGCGCCTTTGCCCGCGACTTCGATGCGGTCTACGACCTCGACCGCCGGAGCGCCGCCGAATCCAAAGAAGGGATCGCACGCCGCAAGCTCCTCGCGCGCATGCTCGCCGCGGCCGGCGGCGCGCTCGGACTCGCCGCGCTGTTCCCGATCGCGTCGCTCGGACCGCGGCCCGGCGACTCTCTGTTCCGCACGAAGTGGCGCAAGGGTTCGCGGGTCGTCAACGACCAGGGTGAGCGCGTCAACGTCCGCGACCTCGAAGTGGGTGGTGTCATCACCGTGTTCCCCGAGGGTCACGTCGGTGCGGCCGACAGCCAGACGCTGCTGATCCGGCTCGCCAAGACCGCGGTCACCACCCGGCCGGGCCGGGAGACCTGGGCACCCCGGGGCTACGTGGCGTACTCGAAGGTGTGCACGCACGCGGGATGTCCGGTCGGGCTCTATCAGGAGTCGATCAAGCGCCTGCTGTGCCCTTGCCACCAGTCGACGTTCGAGGTGGCGAACGGCGCCACGCCGGTGTTCGGGCCGGCGACCCGTTCGCTCCCCCAGCTCCCGTTGATGGTCGACAACGACGGGTACCTCCGCGCCCAGCGCGACTTCAGCCAGCCGGTCGGGCCCGGATTCTGGAACCGCGACCGCTGATGGTCGTCGAGCGCGCCGTCCGGGGGCTGGACCGTCGGCTGGGTCTTGCGCGCTTCGCTCGCACCGCGTTGAACAAGGTGTTCCCGGATCACTGGTCATTCATGGTCGGCGAGATCGCCATGTACTGCCTGATGGTCCTGATCACGACGGGCGTGTACCTGACCTTCTTCTACGTTCCCGACGCGCGGCACGTCGTGTACCACGGCAGCTACGCGCCGCTACGGGGTGTGCGCATGTCGGCCGCCTACGAATCGACGCTGCACGTGTCGTTCGACGTGCGCGCCGGCCTGCTGATGCGCCAGATCCACCACTGGGCTGCGCTGCTGTTCGTCGGGGCGATCCTGGTCCACCTCCTGCGCATCTTCTTCACCGGAGCATTCCGCAAGCCACGCGAGCTGAACTGGGTGGTCGGACTCACGCTCTTCCTGCTCGCACTGGGCAACGGGTTCACCGGCTACAGCCTGCCGGACGACCTGCTCTCGGGAACCGGCCTACGGATCGCATACTCCGTGTTGCTGTCGATTCCGTTGCTCGGGCCGTGGTTGGCCTTCTTGGTCTTCGGCGGGGAATTCCCGAGCAACGACATCATCCCGCGCCTGTTCGTGATCCACGTGCTCATCGTTCCCGCGCTCATCGTGGGGCTCTTGAGCGTGCATCTCGCGATGCTGGTGCGCCAGAAGCACACGCAGTTCGCGGGGCGCGGGCGCACCGAGCGCAACGTCGTCGGGTCCAAGCTGTGGCCCACGTTCACGGCGAAGACACTTGGTCTCTTCTTCTTCGTGTTCGCGGTGTGCGCCGGGCTCGGCGGCTTGGCTCAGATCAATCCGATCTGGCTCTACGGCCCGTTCGACCCGTCGGCGGTGAGCGCGGGGTCGCAACCCGACTGGTACATCGGCTGGCTCGAAGGCGCGCTGCGGCTCATGCCGCCTTGGGAGCTGCGGATCGGTGGGTTCGAGATCCCGAACCCGTTCTTCCCGGGCGTCCTGCTGCCGGGCATCACGTTCACCGTGCTGTTCCTGTGGCCGTGGATCGAGGAGCGGCTCACGAAGGACCACGCCGAGCACCATTTGCTGGATCGCCCACGCGATCGGCCGCGCCGAACTGCCATCGGTGTAGGGGTGCTCGCGTTCTACGTGATCCTGTTCCTCGCGGGCGGCAACGACGTGATCGCCGCGCGGTTCGACCTCTCGGTGAACTCGGTGACGTACGTGTTCCGCGCGCTCCTCTTCGTGTTCCCGGTCATCGCGGCCTACGTTGCGTACCGGCTCTGCAAGGAGCTCGCGGCTCGCGACCAACACGAAGGCAGCACTCTCGCCGTGCTCGAGCAGACGCCCGAAGGCGGCTACGTCGAGTCAGAGGAGAACGCGACTCGATAGCGGGGGGCTCTACCGGCGCTCGTTCGGGACCGTCGCGTCGCGCACCTCGCGCACGTACCCGGCCAGTGAGATCACGAGGGCTCCGACTCCGATGAGGACCAACCACGCACCGAAGGCAAATCCGCTGGCCATGAGTGCCGCGCTCAGGCCCACCGCGAAGGGCCAGACGGAATGCGTGGGAAAGACGTCGACGGTCCCGGTGCCGTCGGCGATGGTGGCGTCGGCGCGATCCTCGGCGCGAATCGGCGCATGGCGTGACAGGAACCAGATGGAGCCGCCCGCGAGCAGGCCCATCACGGCGCTGGCCGCCAACATCACTGCGCCGGCGTTCTCGTACGACACGAACCAGTAGACGACGCCGATCACCACGAAGAACGCGGCGACGCCGAGGAAGATCCGGGCTTCGCTCTTCATGGTCCGGCCAATCCGTCCGGACCAGCCGGCGGGTGGTGCAGATCCCAGAGCGGCCGCTCCGAGCGGATCGGCGGTAGCGAGTCGAAGTTGTGCTCCGGCGGCGGTGAGGTCGTCGCCCACTCCAACGTCTGGCCGCCCCACGGATCGTCTCCGGCGGGCTTGCCGTGCCGGAGGCTGTGGAAGAGGTTCCAGACGAAGGCCAACACTCCGAGCGCCAGGATGTACGAGCCGATCGTCGAGATGAGGTTGAGCGTCCCCCACCCCTCCTTGGCCGTGTAGCTCGCGACCCGCCGCGGCATGCCGTCGAGGCCGAGCTGGTGTTGCACGAAGAACGTGACGTTGATCCCGATGAGGAAGCAGTAGAAGTGCACCTTGCCCCAACGCTCGTTCAGCAGCTTCCCGGTCATCTTCGGGAACCAGTAGTAGATGCCGGCGAACGCACCCATCACCAACCCCATGATCACGTAGTGCAGGTGCGCGACGACGAAGTACGTGTCGGTCAGGCTGAAGTCGACCGGGGCCATGGCCTGGAGCACCCCGCTCAGGCCTCCGAGGAGAAACACGAGCAACATGCCGATGGCGAACAGCATCGGCGTGTCGAGCGAGATGTGCCCACCCCACATGGTGCCGATCCAGGTGAAGAACTTGATACCGGTGGGAACAGCGATGAGGAGGCTCATCAAGCTGAAGAACGACAGGGCGACTGCGCCCGTCGCGAACATGTGGTGCGCCCATACCCCGAACGACAGGCCGCCGATCGCCAGGGTGGCGAAGACCAGTGTCTTGTAGCCGAACACTGGTCGCCGCGAGAAGACCGCGAACACCTCGGTGACCACCCCGAAGAACGGCAGAGCGATGATGTACACCTCGGGATGACCGAAGAACCAGAACATGTGTTGCCAGAGGATCGGCGTGCCGTCCTTCGTGGCCTCGAACACCTGCGTGCCGAGATGACGGTCCGAGAACAACATCACGAGCGCGGCCGTGAGCACCGGGAACGTGACCAGCACCAGCATGCTCGTCACGAGCATGTTCCACGTGTAGATCGGCACCCTGAACATCGTCATGCCGGGCGCGCGCAACATGAAGATCGTCGTCACGAGGTTCACGGCGGTCAGCACGCCCGCGGTGCTCGTGACCACGACACCGATGATCCAGAGGTCCGGGCCGACACCGGGTGAGTAGACAGCTCCGGAGAGCGGCGCGTAGGCGAACCACCCGAAACTGGCGGCGCCGCTGGCAGTGAGGAAGCCCGAGATCATCGTGAGGCCGCCGAAGAGGTAGAGCCAGTAGCCGAGCGCGTTCATCCGTGGGAACGCCATGTCGGGCGCGCCGATCTGGAGCGGGACGACGTAGTTGGCGAGACCGAACGCGAACGGCACTGCGAACAGGTAGATCATGATGCTGCCGTGCATCGTGAAGAACTCGTTGTAGGTCTGTGGATCGACGAGATGCTCGTCGGGCTGAGCCAGCTGCGTCCGGATCACCAGCGCGAGCAACCCGCCCATGCAGAAGAAGCCAATCGCGGTGAAGATGTAGCTGAGCCCGATCTGCTTGTGGTCGGTGGTCGTCAACCACCGCAGGATGCCCGTCGCTCCGGAGTGAGGCTCGGGCGCGGACCCATCCTCGGGACGCTTGAGGGTCACCGTCATGAGCTTGCCTGCTTTCGCGCGATCCAGTCGCGGTAGTCGGCCTTGGACATCGCGCGCACCGCGAAGGTCATCCGGGCGTGGTCGAGGCCACAGAACTCGGCGCAGTAGCCGCGGTAGAAGCCTGGCTTGTCGACGGTGATCTCGAACTGGTTCTTCATGCCCGGAATGACATCGCGCTTGAAGAGGAAGTCCGGTACGTAGAACGAGTGGATGACGTCACGTGATGTCAGAACCAGTCGCACGGTCTCGCCGACCGGAAGAACCATGACCGGCGTCCGATCGGGTACACCGGTAACGGTGACGTCGTCGTCGCGGTAATGGAACTGCCACTGCCACTGGAAGCCGCGCACCTCGACCGTCACATCCGGATTGGTGCTCAGCGCGTCGACATCGTTCTGTACGGACCACGAGTAGCCGAAGAGCACGAGGACGATGACAATCGGGATCGCCGTGTACAAGATCTCCAGGGGGACGTTGTACTGCCGCTGGCTCGGAACGCCGTCACGTGCGCGATGGCGATAGCGGAGCACGCACCAGATGATCAGCGCCGTCACGAGCGCGCCGATGACGATCGCGATCATCATGCTGCCGTTCCACAGATCCGACATGCCGCGGCTCTGCTTCGTCGCGCCCGACTTCTCGCCGAAGTTGCTGTCGCAGCCGGCAAGAGCCAGGAGAACCACTGTCCCCACTAGCGAGCGCTTCGCGGGTGGCCGCATGGCGCGAACGTAGCGCCGGACCGAAGCTACGTCTCGTGTCCGATGTCGACCAGCTCGTCGTTGGCGGCCACGTCGCTCGCGCGATTCTCCGCACCTCCGGCTCACCCACCGGCTACCGTCCGCCGGGTGATGAGCCTCTCCCCTTCCCGGGCTCCATCGTGAACCACGACGAAACCGATCGAGGGGACGCCGACCCCTCGCCCGAAGCCCCGGAGGACGGGGCCTTCTCCGAAGCGCGCCTGGATCTGGCTCAGCCCGCGACGGAGATCGACCTCAATGTCCACATCTTCACGGTGTCGGCGGGCCTCGTGGGGGTTTGCCTCACGGTCATCGGAATCATCCGGATCGCCATCAACGTCAAGACCGGATACACCACGATCGCTGATGATCTCCTGGCGGTGAACTCGTTCATCTTCATGGCGTCATGCCTGTTGGCCTACTCGTCACTGCGCACCCGAAGACCGAGTGCCCGCACCAAGCGTCTCGAGACCTACGCGGACCGGTTGTTCATCGTCGGCCTGGCCATCCTGTGCGCCACCTGCGCCTTGGTCGCGTTCGAGCTGCTCTGAGCGCGACGTCCGGCGTCGTGGTGAACGGGCGAGCTTCTATCCGGCCCGCTCAGTCGTCCAGCCGGCCGGGACCGCAACGACCGGACGATGCGCATGATGCAGCAGCCGTTCGGTCGTACCGCCGGCCATGAGCTCGAAGAGCGTGCCGCGGCTCGTCATGCCGAGGACGACGAGGGCCACTTGCTCCTCCTCCGCGCAGTGGAGGACCGCGTCGGCGGCCCGACCGACCAGGACGCGTGTGTCGAACGTGACTCCCGCGTCGCGGAGCGGATCGCTCCACTCGCCGGCGAGAAGCCGCTGGATGCTGTGCCGAATCGGATCCGGATCAACCTGGATCGCCGCAAGCTCCCACTCTTCGAGAGACGACACGACGTAGACGAGAAGCACCTCGACATCGTGCGACCGGGAGTAGCCGATCGACCAGCGGAGCGCAGCCTGGGAGGCGTCGGAGTGGTCGTAGGCCACGAGGATCTTTTCCATGTCGAGGTGTCTTCCTGTCGGGTCGAGGCACTGCGCGAGATGACCGGGGCTGGCGGGTTCCGTCGGACGGTATCAACGCCGATGAATGACCGGGTGGGCGACCGCTCAGCGGTCGGTCATCCCGGCTGCCAGGTCGCTCGGAGCCGGCGGCACGAGCGGAGGATCCCGCCGGATGGCTCGGCGGCCTCGACGACCCGGAGGTTCGGCAGTCGCGAAGCAAGCACGTCGAGCGCCGCGGTCATCTGGCGGCGGGCGAGATGTGCGCCGGGGCAGAACTTCGAGCCGAACCCGAACGTCAGCGTCTCGCGCAAGTCGCGGTCAGGGTCGAAGCGATCCGGGTCCGTGAACACCTCCGGGTCGCGGTTCGCGCCGGCGATGGCGCACAGCACGAGCGAACCGGCCGGGAGCTCGGTCTCGGCGACGATGCCGGCGTTCGCGACGATCCTCGGCAACACCGCCACGGGAGGTTCGTAGCGCAGTGACTCGATGACGAGTCGCTCACGCATCTCCGGCCCGTCCGCCGCCCGGGCCAGCATCTCGGGACGGGTGAGCACGTGGTAGAGGAGACTGCTCATCCCGTCCGAGGTGGTCGCGGCACCCACGACGTAGAGCAGACGAATGTGGTTGATGATCTCCTCGTCGGTCATGCGCGCGCCGTCGTGCTCGTGCTCGAGCAAGTGCGACAGCACGTCGTCGCCGGGATTCCGACGCCGCTGCTCGAGGATCGGTGCCAGGAACTCGAGCACTTCCTGCTTCGCCACGGCCGCACCCGCGGGATCGACCGGATGCGAGAGCAGCGCAGCCGTCCAGGCCCGCTGACGGTCTTCGCTCCCCATCGGCAACCCGAGCTTGCGGGAGATCGCCCACAGCGGCAGCACCGACGAGAACGACGTCACCAGATCGGCGCTGCCCCGGGCCGCGAAGCGGTCGACGATCTCGTGCGCGAGCGGCACCAGCTCGTCGTCGACCCACCGGGTCACGCGTTTCGATCGGAACGCCGGCGTTGCCAGCCGACGGGTGCGATCGTGCTCCGCGCCGTCCATCGAGATGAACGTCGGGCCGACCGCCGGTTCGACCATGTACTGGTAGGACGCGCCACCGGGAAACTGCTCGTCGTCGGTGAAGAACGCCTTGAGCGCGTCGAAGCGTGCGATCAGACGCGCCGGCATCCCGAGGAGGCTCGCCTCCGGAGGAACCGGAGCGGAGCGCGCGCCCGCCAGCATCCGGTGCAGCTCCTCACCCGGCACTGGATCGGTGACCAGGTCCACGGAGATCTGCTCGCGCGTCATCCGTCGAGCGTAGAAGACCCCGCGGCCACCACGTGAGGCCTCGGGCCGACCTGGGCGATAGCGTCGGGTCGGCGTTCTCGTCCGTGAGGGAGTGGTGTGGTCGCGATCTCGGTCCATGAGCTCGATCTTCCGTCGTGCGACACGGTCGGGATCGATCGCGAGCAGCGTCTCGCGGTGATCGCCGAAGCGCGGGAGCAGCATTGGCTCGCCCGCACCCCGATGGGCTTCGCGCTGACCCGATACGAGGACATCGTCGCGGTGTTGCGGGATCGGCGGTTTCACTCGGCGCTGTCGCTCATCCCACAGATGCAAGGCCTTGACGGCAGCTACCTGGAGACGCGACGCCAGTCGATCCTGTCGATGGAGGGCGACGAGCATGCGCGCCTCCGTCGTCTCGTCGGACCCGCTTTCACCCCGTCCGCCGCCGACCGTCTGCGGCCGTTCATGCGTTCCGTGATCGGAGACCTCATCGACACCGTCGCGCCGGCCGGCAGCTGTGACCTGGTGGCCGAGGTGTGTGATCCGTATCCGATCCCGATCATCTGCGAGCTGCTCGGCGCGCCGAAGCACGACTGGCAGCTGTTCTCCCAGTGGGCGACCGACATCTTCCGGATCTTCAACCAGAACCTCGCCGAGGACCTCCCCGCGATCCAACGCGCATCCGCCGAGCTCGAGACCTACGTGTGTGCACTCGTCGACCAGCGCCGAAAGCAACCGGGCTCGGATCTGCTGAGCGCACTCATCGCGGTCGAAGAAGCCGGTGACCGGCTCTCGACCGACGAGCTGATCATGCTCGCCGAAGCCGTCCTGATGGCCGGCACCGACACCACCCGTAACCAGCTCGCCTGCTGCATCGCGCTCCTCGGCGCACATCCCGAGCAATGGCGAAGGTTCGTCGAGCAACCTGGCCTCGTGCCCCGCGTGGTCGAAGAGACGATGCGCTACCTCGGGGCCGTGCAGGGAACGATGCGGGTCGCTTCCCAAGACATCGACTACCGCGGCGTCTGCTTCCCGAGCGGCACGCTCGTCGCGCTCTCCTTGGCCGGCGCGAACCGGGACCCCGAAACCTTCCCCGAGCCGGAACGGTTCGACATCACCCGCGAATCCGCTGCCCCACAGATGACCTTCGGGTCGGGCATCCACCACTGCCTCGGCGCCCACCTCGCCCGCGCCGAGCTCCAGGAAGCCCTGACGCTCATCGCACAACGGCTCCCGGACCTCGAGCTCGCCGGACCTGTCACGTGGAAGCCCGAAACCTTCGGGATCTGGGGCCCGGCCCAGCTGCCCATCCGCTGGACACCACCGACCACCGCCGGCTGACCCACACCTCATTCGACCACGGCCCGACCGCGACGCTCATCCCGATCACCCAGGGACGAGCGGCCGAACCGGCGGTTTGGGGGCGCCAAGTCAAGTTCTGTCACCGCTAGCCGATCAGATTGGTACGAAAAATCGGAATTCTCGGAGATCGCGACGGGTCGGGGTCGCGCCGAGGGTCCTCGCGTTGGTAATGCTGCCGATGGTCGCGTTCGGGACGCTGGCAGTTGGTGGCGCGCTGCAGCACCGCGACAGCGCCAAGGTCGCGAGTCGGATCGAACGGGACATCGAGACCACGCGCGACGCGGTGCAACTCTTCCGATCCCTCGTGAACGAGGCGATCGCGGTCGGCCTGGAGAAGGCGGCGTCAGAAACCGGTGTTCCGGTCGAGAACATTGCCGGCGTGCTGGGGTACGGCCCCGACGTTCGCGCCGCCACGGCCCGCCCGGCCACCGATGCAGCCCTGGCGTCCTTAGGCGCGTCGTCTCCGGTGTCGGCTGCGCAGATCGAGTCGGTGCGCCACCAGGTGGACGGTCAAGCGGTCGGGTCGATCGAAGCCAGCAGCGCGTACGTCGAGCTCTACGGTCGGATAACTGGGGTGGCTCTTCGCAGGCTTTCCGATCTCTGGCAGAGGGCCGTGCAGGTCCGCGACGGCAGCCGGCTGGCCGTCGCGCTCAGTGAGCTGCAGGCGGCGACCACCGCGCTGCAATATGGCAATGCTCAGTCGGCGGACATCAGCGAATTTCTGTTGGCCTCTCCCGATCCGGAGCCTTCGGTGTTGGTGCGCCTCGGGAGCGACAGCTTCAGGTACAACTCCGCCGCAGCCGTGCTGGCGGCATCGTCCGATACCGCCATCTCCACTCCGTGGAAGAAGGCGACGGCCCTTCCGGACGTCCGTGTCTACGAGCACACCGTCGCCCAGGTGCAGAAGGGGCAGCCGGTTCCGATGGGGAACGGTCCGAACCTGGCCGTGTTCCGAGGCGCCGTGGCCCGCTACAAGACGCTCTTCGGCCTCGTAGCGGCGGCGAGCCGACTGGTACAGCAGCGAGCGCGCTCGCTGCAGTCATCGGTCGACGCCCTCTATCGCCGCTGGCTCGTAGGGATCGGCCTGTTCACGGTGTTGCTGATCGCGTTCGCGTTGAGCCTGGCGCGATCGATCATCGGCCCGCTCAACAAGCTCGCGACATCGGCGCGATCGGTGGGGGCCGGCAACCTCGCCGTCGAGCTCGAGTTGCTCAGTGGTCCCCGCGAAACGACACAGGTCGCGGAGGCGTTCAACGACCTCGTCGCGAACTTGCGTCTGCTCGAGAGCAAGTCACAGGCACTTGCATGCGGCGACCTCGACGACCCCGTCGTGGCCCTGCCGTTGCCGGGCCGCCTCGGTGATTCCATTGCCAGCTCGGTACAGGTTCTCTCGGGCTCCATCGAAGCACGCGAGGCCCTCCAGCAACAGTTGCACCACCAAGCCTTCCATGACATCTTGACCGGTCTCGCCAACCGGGCGTTGTTCATTGATCGCGTCGAGCACGCGTTGCGCCGGTCCGAACGCGAGGCTTCGCCGGTCGCCATCCTGTTCTTGGATCTCGACGACTTCAAGGTCGTGAACGACAGCCTGGGTCACGCCGCAGGCGACGAGCTCCTCATCGCCGTCGCCGAACGCCTGTTGCGCGCCGCCCGCTCCAGTGACACCGTCGCACGATTCGGCGGAGACGAGTTCGCCGTACTCGTCGAGCCCGGCCACATGCCTCAAACCGCCGAAGACATCGCGGCGCGAATCGGCGACGCACTGAACGTGCCGTTCAACATCGCCGGCGCTGACGTCGCAACGTCGGTCAGCATCGGTGTCGCGATCGGGGAATCCCACAACGACCTACCCGCAGACCTTCTCCGCGACGCAGACATGGCGATGTACCTGGCCAAGCGCAACGGCAAAGCCCGCTTCGAGATGTTCCGCCCCGGTCTGCAAGACGAGGCACTCACACGACTGGCCATCAGCGCCGACATCCGGCATGCCATCGACGGCGGCCAACTCGAAGTCTTCTACCAGCCCATCGTCACCGCCCATGACGCGATCCCGGTCGGCGCCGAGGCACTCGTCCGTTGGAACCACCCGAAGCGCGGCTTGATACCGCCCATGGAGTTCATCGGGGTCGCCGAGTCGACCGGGCTGATCGTCGCGCTCGGAGCCTGGGTCCTCAACCAGGCGTGCCGCCAGACCCAAGCCTGGCACCAAGAGGGGATCATCGACGACGACTTCTACATCGCCGTCAACCTCTCGGCCCGCCAGCTCGCCGAGCCCACACTCGTCGACAGCGTCCGGCGGGCCCTCAGCGATTCCGGCCTGCCTGCGAAGTCGTTGGTCCTGGAGATCACCGAGAGCGCCTTCATGCTCGACATCGATGCCGGACTCGCCCGGCTGCATGCTCTGAAGGACCTCGGCCTCCGCATCGCTCTCGACGACTACGGGACCGGCTATTCATCGCTCAACCGCCTCGGAACACTCCCGATCGACATCGTCAAGATCGACAAGTCGTTCGTCGACGAGCTCACGGACAATCCAGAAGGGACTGCCGTCATCAAGAGTGTCATCGACGTCACCTCAGCCCTCGGCCTCACCTCCGTCGCAGAAGGCGTCGAAGAGCAGGACCAGTGCTCGGCCCTCGACCGCCTCGGGTGCAATGACATCCAGGGCTACCTCTTCGCCAAGCCCATGCCGTCCGCAGCCACAGCATTGGCGTTGCGACAGCTCCGAAGCACCCAGACCTCGGACACCGCCGTCAGGAAAGCAGACGCTCTCATCGTCAAACGCTGACTGAGCTGACGGCTTGACATCGGCCTCCAGCCGCGCACGGAGATTCCTCCCTGGGGACGATGGGCCCTTCGCCCCTACGCCGGCGACCTCCGGCAGCGCACACTCGAGCAATCCTCACCGCGACGCGACGAGAGGACGACTCATGGCCGATGCCGATGTCAGCAGGGTGCCGCGGACCAAAGACGAGGCACGCGCGAACTACGACCGGCGGAGCCGGCACTACGCAAGCGTGGAAGGCCGCTTCGAGGACAGCTGTCGAGAAGCGGGTGTCGGTCTCCTCGCGGTGCGCGCCGGTGAGACCGTGCTCGAGATCGGGTACGGGCCCGGGTTGTCCCTCGTCAGCCTCGCACGGGCAGCCGGGCATGCCGGTCACGTCGTCGGCATCGACATCTCATCGGGCATGCGGGACGTCGCAGCTGAACGGATTGCCCGCGCCGGCCTGGACGAACGCGTCGACTTGCACGTAGGGGACGCGTCGGGGCTGCCGTTCCCGGACGAATCCTTCGACGCCGTCTTCATGAGCTTCACCCTCGAGCTCTTCGACACCCCCGAGCTGGGCGCCGTTCTCGGCGAGTGCCGCCGAGTGCTCCGGCCCGGTGGTCGCCTGGGGGTCGTGGCGCTGGCGCTCCGCGACCCGCCCGGGCTCGCGACCCGCGTCTACCTCTGGTTCCATCGGCGGCTTCCCCGCCTCGCCGACTGCCGTCCGATACCGACCGCAGACCTGGTCCGGGCGGCCGGCTTCACCGACCTGCACTCGACCCGGCGCTCCATCTGGACTCTTCCCGTCGACGTGCTGGTCGCCCGGACACCCGCCGTCTCTCCGGCGACGCGGCACGCCGACGCCGCCGACCGCGACCGCGACCGCGACAGCTCCGTCGTCACTCGAGGTCGGGGAGAAACCAGATGAAGCGGCTGCTGATCGGCACCGACGGCTCGGTGAGTGGACAGGCAGCTCTTCGTTGGGCTGTCGACATGGCTCGTGCCACCGACAGCGAGCTCTTGGTGGCAACCGCGTGGCGACCCGGCTTCGCCGAAGTGGCACCCGCGACCTATGGCGAGCTTCGCGACGACGCCCGCCGCGTCCTCGATGACGACTGGTGTGCCGTCGCCCGCGAAGCCGACACGCCCTACCAGGCACTCCTGCTCGAAGGTGACCCCCGCGAGCTGCTCCTCGCCGCGGCAGCCGAGGCGCACGCCGATCTCGTCGTCGTCGGCGCCCGTGGCACCGGCAGTCATCCCCACGCCCTTCACCTCGGTAGCGTGACGCACCACCTCGTCCACCACACGAGCCTGCCGCTCGCTGCGATCCCGGGATCCGCTCGACCGGGGTGGCCCGCCCGGATCCTCGTCGGCGTCGACGGCTCCCCCGGAAGCGCCGGGGCCGTCGCATGGTGTCGCGATGTCGCACCAGGGCTCGAAGCGGAGGTCATCGCCGTGTACGCAGAGCTTCACCTCGCAGAGCGGGTACCTCACACCGACCCGACCAGCTGGTACCGGACCGCCCTCAAGGACTGTGAAGAATGGGCCCGCCCACTCCGCGAGGCCCAGATTCCCACCCGGTCGGTCGTCATCGAGCACGAACCCGTCATCGCGCTTGCCGAAGCCGGAATCCGCGAGCGAGCCGACCTCATCGTCGTCGGTACCCGAGGCACCGGCGGCTTCTCCGGTCTCCGCCTCGGGAGCACAGCACTCAAGGTCCTCCATTCCAGCGGACTTCCCGTCGTGCTGGTCCCCCCGACGAACCCGTGACCCGGCCCCTTCATGCCACTGCGCCGAGCTCATGCGCCAGTGCCTCGAGAAGGTGTGTCGTGTCAGGGGGTGCGACGGCGGAGCGTCGCCGCGGAGAGGACGAGCGCGACCACGACGAATCCCGCGATCACCGCGACATCACCGAACAGCGCGCGGGAGATCACGGCCGAATTGGCAGCGCGCACCAGAGCGTCGTACGCATAGGTCATCGGGAGCGCGCCCGAGAGCCACTGCAGCAGGCTCGCCATCTCGTTTCGGGGAGCGATGAGCCCACACAGCAGCAGCTGGGGGAGCACGAATGCCGGCATGAACTGGACGACCTGGAACTCGGTCGCTGCGAACCCCGAGGCGAACAGGCCCAGTGAGCTCCCGAGGACCGCGTTCAGCACTGCCAACGCGATCACGATCGCGAGACCGCCGGCGACGTCCAGGCCGAGGAGCCCGACGCCAACCAGCGCGGTGACCAGCGCCTGCACTGTCGCAACGGCGGCGAAGGCGATCCCGTAGCCGAAGAGCAGGTCGGCCTTGGCCAGGGGCATGGTCATCAGCCGTTCGAGCGTTCCGGACCTGCGCTCGCGTAGGAGCGCGATCGAGGTGACGAGGAACATCGAGATCAAAGGGAAGATCCCCAACAGGGGGACGCCGACGCTCTGGAACACCGACGGCTGGCCGGCGAAGACGTAGCGGAGCAGCATCAGCAGCAGGGCGGGGACGGCAAGCACGAGCGCGATGGTGCGCGGATCGTGACGAAGCTGCTCCAGCACCCGCCGGTTCGTCGCCCAGATGACCTGGCGGCTCATCGTTCCGGTTCGCCGTCCACGAGCGTCAAGAACGCGCCCTCGACACTGTCCGCACCGGTTCGGGCGATCAGTGCTTCGGGGGTACCGCCGGCAAGGATCGCGCCCTTGCGCATCAGGAGCAGCTCGTCGCAGCGTTCCGCTTCGTCCATCACGTGGCTCGAGACCAGGAGCGTCGCCCCGGCATCCGACAGTGAATGGAACGCCTGCCAGAGCTCGCGACGCAACACGGGGTCGAGGCCGACGGTGGGTTCGTCAAGGACGAGCAGCTCGGGCTCGCCGAGCAGTGCGACCCCGAGCGACACCCGAGCGGACTCGCCCCCGGAGAGGCGCCCGACAAGTTGACGTTCGTAGCCGACCAAGCCCACTGTGCGGATGACGTCGGCGACACGGTGCCCCCCAACACCGAGCAAGCGCGCGAAATACTCGAGGTTTTGTCGAACGTCGAGATCTGAGTACACCGACGGAGCTTGCGTCACGTAGGCCACGCGACGACGCAGGCTCGGGGTTCCGGCCGGTAACCCGAGCACCGTGACCTCGCCACTTTGGATCACCTGCACGCCCACGATCGCGCGCATCAGGGTGGTCTTGCCCGATCCCGACGGTCCCAGCAACCCGACGACACGACCCCGCGCCACCGAGACCGAGACGCCGCTCAGGACCAGGCGTGCCCCCCGTTCGACACGCAGATCGCAGACCTCGATGGCGGGCCCAGTCATCTCGTCATTCTCGTCGACCCCACTCGCCACGATCGTCGGTGCAGGCAGCCACCGCGGCCGCCCCGGCTCACGCCCGCCATCTCGAGCCCGACGAGCAGGACCCACGACGTGGGTGCGGAAGGAACAGAGCCCGCGGGTGGATCGCCGCCGTCGCGCGCCGGCGGCCTTGGGTCACCCGCGAAGGTCGTGGCGCTCGAAGGACACAACCGCCGCGGCGAAGGCGGCGGCGGTGATGCCGATGAGCACGAGCGCGCCGTCCCAGCCGAGTCCCCGGGTCAGCTGGTTGTTCCCGATCGCCCAGTAGAACGGGGAGAGCACGCGCCAGGGGTTGAGCCAGGAGACGACCGGCGCGAGGGAGCTGAGGAGATACGCCGCGGCGGCGAGCGCGGTCGTGATCCCGAGGGCGGGGCCACGCTCGCCCCGGATGGCCCCGATGGCGAGGGCGACGAACCCGAAGCCGATCGCGAGCAGGAGCACGCCGATCGTCGTCTGAGCGAGATACCACGGGTCGAGGTTGAGATCGAATGCTCGCCCCGCGAGCATGCACACGTAGGTCGCGACGCACACGATGGTGGTCTGCAAGATCATTGCAGCCGCCTTCTCGGTCAGGATCCGATGCCGTGAGAGCGGCAACGCGACGACGACGTCGAGGCGACCCGCTTCCTCTTCCCCGGCGACCGCTGCGGCGCCGTATCCGATGGTGAGCAGCAGGACGATCAGGGGAAGAAAGTTCGCGTAGAGGTTCGCGTTGGTCCAGCCGTCGGCACTCGTGATGGACCCGCTGATACCGAACAGCGCCGCGATCGCAGGCGACTCAGTGACGATCTTGTCCAGACCGGTCGAGTTCTTGAACGCCGGGTACAGCGCGACGATCACGAGGGCATAGAGCGCCAAGCCAATCGTGTACCCGGCGAGACTCGTGCGGCGCGCGCGCAGGTCGAGTCGGGCAACTTCAGCGACCATCGGCCGGCCGTATGGGAGGTGCGGACGCGTCGCCGCTCGACTCGAGGTCGTAGTAGCGGAGGAAGAGGTCCTCGAGATCGGCCGGACGCGCCCGGATCTCGAGGACCTCGTGCCTCGCCGCGTGCTTCACAACGGCATCAACCGAGCCCATCACCTCGAGGTTCAGCGTCGTCCCGTCGGCGCGCGCGCTCTGGACTACGGGAAGGCGTTGGAACTCCGCTGGATCTACCGGCGTCGTGAACCGAAAGCTCACTCGAACCGGCGCCCGCAGCTGGAGGTTGGCAAGGGTGCCGACGACGACAAGGCGCCCGTCACGAATCAGGGCGACGGTCGTCGCGACTCGTTGCACCTCGTCGAGCGAATGCGATGACAGGAAGACCGTCCGGCCGCTTGCGATGGTCTCGCGGAGCAGCTCCTGGAACTGCTCCTGCATGATCGGATCGAGACCGGCCGTCGGCTCGTCCAGGATCACGAGCTCGGGTTCGTGCATGAACGCGAGCAGCAAGCCGACCTTTTGGCGGTTGCCCTTCGACAGGTCGCGCACCGGGCGATCGAGCTCGATGTGAAACCGGTCGACGAGAAGCCGCGTGGCCGAGGAGCTCACAGTGCCCCGTGCCCGCGCGAACGCGTCAAGATGATCTCGGCCGGTCAGCTTCGGGAAGAGCTGCAGGTCGCCGGGCACGTACCCGGTGCGGCGATGGATCTCGACGCTGTCGAAGCGGCTGTCGAGGCCCAGCACCCGCACGGTCCCATCGGTCGGGCGCTGAAAATCGAGCATCGTACGGATGGTCGTGGACTTTCCGGCGCCGTTCGGTCCGAGGAATCCGAAGATCTCGCCGGCGGCGACCGTGAAGTCGAGATTCTCCACGCCGCGAACGTTGCCATAGCGCTTCGTGAGCCCCCGCGCCTCGACCACTGGCTCCACGACGGCAGCCTAACGGCAGAGCGTGCCGTCAGGCGGGTGTAGTCCCCTCAGCAACGAGCGCGCCTGGCGCGCGATCTCGAGATCCTCGCGGGCCTCGACGACCACGGTGCGTACCGCGGCGCCGGGCGCGGAGATGTCACGGTCCACCGGTTCCGTAGCCTCGTTGGCCGCGCGATCGAGGCTGGTCCCCAGGTAGCCCAGTCGCCGCGCCACGTCAGCGCGCACCTCGCTGGAGTGCTCTCCGACTCCGGCCGTGAACACCAGCACGTCGAGCCCGCCGATCGCGGGCGTCATCGCGGCGATCTCGCGGGCCAGGCGATGGATGTAGACGTCGAACGCCAGGACTGCCGCGGCATCGTCGCGCCGGCGACGGGTGACGATGTCGCGCATGTCACCGACGCCACCCGCGAGCCCGGCGAGGCCGGACCGTTCCTCCAGACCGCGGCTGACCTCGTCGAGTCCCCCGTCACAGTTGCCGACCAGCCACAGCACCAAACCCGGGTCGACCGCGCCGCTTCGACTGGCCATCACCAGCCCGTCGAGCGGAGTAAAGCCCATGGTGGTGTCGAACGAACGCCCACCCCGTGTCGCGCACAACGAGGCGCCGCTGCCCAGGTGGCAGCTCACCACGCGCAGATCCTCGGCCGGGACTCCGATCAGGTCTGGCGCGCGGCGTGCTGCGTAGGCATGCGACAGCCCGTGGAACCCGTACCGGCGGATCGGCCAGCGCTGCCGCCACTCGGACGGGAGCGGATAGGTCGCGGCCTCGCTCGGCATCCCGGCATGGAACGCCGTATCGAAGCACGCAACCTGGACCACACCGGGAAGCACTGCGGTGGCGACGTGGATGCCGTCCAGCGCCTGCGACTGGTGGAGTGGCGCGAGCGCGGTGAGGGCGCCGATCTCGTCAGTCACGGCGGCGCCGACCACGACCGGTGCGACGAGCGTCTCGCCTCCGTGCACCACGCGGTGCCCGACGGCATCAGGGGGGCCGTGCTCTCCGACGAGCTCCCGGAGCGATTCCCCCAGGTCTGATCCGCTCGGGCCCACGAGCTCGGTGCTCGCGAGCAGCGAGTCATCGGCGTCGAGGAACGCCAGCTTCACGCTGCTGGAGCCGACGTTCACGACGAGCACTCGCATCACGACACCTTGGCCGCGCGTGACGATGCGCGGTGCGCGTCCGTCACGCCGGCCACGTCCATTCCCGGATCTCGGGTGGGTCGTCGCCGTACTGCGTGATGTAGTGACGATGCTCGATCAGGGCGTCGCGGAGGGCTTCAACGACGTGAGCGTGACTGGCTGCGAGCCCCGGAACCCGTTCGAGCACATCGAGCGCGAGGTGGAAGCGGTCGAGGTCATTGCGGACGGCCATGTCGAACGGGGTGGTGGTCGTGCCTTCCTCCTTGTACCCGCGCACATGGAGGTTGTCGTGATTCGTCCGCCGGTAGGTGAGGCGATGGATGAGCCACGGGTAGCCGTGATAGGCGAAGATGATGGGCCGGTCGGTGGTGAACAGCGCGTCGAACTCGCGGTCGTCGAGGCCGTGCGGATGCTCACTCGGCGTCTCGAGTGCGAGCAGATCGACGACGTTCACGACCCGCACGCGCAGCTGCGGTACGTGACGGCGGAGGAGATCGACGGCGGCGAGCGTCTCGAGGGTGGGGACGTCCCCGGCGCAGGCCATCACGACGTCGGGTTCGCTGTCGTCGTCATTGGACGCCCATTCCCAGAGACCGATTCCCTTGGTGCAATGGCGCACGGCCTGGTCCATGTCGAGCCATTGGAGCTCCGGCTGCTTCCCGGCGACGATGACGTTGACGTAGTCGCGACTGCGCAGGCAGTGATCGGTGACGGAGAGCAGGCAGTTGGCGTCGGGAGGAAGGTAGACGCGGACGATCTCGCTCTTCTTGTTCACCACGTGGTCGATGAAGCCGGGATCCTGGTGACTGAACCCGTTGTGGTCTTGTCGCCAGACGTGCGACGTCAGGAGGTAGTTGAGCGACGGGATCGGGCGTCGCCACGGGATCCCGCGTGAGACCTTCAGCCACTTCGCGTGTTGGTTGAACATCGAGTCGACGATGTGGATGAAGGCCTCGTAGCACGAGAAGTACCCGTGCCGGCCGGTGAGGAGGTAGCCCTCGAGCCATCCCTGGCACGTGTGCTCGCTGAGGATCTCCATGACCCGGCCGTCGGGCGCGAGGTGCTCGTCGTAGGAAAGGGTCTCGGCCATCCACGCCCGGTCGGTGACCTCGAACAGCGCGTCGAGGCGGTTCGAGGCTGTCTCGTCGGGCCCGAAGACGCGGAAGTTCCGGCGGTCCGCGTTCTGGGCCATCACGTCACGCAGGAGCCGGCCCATCGCCCTCGTGGCCTCGGCGCGGACGGCTCCCGGCGCGGGCACCTCGATCGCGTAGTCCCGGAAGTCGGGGATCCGGAGGTCCTGGGTGAGGAGCCCGCCATTGGCGTGAGGATTCGCGCCCATCCGCCGCTCCCCCGTCGGGGCAAGCGCGGAGAGCTCGGGAATGGGGGCCCCACGGTCGTCGAAGAGCTCGTCGGGGCGGTACGAACGCATCCAGGTCTCGAGCAGCTTCAAGTGCTCGGGATTCGTGCGGACCTCCGAAATGGGAACTTGGTGCGAGCGCCAGAACCCTTCGACCTTCAGGCCGTCGACCTCGGCGGGTCCCGTCCAGCCTTTCGGGGATGCGAGCACGATCATCGGCCACCGTGGCCGGCCTCGACGGCCGACGCGACGGGCTTGATCGTGAATCGTCGCCAGCTCGTCGAATGCCTCGTCGAGCGCCGCGGCCATCGCCTGATGCATGAGCTCCGGCTCGTGACCCTCCACGAAGTGCGGCGCCCATCCGCACCCGGCAAGGAAGTCGCGCAGCTCCGCGCGGTCGATGCGTGCGAGGACGGTGGGATTGGCGATCTTGTATCCGTTGAGATGCAGGATCGGCAGCACGGCACCGTCGGTGACAGGGTCCAGGAACTTGTTGGCGTGCCAGGCCGTGGCGAGGGCACCGGTCTCGGCCTCGCCGTCTCCGACGGCACACGCCACCACGAGGTCGGGGTTGTCGAACGCGGCTCCGAACGCGTGGGCGAGGGAGTACCCGAGCTCACCACCCTCGTTGATCGAACCGGGGGTTTCCGGTGCCGCGTGACTCGGGATGCCGCCCGGGAAGCTGAACTGCCGGAACAGCTTGCGGAGCCCCTCACCGTCGAGGGAGATGTCGGCATACCGCTCGCTGTACGTGCCTTCGAGGTACGTGTTGGCGACCATCGCGGGGCCGCCGTGACCCGGGCCGCATACGAAGATCATGTTCACGTCGCGCTCGCGGATCACCCGGTTCAGGTGCGTGTACATGAAGTTGAGCCCGGGGGTCGTTCCCCAGTGTCCGAGCAACCGCGGCTTCACGTGCTCCGAAAGCAGGGGTTGGTGCAGCAGCGGGTTGTCCATGAGGTAGATCTGACCCACCGACAAGTAGTTCGCGGCGCGCCAGAACGCGTGCAACCTGCTGAGCTCCTCGGCGCCGAGCGGGCCAGGTTGGGAGGTCGTCATGTCGCGGCGGTCGGGCCGATCGGATCCTTCAGCACCACTCAGCCTTCGTGGCCGGTGCGGTCATCGCGGATGATCGTGACCGGGCAGGGAGAATGGTGCGTGAGGTACTCGCCGACGCTGCCGAGCGCGACCCGGAGAAAGAGGTTCTTGCCTCGAGAACCGATCACGATGAGATCAGCGTCTTCGCTCTCGGCAACCCGACCCAACAGCTCGCGGGGGTCGGTCATCTCGATCAACGTGCGGCAGCGGACGCCGCGATCGCGCAGGTAGTCGGTCGCCTTGCGAAGGACGAGCTCACCTTCGCCTTCGGCCTCGGGTTCAGACCACCCGTGCACGACAATGATCTCCGTGTCGGTGCCGTCGGCGAGCGCAGCCGACCACTCGAGGGCCTGGTCCGAGCTCGGCGAGCCGTCAACTCCGACGACGACACGTCGAAGCGTCATGGGCATCCTCCTCTCGGTCGCATCCTAAGACCTCACCCCAAATCCGATCGGAGCCGACCATGGCCCGGCTCGAAGCGCGACTGCGACCCGGGCGCGGCCGGAGACCCGGTTCGGGCTGCGCATAGCAACTGTTGTAGTCTGCAACGAATGAACCTGCGGCTCCCGACGGTCACCGACGCGGTGTTGCGCGCATCCCGCGCTCTGGTCGGTGTCGCCGCGCGTTCACTTGCCGAGGTCGAGAACGAGGTCACGCTCCCCCAGTACCGGGTGCTCGTCGTGCTCGCCAGCCACGAACGAAACCTCGGAGAGCTCGCCGAAGCGTTGGATGTGCACCCGTCGAGCGCGACGCGGCTCTGCACCCGCCTCGAGGCGAAGGGCCTCATCACGAGACGTCCGGCCACCCAGAGTCGCCGGGAGCTGTTGGTGAGCGTGACACCCAAAGGACGGAGCCTCGTCGACCGCGTCACCAAGCGGAGGCGGCGCGAGATCACCCGGATCATCGCCCGCATTCCCGAACGGGACCAGCGAGTGCTGGTCCACGCACTGGGTGTCTTCGCGGAGGCCGCAGGTGAGATGCCCGAGCCGGCATGGTCCTTCGGCTGGGAACACCGGTGAGCATTCCGTTCCCGCGGTGGTGGCGCGCGACGAAACGCGCCGTCGTCGCGGCGTTTGCCGTTCGTTCCCGCCAGGTGCTGCTCTTCGCCGCGATCACCGGCGCGCTCACCGGTCTTGGTGTCGCGCTGTTCGAGACGATCGTGGTCGAGATCGTCTTCGATCGCCTGCTCGATCTCCCGTTGTGGGCACTCGCCGCCATGCCGACCATCGGCTTGATCATCGCTGCGCTCTCACTGCGCTTGCTCGGTCCGACGTCGCCCGGCACCACCGATTCCTATCTGCTGGCGTTCCACGACCCGGCGCAGGGCCTCAAACCGCGGTACGTCCCCGCTCGCATGCTCGCGGCGATCGGCACGCTCGGCTTCGGCGGCGCGATGGGTCTCGAGGGCCCGTCGCTCTACCTCGGCGCGTCGATCGGCGCGGGTCTGCAGGCGCGGCTTCACCGACTCTTCCGTTCGGTAGATCACCGCGTGTTGATGGTGGCCGGAGCGGCGGCCGGAGTCGCGGCGATCTTCAAGGCGCCCGCGACGGGAGCGGTGTTCGCGCTCGAGGTTCCCTACCAGGACGACTTCGCCCGCAAGATGCTGCTCCCCGCGCTGGTCGCCTCCGCGAGCGGTTACCTCGCGTTCGTCGCCATCCACGGAACCGCGTCCCTGATCCCCTCGCACGGCTCTCCTGCACTCTCCGCCGGCGACCTCATCGGCAGCATCGTGCTGGGAGTCGCCGGCGGGCTCGTGGCGCGGATGTTCGCGGCGTTGCTCCGGCGCGCCAAGGTCATCACGACCAGCGTCGGAATCTGGGTGCGCGTCGCCGCATCCGGCGCAACCCTGGCGCTCATCGTCTGGATCGGTGATCTGCTGGCGCACGAACCGGTCACCATCGGCGTCGGATACCACACCATCACCTGGGCATTGGAGCCGCGCCGGGCCATCTGGATCCTCCTCGCCGTGCTCCTGCTGCGCTGCCTCGCAACCGCCGCCACCGTCTCCGGCGGCGGGGTCGGCGGTCTCTTCATCCCTCTCGTGGTCACCGGAGCGTTGCTCGGACGCGCCGCCGGCGCGATCGTGCCCGGCCTCGACGACCATCTCGCCCTCATCGTCGGCGTGGCCGCGGTGCTCGGCGCGGGCTACCGAGTCCCGCTCGCCGCGGTCGTGTTCGTCGCCGAGGCCACCGGTCGACCCGGCTTCATCGTCCCGGCGCTCCTCGCCGCGGTCGCCGCCGACCTGATGATGGGACGCCGCTCCGTCACCACGTACCAGCAACCGTCGGGCGTCGTCGATCGACCCGACATGGAACCGGGCGCCACCGCGTGAGCCCCGACCAACGTCGCACCGGCGACCGGGACCGCGGTCAGGGGCGGATCTCGTAGAACGCGTTCACCGGATGGTCGACGTCCAGCCGGCGGAACCGGCCGAACCCCGCCGCGCGCGCCATCTCCTCGGCCTTGGCGGCCGACAATCCGAGAGTCCCGAGGCCGGCACCGTCGGGGGCCGACATTGCCGATGACATGCACGACAGGACGCTGACCCCGTACATCAACGACGCCATCGGGTTCTCCGACGCGTTCAGCGCGAACGTGTCGTGGGCCTTGATGTCGACGAGCAGCCAGGTCCCGTCGGGCGTGATCGCACGCCGCAGCGTCTGCATCATCTCGAACGGATGGGTCATGTCGTGGATGCAGTCGAACGTCGTGATGAACCCGATCGATCCGTCGTCGGGAAGTGGCTCGTCGCGCGGGTCGTGGAACGACACGTTGGACACGTCGGCGTCCGAACGCTTCTCCTCGGCGCGATCGAGCGCGAAGCGGCTGATGTCGTAGCCCAGGAACCGGCTGTTCGGGAACGCGCCGGCCATCAGCAGGATCGCTCCCCCGGCACCGCAGCCCACGTCGGCCACGGTGGTGCCCGCGGCGAGACGTTCCGTGACGCCGTCCAGCGCAGGCAGGACGACCGGCAACAGGTTCGTGCGGTTCCATGGCTCGAACGAGCGCTCGATGCCGACGGCGGCTTCGGGACCGTGGCTGTCGTAGTCGTATCCGAGGCCGGTACGAAAGCTCTCGGGGAGCGCTCGAAGGGTGTCCATCGTGTTCGGGAACCGGTAGAACATCCCCATCCCGTACGCCGGATGGTCAGGGGTCGCGAGCACCGCGGCGGCCTCGTCGGAGAGGGAGAAGCGTTCATCGTCATCGCATTCGATGATGTGCGCGGCCGCCTGGTTGTAGGCCCATTCGCGGACCCAGCGCTCGTGGAGGCCGGTTCGTCGGGCGAGCTCGTCCGCGTGCAGTGGCGTCGCGGCAGCCCGCATCGCCGCGTAGAGACCGAGCTTGTCGCCGAGGTGGATCATCCCCGTGGTCACCGCGCCCTCGAGCTTGGTGAAGACGAGGAACGAGAACATCTGCAGCTTCTTCTGATCCATCCCTGCAATCCCCTCGGGGGCCGGGGCCCGGCCGCGGCCGGACGTTATCGAGGTGTCGGGGCCGCCGATGTCACGTGCTGGGATTCTTCGCCGGTCGCCGGCGGCGCAGCCAGCCCCTTGGCGCGGACGCCGAGTCGTCGGGGCCGCATTGGCACCGTTCGGCCGGCGCCACGTGGCCGAGGACCTGTTCCACGTGGGCGCCGCATCCCGCCCAGCCCGGTCGACCGCACTTCGAGCATCTCGTCTGTCTGCACATACCCCCCAGGGTATCAAATGAGCTCAGGAGCCGCCCGCCTCGGAGTCCCGTTCACCGGTCGCACGCCGCGTCCTGGATGAAAGACGTCACGGCCGGAGCCGCCCGGAGGAACGCCGCCGAATCGGGCACGGGCGCGCCCGGGCCGGGCCCGCCCGCGACGAGCGGTCCCGACCCGGCCGGCGACAGCGGTGCTAGTTCTGGCCCGCCTGCTGGTTGTCGACCTGACCCGGCGGGTCCTGATGACCGCCGGGACCGTCGGCGTCGGTGCTGGACTCCGTCTCGGTCCCGCTCTCCTTGGCCGAGTCGGCCTTCTCGTTCGTATCGGGAGCTTCGGTCGCTCCAGGGGCGTCGGGCGCCGTCTGGTCACCCTGCTGGATCTGGTCGGTGTCCGCCGCGGTTGTCGGCTCGGTCACCTTTTTCGCGGCGGCCGGGGCGTGCACCGCCGGGGGTGCAGTGGCCCCGGATGGCGCCGCCACCGCAACCGCGGTGCCGAGCCCGCCAAAGGCGAGGAGCACGGCTCCCGCGCCGATCAGCTTGTCCTTCATCTTCATGGTGTCGTCTCCGTCTCTTGCGGTTGGGTCTTCAGCATCCGGGAACCGGGCTTCACCGGCCGTGTGAGGAACATGAGAACGCACACATGCTCGGAGCCAGGGACCGGGTCAGGCTCGAAGTTGGAGTCGAAGTCGCACTTCGGCACCGCCGTCTTGGCGGTTCGACGCTTCGGCATCACCCCCGTGCTCGAGGGCGACGGCTCGCACGATCGCGAGGCCCAAGCCGGCTCCGCCGTCGTCACGCGCGCGAGCGTCGTCCCCCCGACGGAAGCGTTCGAACGCGTGCGGCAAGAAGTCCGGCGGGAACCCGCTGCCCCGATCGCGAATGACGACGGTGAGCTGGTCGGAATCAGAGTCGGCGAGCACCTCGACAGCCGAACCCGCGGGTGCCTGGCGCACGGCGTTGGCGAGCAGGTTGTCCACGGCGCGGCGAAGGTCGTCGCCAATCACCGCCGCCGCGAGCTCGTGATCGGCGTCGAGGCGGATCGCGACATCCTTCGCCGCGGCCTGGATCCCGGCTGCGTTGACGGCGCCTTCGAGGAGCGGCCGAATCGGTTGGAGCTCCTTCGGCCGGCTCGACCCGTGTTCGTCGTGGCGGGCGAGGAACAGGAGCTCTTCGGCGAGCAATGAGAGCCGCTCCGTCTCCGTCGCGGCGCCCGCAACCGCCCGGCGAAGTTCCGACTCGTCGCGACCCGGCAGCCCGGCGAGCTCGAGCTCGGTGCGAAGAATCGCGAGTGGGGTACGCAACTCGTGGCCGGCGTCGGCCACGAACGAGCGTTGTTGCGCGAGTGCCTTCTGCAACCGTGCGAGCAGTGCATTCATCGTCTCGCCGAGCTCTGCGATCTCGTCGTGGGTCGAGGGGATCGGAAGACGGCCTTGTGCGTCGTGTTCCGAGATGGTCGCCGCCTGGCGACTCATCCGCTCCACTGGGCGGAGCGCGAGGGTTCCCAGCACCCAGGCACCACCGCCCGCGAGCAGCACCGTGACAATCCCCCCGATCACCATGCCGGTCTGGACGGTCCCGATCGCGTTGTCGACGGCCTCCAGCGAGCTGCCGACGATGACGACCCAGCGGGCCCCGGCTCGATCGGCCGGGGTCGCGAGCAGGCGGACGGCATGGCTGTCGTGCGGAAGGTGCGCTTCGACGACGACGGTGCCCGAACGGGCCGCGGCGAGCGCCCCGGCGGGTATCAGCACCTTGTTGCCGGCGCCTTCCGACGTCTCGACCAGCTGACCGGTCGGGTCGACGACCTGGGCGATGGCCTCCTTCGCCGCGATGAGTCGCGTGGAACCCTGGTCCTGAAAGTCGATCCCGCCACTCGCATCGTGCACGCTCTGGACGAGCGCGTCTGCGCGCGTCCGCAACGACGAATCCACCGACGAGTGCAGGCTGTCTCGGAGCCGGTCGACGAACACCCATCCGCCGAGCAACACAGCGAGCAGGGCTCCCACGGCGGCAAGCGCGGACAATCGCGCCCGGATCGGCACGTCCCTAACCTTCGGCGGCAGCGAGCCGGTAGCCGACCCCGCGAATGGTCTTCAGATCGTCACGGCCGAACGGCTTGTCGATCTTCTTTCGCAGGTACGACACGTACTGGTCAACGACGTTCGAGAGCCCGTCGTAGGCGAAGTCCCACACGTGCTCGAGAATCTGCGTGCGAGTTATCACTTCGTCAGGATGCCGGAGAAACAGCTCCAGCAGCGCCATCTCCTTCGGTGACAACGACAGCTCCTCGGACCCGCGCCAGGCGCGGTGGAGAGCTGGGTCGAGGCGAAGGTCCCCAACCTCAAGCGTGACCGGGCGTTCGCGGATACCGCGCCGGACAAGCGCGCGCACCCGAGCAGAGAGCTCCGCAAAGCTGAAGGGCTTCGGCAAGTAATCGTCCGCGCCCGCATCCAGGCCGCGCACCCGGTCGTCGACACTGGCACGCGCGGTCACCAAGATGATGGGCGTCCATCGCTCCGCAGCACGAAGCTCTCGACAAACCGCGAACCCATCTTTGTCGGGCAACATCACGTCGAGCACGATCGCGTCGTAGGGATTCTCCGTGGCCATCCACAGACCATCAGGACCGGAGTTCGCGATGTCGACCGCGTACCCCTCTTCGAGGAATCCCCGCTTCAACAGGCTCGCCATCCGCGGCTCGTCCTCGACGATCAAGACTCTCACCCGGTCAACCTAATGAGATCGACGTGTGAAGACGATGTGAGCTGGGTCATGCGGCGATCATCCGAGTGATCACGCGTCGGGAGCGGGCGACACCGGAAGAACCACGCTGAAGGTCGGGTTCGGGCCTGGCGGGTCGAGTAGAAGTCGACCGCCTTCCGCTTCGGTGAGCGTCCGAGCCAGCGCAAGGCCGATCCCGGTTCCCCGGCCGACCCTCCGGTCGAAGATGCGCGTGGCGTCGAGTCGGCGCCGCCCTTCGTCCGCGACATCGATCACGACTGCGCCGGGCGCGCTCCGGGCCCGCAGCGTCACGACGCCGGCACCGTGCTGCAAGGCGTTGTCCATCAGGACCTCCAGCACTTCCCGCACCGCGGGCTCCGCGACCCTTGGACGGTCGAAGCTGCCTTCCAGGTCGAGGCGCAACGGGCGGCCGACAGCGGCGAACCTCCCGTGCCAGGCATCTTCGGTGTCGCGCAGGATCCGCGCCACGTCGAGAGGTGAGCGATCAGCGTGGGTGTCACGCGCCAGTGCAAGAAGATCCTCGACGGTCGACTCGAGTTGATCGATCGGCACGATCGTCTCTTCGAGTGCCCCACGGAGGTGGGTGTCATCTGCTCGGAGTGCGCTCTCCACCCGAACGCGAAGAGCCGCGATCGGAGTACGGAGCTGGTGGGAGACATCGCTGCTGAACGAACGCTCGCGAGATGCCGCATCGCCCAAGCGCGTAGCGGTGCTCTCCAGCGCCAGACCCAGATGATCCAGCTCTCCGATCCCGGACCGGACCGTATGGATGCTGAAGTCACCGGCACCGAGCCGCTCGGCCGAGTCGACCAGCACGTCGACTGGCCGAGTCAGACGGCGCGCCTGCCAACGAGCCAGCAGCGCGGCCACGACCAGCGCGCCGAGCCCGATCAGCGCTATGAGCAGCCACGCTCGGTGCGTCCGATCGGTGACAACACTCGTGGGGCGACTGGCACGCACCGCGGCGACCACCCGTTCGTCTCCGGTGACCGGGATCGCGGCAACGATCCGCCCACTTGCGCGAGCATCCGATACGTCGCCGCGAAGTGCCCGCGTTACGACCGCGTCTGCTCTCACGGGCCCGGAACCCGCGATCCGTCGCCCGGTCACGTCGTAGGCGGCGAACGTGGTGCTCCCGTCACTGTGTAGCTCGATCGTGTCACCTGTCCCGACGCTCGCGGCGTTGACCGCGCCGCGAGCCTCGCTTGCTTCACGTTCGAGTCGAAGCACCTCCTGGCTGACGTACAGGTGCTCGACGGACAACCCGAGCGGTACGCCAAGCATCAGCAGCGCGACGGCAGTGACACCGATGATCGAATAGAGAATGCGCCGCTTCACGGCGCGTCGAGGCGGTAGCCGAACCGCGGTAGCGCGGTGATCGTCGGGGCACGAAGCGAGGGATCGGCTCCGAGCTTGCGTCGCAGTGCGGACACGTGAACGTCAAGCGTCTTGGTCGAGCCGTACCAGTTCTCGTCCCAGACCTCGTCCATGATGCGTTCCCGGGTCACGGCCCGGCCCGCTTCGGACGCCAAGAGCACGAGGAGGTCGAACTCCCGGGGCCGGAGCCCCAGCTCATCGGTTCCCACCCAAGCTCGACGGGCGGCGACATCGATCTCGAGATCACCAAGAGTCACCCGATCGCCGAGGCCGTGGAGCTCCGGACGACGCAGGTGCGCGCGAACACGTGCAAGTAGCTCTGCAAGTCGGAATGGTTTGGTGATGTAGTCGTCGGCTCCGGCGTCGAGGCCGACGACGATGTCGGCCTCCTCCTGCCGGGCGGTGAGCACAACGATCGAGGTTGCCGGCCCAGCGGCGCGGAACTCGCGACACAGGTCGACACCGTCGGCATCGGGCAACCCGAGGTCGAGCAAAACGAGATGCGGCTTCTCCTCGGTGAACGCCTGACGGGCCGACGCACCGTCTGTTGCGACGGTGACGTCGTAACCCTCGGCCGTCAGTGCTTGTTCGAGCGAGCGACTGATCGTTGCATCGTCTTCGATCAGGAGGATCTCTGCCAACACGGTCTCCAGGCTAGGAGGAGACCCACGGCGAATGGGACCCGATGTCGAGAGTTTGCCGTTCGCTCACGCGTGAGCACCCGCTCGCTTTCTCGTGGATCCGTACGGTCCTACGTGCCCATCCACCGACGAGTGCAGGAGACCCTCATGCGACGAAGAACGGCCATCGTCACCGCGTCGATGACAGTCGTCTTGAGCGTGCTCGCCGCGGCGTGCGGCGGATCATCGACGAAAGCGTCGAATCCGTCGATGCCTGCGAATACGGCGACGAACGCAACGTCGAAGGCAGGGGGCGTCGATCCGAACGCTCCCGAGGTGGTTGCACCCGGAGACATCCCCGACACCCAGGCGTTCGTGCCATTTACCGCGGCGACCGACGGCTACGCCTTGAAGGTCCCGGAGGGTTGGGCCCGCGCGACCAGCGGAAGTACAACCACGTTCACTGATCACTACAACACCATCAACGCCACCGCGACGAGCGTGCCGGTCGCCCCGACCACGGCGGGCGTGCAGGCAACGGACGTCGCGGCACTGCGCCGCGACGTCCCGAACTTCGAGCTGGTGAAGGTCGAGACCGTGAACCGCGCCGCGGGACCGGCAATCCTCGTGACCTACCGGGCCGGCTCGACACCGGATCCCGTGACGGGCAAGCGGGTGGCACTCGACGTGGAACGGTACGACTTCTGGCGCAACGGCAAGCAAGTCACGCTGACCCTCTCGGGCGCGCGTGGCTCGGACAACGTCGATCCGTGGAAGACGGTCACCAACTCGTTCGCGTGGACGGCATGACCGTCGCGCTCGAAGCGTCGAACCTCTACCGCTTCTACCACGCAGGCGATGACGAGACCCTTGCGTTGCGGGGCGTGTCAGTCACGGTCGAAGCCGGTGAGGTCGTCGCGGTGACCGGACCGTCGGGGTCGGGGAAGTCGACGCTGCTCGCGTGCCTCGCGGGACTCGACGAGCCCGACGGTGGTGTGGTCCGGATCGAAGGCGAGCCACTGTCGCGTCGCCCCGAGGCGGAACGGGCATCGATCCGCGCCCGCAAGATCGGGGTCCTCTTCCAGAACGCCAATCTCCTCGAGCACCTCACGGTCGCGGAGAACGTCCGACTGGCCCAGCAGCTCGCCCACGGAACGTCGAAGCGTTCCGCCCACGACCTGCTCGAGGAGCTCGGGATCGAACCACGGGCGCGGGCACATCCCTCGGAGCTGTCCGGCGGGGAGCTGTCCCGCGCCGGCCTCGCGGTCACGCTGGCGAACGACCCCGCGGTCGTGCTCGCCGACGAACCGACCGGCGAGCTCGATCAGGCGAACGGCTCCCGACTCATCGCGCTGCTCCGCAACCTCGCCCGCGCGGGAACCGCAGTCGTGGTCGTCACGCACAACTCGGCCCTCGCGGAAGAGGCCGATCGGACCGTGGCACTGCGCGACGGGCGGGTTGAGTGATGAGCGCCGAACCTTTGGTTCGTTGCGACCAGCTCGCCCGCACGTACGGCTCGGGACGGTCAGCTGTGGTGGCCCTGCACGGCGCGACGTGCGAGATCTGGGCCGGGGACCGTCTCGCGATCATGGGGCCCTCGGGGTCCGGCAAGTCGACGCTGCTGCACCTGATCGCCGGCCTCGACACACCGACCGCGGGATCGATCACCTGGCCGGCGCTCGGGCAACGAGCGTCGCTGCGGCCCGGGCCCGTCGCGCTCGTTCTCCAGGGCCCGAGCCTGCTGCCGCCGCTCGACGTCACCGAGAACGTCGCACTCCCCCTCGTGCTCGGTGGGATCGACATCAACCAGGCGAACGAACGCGCGCATCGCGCGCTCGACCGTCTCGGCCTCATCACGCTGGCGAGCAAGCTGCCCGAAGAGCTCTCGGGCGGACAGGCGCAACGAGTCGCTATCGCACGGGCGCTCGCGCAGGAACCTCGTCTGTTGCTTGCCGACGAGCCTACCGGGCAGCTCGACCACACCATCGCGGCAGACGTCATCGATGTGCTGCTCGAGGCCGCCGGCCACACGGGCGCGGCGCTCGTGGTGAGCACGCACGATCCCGCCGTTGGCGATCGTCTTGCCCGCTGCTGGACCGTCGCCGACGGCCGCCTGTCGCTGGACCAAGCCCCGGACGCTCCGCACCAGGAGGAACCGTGCTCGGCCTGACCTGGATCCGCGGCGCGGTCACCCACCGGCCGGGACGGCTGTTCGCCACCGCCACCGGGGTCGCGATCGCGGTGGCGCTCCTCGCGTCGATCGGGGCGTTCCTGGCCGGCTCGAAAGCGACCATGACCCACCGCGCCGTGCAAACCGTGTCGGTCGACTGGCAGGTCGAGGCCCAGCCCGGCGCCGATCCGTCGACGGTGCTCAGCGCGGTCACGTCCCGAGCCCAGGTGGCGCTCCAGGTCGAGCTCGCGCAGACCACCGGGTTGCAGGCGACGACGGCCGGTTCCACGCAGAGCACCGGGCCCGGCGTCGTCGTCGGGCTCCCGGACACCTACCGCCAGGAATTCCCCGGCGTGATCCGCGACCTCGCCGGCGCTCGTTCCGGCGTGCTCATCGCACAACAGACCGCCGCGAACCTGCACGTCGCACCCGGCGACACGATCTCCGTGGGACGCGCCGGCCTTCCGCCGGTGGATGTCCGAGTCGACGGGGTCGTCGACCTACCCCAAGCCGACTCGTTCTTCCAGAAGGTCGGCGCGCCGGTCGGTGCGCAACCCCAGGCACCGCCTGACAACGTGATCCTGCTCCCCGCGAATCTCTGGCACGCGACGTTCGATCTGCTCGCCGCGTCGAGACCCGACCAGGTTCACAGCCAAGTACACGCACGGCTGTCGCACGCACTTCCCGCCGACCCGTCGGCTGCGTACACGCAGGTGAGTAGATCGGCGCGGAACATCGAGGTGAAGCTCGCCGGTACCGGCCTCGTTGGCGACAACCTCGGCGCGACGCTTTCCGCCGCGCGCGGCGACGCCCTCTACGCGCAGGTGCTGTTCCTGTTCCTCGGGGTCCCGGGCGCCGTCCTCGCCGGTCTCCTCACTGCGACGGTCGCCGCCTCCGGCGCTGACCGGCGTCGCCGAGAGCAGGCGCTGCTGCGAACCCGAGGGGCGACCACCTCCACGTTGGTCCGGCTCGCGCTGCTCGAAGCCGCGGTCGTCGCCGGCATCGGTGCGGTCGCCGGACTCGGCGTCGCGGCGATGGTCGGCAGACTCTCATTCGGAACTGCGTCGTTCGGCGCGACCACAACCACGGCGATCGTCTGGGCCGGTGGGGCAGCCATCGTCGGGTTGGTGATATCGGCCGTGGCGCTTGCACTCCCCGCCTGGCGTGACGCACGTTCTCTGACCGTGGTCGGCGCCCGCCGCGTCGTCGGGCGGGCGCGCGCTCCGCGATGGATGCGATCCGGCGCCGACTTCGCGCTGCTCGCCGGCTCCGCGCTCGTGTTCTGGCTCACCAGCCGCAACGGGTACCAGCTCGTCCTCGCGCCCGAAGGCACTCCGGCGATCTCGGTGAGCTACTGGGCATTGGCTGGACCCGCGCTGCTGTGGGCCGGCGCCGGCCTGCTCGCTTGGCGGGTCGCGTACCTCTTGCTCAGCGTCCGGCGCGCGGTCCCCCGGACGTTGGCTCGGCCGTTCTCCGGCCGACTCGCCAGCACCGTCGGCGCGACGATGGGCCGCCAACGGCGCCTGCTCGCCGGTGCACTCGCACTCGTCGCGCTGACGACAGCGTTCGCAACGTCGACGGCAGTGTTCAACCAGACGTACAAAGCCCAGTCCGAGGTCGACGCACGCCTCACCAACGGCGCCGACGTCACCGTCACCGAAGCACCTGGCAGCTCAGTGACTGCAGCCGCCGGAACGCGTCTGGCCACGGTCCCCGGGGTCAAGTCCGTCGAACCACTCCAACACCGCTACGCGTACGTCGGAGCCGACCTCCAAGACCTCTACGGCGTACGCACCTCCACGATCGTCGCCGCAACCAAGCTGCAAGACGCGTACTTCCAGGGCGGCACTGCCCGCGGACTCATCAGTCGGCTCGGCCGGCAGCCCGACGGCATCCTCGTCAGCGCCGAGACCGTCAAGGACTTCCAACTCCGCCCCGGCGACACGTTGCGCCTGCGCCTCCAGGACGGCCGGACCAAGCAGCTCACCGAAGTGCCGTTCCACTACCTCGGAGTCGCGACCGAGTTCCCCACCGCGCCGCGAGACAGCTTCATGCTCGCGAACGCCGGCTACGTCGCCCGAACCACCGGCAGCAGCGCGATCGGCGCGTTCCTCGTGGACACCGGAGGCAACTCGCCGCCCGCAGTCGCGGCCAAGATCCGTGCCCAGGTCGGCACGTCCGCGACCGTTACCGACATCACCACCTCCCGCAAGGTCGTGGGCTCCAGCCTCACCGCTGTCGACCTCTCCGGGCTCACCCGCGTGGAGCTTGCCTTCGCGGTTGCGCTCGCGGCCGCGGCGACCGGCCTCGTCCTCGCGCTCGGTTTTGCCGAACGGCGACGAACGTTCGCGATCGCGACTGCGCTCGGAGCCAAGCGCCGCCAGCTCGGCGGCTTCGTATGGAGCGAAGCTGCGTTCGTCACCGCCGGTGGACTCGTTGCCGGCGCGTTCACGGGTTGGGCCCTCGCGGAGATGCTCGTCAAGGTCCTCACCGGCGTGTTCGACCCACCCCCCGCCGCACTGTCCGTCCCGTGGGTGTACCTCGCGATCGTCGCGGCTGTATCGGTGAGCGCGGTGATCGTGGCCGCGGTCGCGACGATCCGCCGAGCCCAGCACGCGCCGATCACCGCTCTGCGCGACCTGTGAGACCGACTCCGATGTTTGAGGCGCGAAACCGATGAGCTACTTCCAGGCCATCATCATCGGCCCGTCGACTTCGTTGTTCACCACCGCAGCCCCTGGCTCACCGCCGTTGCTCGCGCCTGGTCGCTCGGGGACTCGGCGTGGGTCGTCGTCGCGATCGCCACGCCTGCAGTTGGCGTGTTGTTGACCCGGCATCGTGTTTCGGCCGCGGTCGTGACGTCGTCTTCCACGAGGTCGGCGTTGATCGCGATCGCGGCGGCGCAACCGGCGCCCGCCGAGACGATGACCTGGGCGCGAGGATCGACCACGTTGCCGGCCGCCCAGACGCCCGCGGTGCTGGTCCGCCCCGTCGCATCGACCGTGACGAAGCCCGAGGGGTCGAGCTCGCAGCCCAGGCCGGAGACCAGGTCATCGGCATGCGGGCGGTTCCGAGGCCGGATGAACACCGCGGTGCGCTCGACGACCCGACCATCGGCAAGCTCCACGCCGCTCAACCGGTCTGCCTCGACCAGCAGTCGGGCGACTTCGCCGTGGACGACGGTGATGCCGCGTGCAACCAGCTGAGCCTCTTCGGCGGAACCGAGGTCGTAGGTGTGTACGAAGAAGACGACGTCCTCGGACCATTGCCGCACCAGTTGCGCGTGCTGCACCGCGCCGGGCTGGGTCCCGAGAACTCCGAGGGCCTCGTCGCGGACCTCCCATCCGTGGCAATAGGGGCAGTGCAACAGATCGCGGCCCCATCGCTCGCGGACGCCCGGGATGCCCGGGAGCTCGTCACGGCAGCCAGTCGCGAGCAGGAGCCGGCGGGCGGTCAGCACCTGACCGCCCCCCAGGCGAACGGCGAATCCGGGATCGATCCCGACGACGTGATCCGCGACGAGATCCACGCCGTAGCCCGCGACCTCGGCTCGGGCTGCCGAGAGGAAGTCGGCCGGCGGCATCCCGTCGCGTGACAGGAAGCCCTGCATGCGCTCTGCGGGGGCGTTGCGCGGTGCTCCACCGTCGACGACTGCGACACTGCGTCGAGCCCGACCCAGCACGAGCGCGGCGCTCGAGCCGGCCGCCCCTCCGCCCACCACGACCACGTCGTAGCTGTGTTCCTGCATCTCGATCACTCCGTTCATGTGAGGTTCGGACACGACGACGGCCGGGTCCTGGTGGGCCCGGCCGTCGTGGACTGGTTCAGGCGACGAGGCTGCGACGGTCGCTCGCCTCGCCGGTCACCGCCGCCTGCCGGGTGATCGGGACGGCGTTGAAGCCCTTGAACGTCAGCCAGAGGCCGAGTGACAGCTCCCAGAGGAAGACGGGGATCACCGCGACCGATGCGGCCAACGAAACCTGGTCGAAGACACCGAACATCGTTGCGGCCGTCGAGGCGAGCAGGATCGGTGCGCCGATCAGGCCGAGCGTGGGGATGACCCGGGGTACGAGCCGGGACCGGTACATCACCGAGCCGAGGAACAGGGCGTTCACCGCGGCCATCAGGCTCGGGCCGAGGAGGAACGTCCAGTCATGGATCGCGACGAGCGTCCGGCCGGCCATCACCATCGACGACGCGCCGGCCCCGGTCGCTCCTGCGCCCACGTCCTGCCGCAGGGTCACGACCGAGAGGAGGCTGACGACCCCGACCAGGATCAGGCCGCCTTCGATGACACGGGATGCGACGAAGCCGATCGCCCCGATCTGGCTGTAGCGCTTCGCCACGGGGAACAGGACCACCGCAGTGCCGATGCAGGCCAGCGCAGTGACGACGTCGAGGAAGGCGGCCCAGAGGACGCTGGACTCCGAACCGGCGCCCAGGACGAAGTTGGTGTGGTTCAGGACAGGGCCCTTCAGCCCGAGCGCCGGAATCGAGGCGATGAAGGTGATGAGGTAGAGCACACCTGCGGCGAGGGCGATCTTCCGCATGGAGTCCATGGGACGCCGGGGCGTCGGGGTGGTTCGCAGTTCGCTGGACATGTCGTGTTCCCTTTCTGGTGTGGTTGTCGGTGGTTCCGTGGACGACATTGCGCCCGGCCGCTGACCTCCCGCTGACCTGCGCTGACCTCGACCGTCACCGGCGCGATGACTGCAGTTCGAGGAAGCGACGACGGACCGCGGCGGGCACGGGCGTGCGCTCGATGGCGGCCGCGATGAAGTCGAGGACCGCCTCATTGCGGCCGAAGTCGGCGAAGTGCTGGAACGCGAGGTCGACGGCACGGCTCAGGGAGCCGCACTCACACAGGGCGCGAATCTCTTCGAGCTGTCGTCGGCTTCTGGACACGGGTGCAGCGTGCGGCCACCCGCTGACCTACTGCTGACCCGGTACGGTCGGGTCCTTGGAAATACGACTCCTCGGGCCGTTGGATGTGTACGGCGCTGACGGCGCCCCCCTACCGGTGCCGGGAGCGAAGCTCCGAGCGGTGTTGGCGATGCTCGCCCTCGATTGCGGGAAGGTCGTCCCGACCGATCGCCTCGTCGAGGATCTCTGGCACGACGATCCGCCGGCAGGCGTGGCCAACGCACTGCAGCGGCTGATCTCGAAGTTGCGCAAGGCGCTCGGCGCGAGCGAGATCGTCATGATGCGACCGCCCGGCTACGTGCTCGCCCTCGATCCGGAGCAGGTCGACGCGCTCCGATTCAAAGCGGAAGTGGCGAACGGGCGGGCAGCGGCCGCGCGGGGAGATCTCGAGGCAGCAGTGGAGCGTTTCGAGGCCGCCGAGTCGTTGTGGCGCGGACCGGTGCTGGCCGACTTCGCCTACGACGATTTCGCCCAGCCCCACATCGTGCGGCTGCAGGAGCTCCGGCTCAGCGCGGCCGAGGAGCGCGTCGACGCCGGGCTGGCCCTCGGCCGGCACGTACGACTGCTCGGCGATCTCGAATCCCTCGTCAAGGCCAACCCGCTGCGCGAGCGCCTGCGCGGCCAGCTGATGCTGGCGCTCTACCGCGCGAACCGCCAGGCCGATGCGCTCAGCGTCTACCGGGACACCCGGGAAGTGCTCGCCGAGGAGCTGGGACTCGACCCCGGCCCGGCGCTGCAAGCGCTCGAGGCCGCGATCCTGGACCAGGACCCCGCGCTGGTCCCGCCCGGCCTCGGTCTCTCGATGGTGACACCCCCGTCCCGGCGGCCGCGCACCAACCTCCCGACGCAGCTCACCGCGCTCTTCGGTCGCGAGCGCGAAGTCGGCGAGCTCGTAGAGCTCGTGACCCGCAGTCGCCTCGTCACGCTGGTCGGTCCCGGTGGGGCAGGCAAGACTCGGCTGGCGGTCGAGGCGGCTCGTGCCGTCGTCGACCAATGGGACGACGGGGTGCTGCTCGTCGAGCTCGCGCCGGTTCGTGACTCGCTCGCGGTGGCGGATGCCGTCGCCGAGGTGTTCGACCTCCCCGAGAGCGACGTGGATGCGTCGACCAGTGTGCGCCGGTACTGCGCGGACAAGCAGCTGCTCCTGGTCCTCGACAACTGTGAGCATCTCGTCGATCCAGCGGCCCGGATCGCCGACGAGCTCCTGGCGGCTTGCGAAGGAGTCCACGTCCTCGCCACGAGCCGCGAAGCGCTACGCGTGCCGGGCGAGACGGTGTGGCCCGTGCCGCCGCTCGCCGATCCGGATGCGTGCGACCTGTTCATCGCACGCGCGGCCGCGGTCGATCCGGCCTTCGTGGCCGACGAACCGGCGCGGGAAGTCATCCGCGAGATCTGTCACCGGCTCGACGGCTTGCCGCTGGCCATCGAGCTCGCCGCGGCGCGCACCCGGGCGTTCTCCGTCGCGCAGATCGCGGAACGGCTCGACGACCGCTTCCGTCTGCTCACGGGAGGCTCCCGAACCGCGATGGCCCGCCAGCAGACGCTGCGCGCCGTCGTCCAATGGAGCTACGACCTCCTCTTCGAAGACGAGCGGCGCGCGTTCGAGCAGCTGTCGGTGCTCACCGGAGGATTCGACATCGCCGCGGCCGAGGCGGTCTGTAGCGACGCCGACATCGAGCCCGCCGACGTTGCCGAGCTCGTCGCCGGCCTGATCGACAAGTCCCTCGTGTTCGTCGATCGCTCCCGGATCCGGCCCCGCTTCCGCATGTTGCAGACGCTGAGCCAGTACGGGCGCGAGCAGCTCGTCGAGCGCGGTCAGGCGGACGAAGCTCTCCTTCGGGCGACGCGCCACTTCGCGCACTTGTGCGCGCGGGGCCGCCCCGCGTTCCAGGGCGTCGAGCAACGGTGGTGGCACCACACCATGCAAGCCGAGCAGGACAACGTGCGGACGGTCTTCGAGTGGGCCGTCGGGGCCGAGGAGAACGAGCTCGCGGCCGCGATCGCCGCGGACGTCGCACTGCACCGCTGGGTGACGGGAGCCGCGCGCGACGGCTTCGGGTGGCTGGACGTCGCGCTGGCGCTTCCGGGCGAGCTCAGCCCGTTCACCCGCGGCTGGGCGCTCGTCTGGCACACGTTTCTCGGCTACCTGACCGGCCATCACGGCGACGTCGACGAAGCGTTCGCAACGGGCATCCAGCTGCTACGCCAACACGGCGATCCCGTGTTGACCGCCTATGCGCTGACGTTCCAGTCGCAGGTCGTCGCGGAGATGGGGCGCCGGGAGCAGGCGTCGGAGATCAACGCCACCGCCCTCCAGCTGCTCGAGACGACGGGAGACGCTCCCTGGATGCGAGCCGTCCGCACCTGGTTGCGGGCCGGGCTCGCACTGCAATCCGAAGGTGACACCGAGACCTTCGAGCAGCTGCTTCGTGAAGCGCAGCCTCAGTTCCGAGACGCCGGCGACGAGTTCATGACGGCAATCTGCATCGACCTGGTCGCCGAGCTCGACGAGATGCTCGGCGATGTCGAGGCAGCTCGGATGCTGCTCTTCGAGGCCCTGGAAACAGCAACCGCGTTGCGCATGTTCCGCTTCGAGGTGGCGCTCATCGCGCGGCTCGGCGCAGTCGCAGTCCACGCAGGAGACCACGACGAAGCGGAGGCGCTCCTGCAGACCGCATTGACCCGCTCGGTCGACCTCTCGGCTGAGCCCGTGCGCGCGCAGGCACTCGTTGCGCTGGCTGACCTCCGGCGGCGGCAGGGTCGGCTCGAAGAGTCCGGGCAGGCCGCGCTCGAGGCGCTGGACCTGTATCGCGGGGCCGGGACGAGGTTCTCCAGCTCGTTCTCGCGTGGAACCTCCCCCTTGGATGTGCCCGGCGGCCTCGCGGCCGCGACTTCGGTGCTCGGGTTCGTTGCCGAAGCTCGCGGGGATTTCACCGACGCGTCGACTCGGCACCGCGAGAGCCACGCGCACGCGAGCACGGTGGCCCATCCTCGCGCCGTCCCGGTCGCGCTCGAAGGGCTGGCCGCCGCGGAGGCGCTCGCCGGGAACGGCGAACGGGCCGCCCGACTCCTCGGCCGGGCCGACCAGCTCCGGTCCAACCGGCGCGCCGCGCGGACTCCGAGCGAGCAGTGCGACGCCGACCGGGCCCGGAGCGCCGCGGCCGCCTCGCTGGGGAGTGCATTCGCAGCGGCGTACGAGCACGGCCGGGAGTCGGCGATCGACGAGCTCCTTCACGACGGCGAATGACCTGAGCACCGACCCGAGCAGGTGGGACCACCGGGCCGGGTGTCGTTCACCGGTGGTCGGCCGCCCTGCGCATCGACGATGATTGCGCCCATGGCCACGACCCGACGAGCCGACATGTTCATCGATCTCGAAGACGACCCGCGTGAGAACGGACCGACGTTGGGCGACGAGCGCGCCACGCTGGTGGAGGCCCTGCGCTGTCAACGTCTCACGTTGGAGATGAAGTGCTCAGGTCTTGATGCCGAGGCTCTGGCGCGGCGTTCCGTCGAGCCGTCGACGATGTCGCTCCTGGGGCTGGTACGACACCTGGCCGAGATGGAGCGCGGGACGTTCCGGGAGATGATGGCGGGACAGGACGTGCCCCGGCTGTTCTGCTCCGACACCGACCGTGACGGCGATTTCGACGGTGCTGTTCCCGACCCCCGGGTGGTGGTGGAGGCGTGGGCCGCATGGCGAGCTGAGGTGGACTTCGCCGAGCGGTTCGTGGCCGAGGCGCCCAGTCTCGACATCACCGGCAACGATCCCTTGAATCAGCATGGCCGCGGTGGAGGGCCGATGTCGCTGCGCGAGGTGCTGATCGGAATGATCGAGGAGTACGCCCGCCACCTCGGTCACGCCGACCTGCTGCGGGAGGGGATCGACGGACGCATGGGCCAGTAACCCAGCCGGCCGAGTCGCCGATCAGGCGTGCGGAGAGCGTGGCCCTACCTTTCGTGACGCGGGAGCTGTGTGACCGCGATGACCGTCGCGGAGACGACGAGGCCGACCGCGACCCAGAGCGAAGCGCTCATCGAGTCGACGAACGCATTCCGAGCGACGGACGCGATCTCGGTTCCGTTGACACCGAAGTAGCCGCTCATATGGAGTGCGCTGCCGACGTTGTCGGTCAGCAGGTGACGCATGGGCTCGCTGATGCGGGGGAGTCGTGCGAGCTCGCTCTGCATCGAGGACGCGTAGCTCGTCGCCGCGATGCTGCCGATCACCGCGACTCCGAGTGCGCCGCCCAACTCTCGAACGGTGTCGTTGACGGCCGAGCCGACGCCCGCGCGGGCGGGGGGAAGCGTCGCCATGATGAGGTCGGTCGCGGCTGGCATCGCGATCCCCGCGCCGAGACCGAAGAGCAGGAGGCCCGCGCCGGTCGGCACGTAGGAGCTTCCGTCGATGAATCCCCAGGGCGGCGGGCACCAGGGCGAACCCAGCGGCGAGTGGTGTGTAGCCGAGCACGAACTGGAGGTACTGCGCCTGCAGGAAGACCATTCCCGACATGGCGAAGAACAGCATGGCCAGCGCGACGCTGCTGGCGGAGAAGCTGCGGTCGGCGAACAGGCGGATGTCGAGCATCGGCTCGTCACGACGCAGCTCCCAGACGACGAACAGCAACCCGACCGTCGCACCGGCGGCAAAGCGGGCGAACGACGACGGTGACGCCCAGCCGTGTGCGGGCGCGGTGATGATCGCGTACACCAGCGTGCCGATGGCGCCGATCGACAGGAGCGCCCCGACGAGGTCGAGCCTGGTGGCCTCGGGGTTTCGCGAGTCGGGGACGAGGTGCAGCGTGCCGAGCAGCGCGGCGGCGAGGAGCGGAACATTGATCCAGAAGACCGACGACCACGAGAAGCTGCGCATGAGCATTCCGCCGGCGATCGGGCCGAGGGCGATCCCCAAGCCGCTGGCTGCCGTCCAGCCGGCGATGGCCCTCGCCCGTTCGCGGGGGTCGCCGAACACATTGACCAGGATGGACAGCGTCGTCGGCATGATGAGCGCCCCACCGACGCCCATGACACCGCGGCCGACGATGAGAGCGGTTGTCGACGTCGCCGTCGCGGACGCGATTGACCCAACCAGGAACGTGACCAGCCCCGCGGCGAGCGCATGGCGGCGTCCGAACCGGTCGCCGAGACTCCCGGCGGTGAGGAGGAGACCCGCGAAGACGATCGTGTAGCTGGCGACCACCCACTGGAGATCGGCAGAGCTCGCCTGGAGACCTTCGACGAGCTTGGGCAGCGCCACGTTGATGATGGTGTGGTCGATGGAGGTGACCAGGAGGGCGAGGACGAGAACTCCGAGGATCCGCCACCGGTTCGGGTGGCTCAGGCTCGCTTCGCTTGCGGACTGGAGTGCGGGACGACCATGCATGACTGCTCCTCGCTCGGATGCGGCGGTAGTGGGAACCTTGCTGAGCTCAATGTCGTCGTAAGGGGTCCATTGCCGCATCGGGAGCGACCCCTCAGATCTGCACGGCCGGGATCCACGTGCCGTGCATGCCGTCCGGGATGCGGCGCGGGATGTGCACCGTCGCGACGGCGGGCCGCTCGATGGCCTGCGCGTCGAGCACCACGAGGTCGGCCTCGTTCCGTGTCTCGTCGTGGACGAACCCGACGAGCCAACCCCCGTCCTCGGCGCTGCTGCGGTCCGGATCGGCGATGAAGACGAGCGCTCCCGGGTGGCGGCCCGGCGAGAAGTCGTGGCTACGGCGTGTGCCGGCGGGCAGCTCGTGCTTGTGCGCTGCCCCAGCACCGACGGTCCAGAGGAAGCGCCGCGCCGCGCCCGGCGGGGGGTTGCTGCTCGGGGATGCTTGGGGCGTTGCGTCGAGCACTTCGCAATGGACGGTTCTGGCTCGACGGTGCACCACCCATCGCACGAGGGACGGTCCGGTGGCGCAGACGAGGATGGCCTCGCCGTGCGCGTCGGCAGTCGCAACGTGGCGCGCGTCGGTGTCGATCTCGAGCCACGTCGCTTCTGCGGCGACACCGCTCCGGCCGGTCACGCCGACGAACCCGTCGGCGAGGAGCACGACGTCATCACGCGTCAGCTCGAGTTGTCGGATCCGGCTCGGTGCGTTGTCCATCGATCGGATCGCGCGCGTCAGACCACCGGGAGACACACAGACGTGCAGCTGAGACGGGTCGGCAGCGAAGGTGAGGAGATGCAGCTCGCCGGTGATCGGGTCGACCTTGGGCTGTGAGGAAAGGGTCCGGCGAGCACCGGCCAGGTCGACACGACGAAGGGTGTCGAGACCGGCACTGAGCTCGTACGCGAGTGCACCATCGCCCAAGGCGAGGATGGAGCTTCCGAACGGGATGAGGTTGGTCGCGTCCGTCCCGACCCAGCGGTTCCGGTACGACACGGCCCGCCCGGCGCGGAGGCTGACGGCGTGGACCATCGCTCGGCGGGCCGCCCCTTCCGCGGGGAGCGCCCGGGCGTCGATCCGGTTCGGTCCGATGCGAAGGTACTGCCCCGAAAGGGCCACGGGCAGTGTCCCGCTCACCGGGAGGTCGGTGATCGTCGTCTCGTCGAGGACCGGTGCGTCGTTCGCGGATCGGGGCGCGCGCGGGGGTTTGCTCGGCATGCCCTCATCGTCGGGCTAAGGGGTCACGGGCCGCATCGGGCAGCGCCCCTCAGATCACGCGCCGGCCTCGCGGGTCAGGCGACACCGAGGCGTTGGGCGACCGCGGCGGCGTCGACTCTGCTGGTGACACCGAGCTTCCGAAGGATGTTCGAGACGTGCACGCTCGCGGTCTTCTCGGACACGAACAGGGCCTCACCGATCTGTCGGTTCGTCTGGCCGGTCGCGACCAGGGACAGCACTTCAGCCTCCCGCGGGGTGAGGCCGAGGTGATCGACCGCGGCGTCGTCCAGCACGGCCGCGACCGGCGCTTCGACGCTGAGCCGGGTCCGTCGTGACACAGCCTCGATGTCCGTCAACAGAGGGACGGCACCGAGGCTGGACGCGAGTTGGTGTGCCTCCTGCAGCGCCTCGGCCGCTCGTGCGGTCGCCCCGGCTGCGGCGGCGGCTTCGGCTTCGCGGACGCGAGCGGCGGCCAACCAGAACGGGTCGGCGAGGTCGGCCCAGCGGCGCGCTGCTTCGGACCAGGCCTCGGGATCGGAGCCGCCGATACGTGTGACGGCAGCCGCAGCGTGGGCCAGGTGCGCCGCAGTGTCGGGCGCCCCCTCGCCGCCATGGCGCGCTTCCACCGCGTCGGTTGCAGCATCGATTCGCCGGCGAAGCCGGGCCACGATGCCGTCTGCGTCAAACGCCTCCCGTCGAGCGCGGGCATCGAGAGCGAGCTCGACATCGGCGACGGCGCCGTACATGACGAACCGGGCCCGCCACAGCGCGGTGGCACCCGTCAGGACCCGCTCGGCAATGGCCGCGGCAGCGGCCCAGTCGCCGAGGGCGAGAGAGATCTCTGCGGAGGCTCGGTCGAGGAACCAGCGATGAAAGGGATCGATCGGTAGCCCCTCGGCCCGGTCGAGCAGCGCGAGGGCTCCGTCGCGCTCGCCTCGACGCGAAGCGAGCACCGCACCGGCGAGGGCGAGGCGGATCTCTCCCAACGGAAAGGCCTCGGCGCCTTCACTGGCACCAAGAACCGTGTCCGCCTCTGACCACTGGCCGAGCCGCAGGAGACCCTCCGCGGCGAGGGCGTCCAGGTAGCCGCCGAAGCTTCGGTCGAGCCCCGTCAGTCGCGCCTCGGCCGCGGCATCGAGCATCTCGTTCACCGCGTCGTGGTACCTGCCGGCATCGAGGAGGGCGACCCCGAGATAGAGGACGGCGAGCGCTCTCGTCTGAGCATTCGGTGCCGCCTCGACGGCCTCGCGGCAGAGCTCGGCGCCGCGGCTCGGATCTCCCCCGTGGTCAACCACGATTCCGAGGACCCTTCGCGCCATCGCCCACGCCGACGGATCCGCGTCCGGCCCGGCGAGCAGCTCGAACACGCTCTGCGCCCTCGCTTCCGCGATGTCGTAGCGGCCGAGCATGAGCTCGGCCTGTCCCAAACCAGCGAACACCGGCGCGGCCTCCGGTCCAGGGTCTTCGGGTAGCAGGGTCGCAGCAACCTCGAACTCCGTCGCGCTGTCCTCGATGTGACCGGCGCCCCACAGGTAACGGCCGAGTCTCTCGTGTCCCCACGCCGCGCCTCGCGGCGGAGCTCCGTGACGGAAGGCTTCCCGAGCGAGATCCGCGGCTCGCGCGTTACCGACCGCGCCGCTTGCGAGCTCTGCTGCCTGCCAGAGACGGTCACCGCGATTTGCGGCCGCACTCGACTCGCCGGCGGAGTCCCAAAGCTCGAGCGCGCGCTCGAGATGGCGCAAAGCAGCCGCAGGCGCCACGGTCTCAGCGGCGTCCGCGGCGAACAGCAGCGCTACGAACGCCGCCGCGTGATCTCCTGCACGGTCGAGATGAAAGGCCAGCTCACTGGCTCGATCCGCGCGAGAAAGGACGTCCGGTGCCTGGTCGGCCAGCGCGTCGGCGACGCGGCGGTGCAGCCGCATGCGTTCCGGTGGAAGCAGCTCGTCGTAAACGACCTCACCGATCAGCGCATGACGAAACCGGTACGCATCGGTGTCGCGGTCGACAACAACGAGTTGCGCGTCGACCGCGGAGCGCAGAGCAACTTCGAGACTGGCAGCGTCCACTTCGGCGACGCGCACCAGGAGGTCGTGCGCCGTGTCGCGCCCAACCACAGCGATAACCCCGGCAACCGTCCGGGTGACCACATCGAGACCATCGAGATCAGATGCGATGAGGTCGGACAGAACGGCCGGGATCGCCTGCCCGCTGAGATGCGCGGCGACCAGTTCGGCCGTGAAGAAGGGATTGCCCTGACCGCGAGCAAAGACCTCGTCGACGAAGTTGGCGCTCGCCACCCCTCCGATCAGGGTCTGGATCTTCGCGGCGAGCTCCTCGCGGCTGAGTCCTCCGAGCAGCAGGCGGTGCGCAGCCGGAAGGCGCGCGACCTCGCCCAGGCGCCGACGTTGTTGTGGGTTCACGCCGACCTCGTTGGCGCGGTAAGTGCCGACCAGGACGACGTGCTCATCGACGAGATTGCGGGCGAGAAAATCGAAGAGGTCCCAAGTCAAGGGGTCGGCCCAGTGCAGATCCTCGAACGCGACGACGACTGCACCCTCGGTGCCGAGGCCCGCGACGAGCTCGAGCAGCGGCGCGAACAGCGCGCCGGCCGCAGCCCCTCGGACCGCCGGGCCCTGCGCGATCCAGTCGCGCACCGGCGCGAGAGTCGGCCCATCGGTGAGTGCCTCGGCGGTCGTTCGCCGCACGTTTCGGAGCAGGTCGGCCAACGGCGCCAGGGGGATCACCTCACCGGCCATCGGCAGGCATCGGCCGACGATCAGCTGTGCGCCAGCGCGCCGTGCCCCTTCCGCGACGAGCGTCGACTTGCCGATGCCCGCCTCACCGCCGACCAGCAGAACCGCCGGCGCGCCTCGGCGGGCAGCCGCGACCGCGCGCTCGAAAGCAGCCAGCTCGTCGCTGCGTCCAACGAAATCTGCGGTTGACGACGGATCAGGCACGGGACGTCCAGTATCGCCGACCCTTGGTCCGAATCTGAGGGGCCGTGCCCGATGTGGACGCCACGGCCTTAGGTCGACCATGACACCTGAGCCCGAAGGGGGCTCGAGAGACCACACGAGGGAGCCCAGTCATGGTCACCACACCCACCGCAACCCAGGAAACGACCGTTTGCGCCGATCCGCGCGACGTCGGCGACGCAGCCGGCGTCGAGACTCCGCGAGCCAGGGGTCACATCGGCCGCATCGTGGCCGGCTCGCTCATCGGAGGATTCGTCGGGGCCGTCGCGCTCGTAGTCGGACCGTTCGCCGGGGCACAGGAGCACGTCATCACCGGCTCCGTACTGCTCGTATTCGCGGCCGCGTGGGGAGCGCTCGCGGTGCTGTCGCAGCGTTGGACCGACCAGCCCCAGCGCTGGGCCACCGTACCCGCGGGATTCATGGCCGTCGCGGGCGGAGCCGTGCTCGCCCTCGCCCCGACCGGCAATGAGCTCGGATGGGTGTGGCCACCAGTCGTGGTCGCGGTCGCAGTGTGGATGGGCGTCCGCGCTCGCCACGATCTCCGCAGCCGGACCCGCGTCTGGCTGCTCTATCCCATCTGCGCAGCCTTGGTGCTCTCGGCTCTCGGCGGTGCGTACGAGACCTACCGCGAAACCACGGAGACCTTCTCGATGCCCGGCCGGTTGATCGATGTCGGCGGTCACAAGCTGCACATCGACTGCACCGGCACGGGCAGCCCTACGGTCGTGCTCGAGCCCGGCCTCGGCGAGCCCTCCACCGCGATGGCCTGGATCGCCCCCGCCGTCGCCACCACCACCAGGGTCTGCGTCTACGACCGAGCCGGTCGCGGCTGGAGCGAATCGGCCAGTGGACCCCAGGACGGCGTCGAAGTCGCAACCGATCTGCATACCCTGCTGGAGCGAGCCGGCGAGCGCGGCCCGTTCGTGCTTGCCGGTCACTCCGCCGGCGGCATCTACGTCCTCAACTTCGCTCACCGCTACCCCGAGCAGGTCGCAGGGGTCGCCCTGCTCGACTCGATGCATCCGGAGCAGTACACGAAGATCGCTTCGTGGCCGGCGTTCTACGAGATGTTCCGTCGGGTCTCGGCCGTGCTCCCGTCGCTGTCCCGCTTGGGAATCGGCCGTGCCATCTACGCGTCCGCCTACAGCGGCCTGCCCGCTCCTGCTCGTGACGCGGAGCGCGCGTTCTTGGCGACCCCGCGCGACAGTCGCAGCACCCGAGACGAGTTCTCCGAGCTGCGCACCGCCATGACCGAGGCGCAGTCACTGACGACTCTTGGCAACCGACCCCTCGTGGTGGTCACCGCCGAGAAGGACGCTGCAGGCGGCTGGATGGCCGCGCAGAACCAGCTCGCCGCGCTCTCGACCAACAGCGTCCACCAACGGCTTCCGCACGCCACGCACTCGATGCTCACTGAAGACAAGGACACCGCCGCTCGATCGAGCCGAGCGATCAACGAAGTCGTCAACGCAGCCCGCTCACGGACTGCCGCGACTTCTGCTCCACGAACGACAACGGCTGTCCCGCCATCGCTGCTGCCCGAACCGACCGGCAACCTCGCAGTCGGAGTTCGCACGATCTCTTCGGGAAGTCCCGCTGCTACTACGCGCGTCTGGTATCCAGCCCGTAACGGGACCGGAACCGGCGTGCCGATGTACCTCGCGGACAAGACCGCTGCCGCACACGGGTTGCCGGCCAAGCCGTTGCACGGCGTGGTGCCGCGCGCGTCAGTCAACGCCGAACCGGCTCGCGCCACCCACGCACGACCTGCGGTTGTGCTCATGCCGGGTTGGGGCAACCCGATGGCCTTGTCGACCGCGCTCGCGCAGGACCTCGCGAGCAACGGCTACATCGTCGTAGCTGTCGACCCGACACTCGGCACCGAGGACGGATCCCGCCTGCCGGCCGACACCGCCAACCCCGCTCGGCGTCTGGACCAGGTCACTGCAGCTCTCAACTTCGTGACCGGGCCGGACATCGCAGCCGTCGCGGGCCCGGTTGACCCGAACAAGGTCGCGGTCGGCGGTCACTCCATCGCGGGCGCGATCGCGTTCCAGACGAGCCTCGCCGATGCCCGCGTGCACGCCGTGTTCGACCTCGACGGATGGCTCCACGGCCCCGCGTTGGCGACACCGGTCACCGTTCCTGCACTCATGATCGATGCGTCCGGACTCGACTCGGGATCGAAGGCCGTGATCGGACGCACAGCCACCGCGGTGACCGTCAAGCTCGCGGGGGCAACGCACCTCGACGTCACCGACCTCCCCTCCCTCGTGCCCGCCCTCGGACCAATCGCGCCGATCTTCGGCCTGGGCACGATCGGACGCGCCGGCACGACCACAACCAACGCAGTGGTCCTGCGGTTCCTCGACGTGGTCCTCAGAGACGGCAAGCAGACGCCATCCGCCGCGAGCTTGACCGGCGGCCTGGCCGGAGTCCAGGACGCGAGAGCGCGGTGAAGCGATCCCACAGAACCAGTACGGCCAGGCCGAAGACGGGCGTGATTCGAGGAGACCGACGTCGCCGGCGATGGCCGAGCTCCGTCCGCGGAGTGCTACCGGAGGAGCAACCCTCGAATCTCGGCGGCGACGACGACCATGGGCGCTGTTGCATTGGCGGAGGGTCGCGGCGGGCGATGAGGGTGACCGGATGCTGCCTCGCCGAACGTGTCCAGTACCCGTGGTTCCTACTTCTGCGTTCGTCGAGTTCCGGTTCCCGCCCGAAATCATTGTCCTCGCGATCCGCTGGTACCTCCGCTACGGGCTCTCGTATCGCGACGTCGAGGAGCTCCTGGGTGAGCGTGGGATCGAGGTCGATCACGTCACCGTCTACCGGTGGGTGCAGCGCTTCACTCCCCTCCTCGCCGACGCGGCCGGGCCGTGCCGGCATCCGGTGGGCCACCGCTGGTTCGTCGACGAGACCGACGTGAAGGTCGCCGGCCGGTGGCGCTACGTCTACCGAGCCGTCGACCAACACGGGCAGATCATCGACGTCTACGTCTCGCCCAGACGTGATCTCTGGGCCGCGCGACGGTTCTTCACCGCGGCGATCCGCGCCCACGGCGAACCGATCGAGGTCGTTACGGATCGCGCCCCACCATTGGCGGTCGCGATCGAAGGACTTCTCCCCGCCGCGTTCCATGACACCACCCAGTACGCCAACAACCGGATCGAATGCGACCACGGTCGACTCAAAGCCCGACTCCGGCCGATGCGCGGCCTCAAACGCGACCACACCGCGCAAGTGATCATGGGCGGTCACACGCTCATGCAGAATCTACGACGCGGCCACTACGAACTCGGCGTCGATGCGCGCCCGCACCGGCGGATCGAGACCGCATTCACGGACCTCGCCCGGACGATCTGACCCGCGAACCCGACGTCGACACGGTCCAACGCGACCCGATCCGAATCAACGCAACAGCGCCACCACTCCTCCTCATTAGGCCGCTACGTGTGTCGCGACGTTCATGAGCGTCTACGCACCTGAACCGCGACGCGGATGACTGCGGAGATCGAATCGTTCGCGACGGCCGAGGCGGGTCGGCATAGTCGTGTATGGCGGTGAGGGTGACGAGCAGATGCTGCACCATCTTCGTTCATCCGCGATCGTCGTGGGCTCCGTAGACCAGTCGATACCCAATGAGCGACGGCGCGCGAGCTCCGTCTCAGCGAAAGGCACTGCACCCGATGCACATATCCCGTACCTTGCGCGTCCTCGCCGCGACGGCAGCCCTCGCCGTCGTGGCAAGCGCCTGCAGCAGCAGCAGCGACAACACGTCGTCCTCGAAGACCGCCCAGACCTCGAGCTCGACCGCGACGAAGGCGCCCGGCACCGTGGTCGTCGTCGCGTCGAAGAACCCCGACTTCAGCACTCTCGTCACCGCAGTGACGAAAGCCGGCCTCGTGGCGACCTTGAACCAGCCTGGCCCGTACACGGTGTTCGCGCCCACGAACGAGGCGTTCGCCAAGATCCCGGCGGACCAGCTCAACGCGATCCTGGCGGACAAGGCCCAGCTGACGAAGATCCTCACCTACCACGTGGTGCCGGGCAAGGTGATGGCCGCCGACCTCCAGCCCGAGCAGATGGTCAAGACCGTCGAGGGCCAGGACTTGGACATCAAGGTCACCAACGGTGCCGCAACCGTCAACGGCTGCAACATCGTCAAGACCGACGTGCCGGCATCCAACGGCGTGGTCCACGTCATCGACTGCGTGCTGATCCCGCCCGCCTAGCCGGACCGGTTGCAATTCTCGGAGTGAGGGAGCCCTTTCCCCCGAGGGCTCCCTCACTCCGTTCTCCGGCAGCTTCGACGCCGGATGGGCAGACACCGGCTGCACCCGCCGAGGAAGTGGGAACCATGAGCCACCGCGTCGACCCGGCGGACATCCCGGCGACACGCGTCGCGCTGCTGGCCGCGCTCGTCGACGGGGACCTCGCCACCGCATACCTCCTCGCGACGACCCTGCTCGACGAAGGCGTGTCGTTCGAGGCGCTCGTCGCCGAGGTCCTCGGCCCGGTGCAACGCGAGCTGGGCGCGCGATGGGCGCAGGGCGAGCTGACGGTCGCCGACGAGCACGCCGCGACCGCCGCATCCGAGGGTCTGGTGACGCTGCTCTCCGGAGGGCTCACATCCTCCGACGGCCCGTTGGTCACGGTCGTCTGTCCTGAGGGCGACGCACACTCCCTACCCGCGCGCGTGGTCGCAGCCGTCCTGGCGGTGCGCGGCTATCACACTCTGTTGCTCGGGCCATCGCTTCCCGCGGTCGACCTGGACGACTATCTCGCTCGCGAGATGCCTTTCGCGGTCGCGTTGTCCGTCTCGCTCCCGGCGGCGTTGTATCGGGCGGCGACCTCCGTCGCGATCGCGCACGAGCACGTGCGTACCCGTCGTCGTTGGGGGACGTCGAATCCGCTGGCCACTTCTGTCGCAACTCCCGTCGAGTGTCTCGCGATCGACCATCACCGCGCCGCGCTGATCGCGGCCGCAGTTCCGCCCGACGAACCCGAAGCCGGCAAGGACCTGGTCGATGAAGTGAGCCGCCTCCTCGACGTGATCCAAGGGCCGCTGCTCCTCGACCAACCATCATTGCTCACCGACCAACTCGACACCGTGCGCCGGATCCGGACCGGGCATGGAACCAGCGAGGACACGCTCGAGCGCTCCTCGCACGCCTCGTGAACGCCACCAGCGAACCGCTTCCCGCGACCGCCACGCTGCTGCGCGCGCGTGGCGCTCACAAACGCTGAGGAACTCGGGCTGCGTCGAGCGATCGACCGTGCGTCTGCGCCAACAAGAAGGAGCGCAGGGACCCCCGGTTGCCGTCGAACTGGTCGGCCCGGGTCCAAAGCCGGACAAACACTTCCTGCACGACTTCGTCCGCGAGGCTGCGGTCACGCACGAGCCGCAACGCGAGTGAGCAACTCGCACCAGAGTGACGGCTGTAGGCCTCCGAAAGCGCGGCTTCGTCCGAACCGACGATCGCGTCGGTGAGCTCGACGTCCGACGCCCCAGCAAGATCTCCGATACCCCAGTGTCGCATCGATCGATCAGGGGCACCCGCTCGCCCTCAGGGTTCGGGGCGAGCGTCGAGCGGACGGGCCAACGGACGATGATCGGCGGGAACCCTAAACCCGATGAACCTGACTGGAACGCGCCGCCTCTCGCGACCGTGCGCCGACGGAAGAGAGCCGTCTTTGGCGCCTACCGGTTGGATGTAGCCATCGTTTGGCTGCCGGCGAGTCGTCCGTCCCCCGTGCCAGTTCCGTAAGCGAGTTGTATGGGGAACGCACCGCGTCGGGTTCGAGGCGGGCTGGTGAGGGTTGGCGCGGCCGGGAGAGTGACGTGAGCCGATGAGGGAGCCGACGGCGAACGGTTTCGGTGAGGTTCGATTCCCGCGCCTCGAAGCGCGCGACCTTGAGGGACGAGCGCTGGCGCTCCCCAATACCTTCGCGGGCGAGTTGAATCTCGTCATCGTCGCGTTTCGGCGCGAGCAGCAGGCGATGGTGGATACCTGGATCGCATGGTTCTCCGCGATCGCGTTGCAGCACCCGACGCTGGGTTGCTACGAGGTTCCGGTGATCGCGACGCGCTGGTCTCCAGCTCGGTCGCTCATCGACGGCGGAATGGCCCAGGCCGTGAAGACACAAGAAGCTCGTCGCCGCACGCTCACCGTGTACACGGACGTTCGTCGGGTGACCGATTCACTCGCCATCGACGAGACCGACACCGTGACAGTGTTGCTGATCGATGTGCATGGTCGGCTGCGATGGCGCACGACAGGACCTGTCACCGAGCGCGCCACTTCCGACTTGCTCGCGATACTTGCAACGGAAGATCATGAATGTGCCGATGAGGTTCCGGCAATCGAGCAGTTCGAGTTCGATTTCGATGAGAAGTTCCGTCCGCTGCTCGCGCTGATTGGCGTCGCCCCGGGTACCGCGCACGTCACGCTCACTTGCGATCAGTTCGTCACGCGCTTCGGACTGTGGACCTGCGAGACCCCGATCAGCAACGTGCGCGACGTGTGCCGCACCGGCCCGTACCAGTGGTACAAGGCCATTGGGCCTCGCGGGTCGTTCGTTGATCGCGGTCTCACGTTCGGCACCACATCCAAGGGAGGTGTCTGCGTCCTGTTGCGCGAATCCGTGCCCGGTCTCGTTCCCGTCGGCTCACTTCGTCATCCCGGGATCACGCTCACCCTCGCCGAGCCCGAACGGTTCGTTTCATCGCTTCGGCGACGCGCGGGTCTCTGAATGAACGGTCATGGTGATTTCGATCCGCGTGAAGGCCCGATGACCGACATGCCCGTAGGCCTGGACCGGGATTCCATAGGCGTCGTCGTGGTCGACCACGGTTCGCGTCGGACCGAATCAAACCGACGTCACGAGGACTTCGTCGCCGGGTGGAAGCCTCGCAGCGGTTACGCCATCGTCGAAGCCGCGCATATGGAGCTCGCGGAACCGTCGGTCGGATCCGCCTTCGACGCGTGCGTCGCCGCTGGAGCAGCGACTGTCGTCGTCGCCCCCTACTTCCTCTGGCCCGGCAACCACTGGGATCGCGATATTCCCGCGCTCGCGGCCGAGGCCGCCGCCCGCCATCCGGGTGTGCACTTCCTGGTGACCGCTCCTCTCGGTCCGCACCCGCTACTCATGGACATCGTCGACGACCGCGTCCGGTACTGCGTCGCGCACGCCGCCGGGAAGGAGCCCGAGTGCGCTCTGTGTGCCGGCACCGGGCGCTGCCGACTGCACTGAACGAGACCGCGCGTCGGCAACCCTCGGATCGACCGCTCAGCGCGCGTCCGACTCGACGCGCGCACCGTCGAGCACCCGGATCAGTCCCGTCGCCGCGCTCGCGGCGTTGCGCCGGAACCCGACGCCCAGGAGCGGATCGGCGACTCCGAGGGGCCCATTGAGCTGCAGCACGGCGTCGTAGGTCACAACCGATCCATCACCATCGACTGCGCGGCCCGATCCAAATCAACGCAACGGCGCCCCGCTGCGAGCATCGCCGAGTCGGGCTTGCATGATGGGGGCAAGCACCGTCGAGCGGAGTAGCCGATGAAACAGGCGAAGATGCGCGTGCTCGTCACTGGGGCGTCGGGTTATGTGGGCGGACGTCTCGTGCCCGAGCTTCTCTCACACCAGCACATTGTGCGGTGTGTCGTGCGCGATCCCCGCAAGCTCGACGCGGCGCCCTGGCAATCCGACGTCGAGATGGTGCGCGCCGATGTCGGGGGCGACCTCAGCAAGGCGATGAACGGCGTCGACGTAGCGGTGTTCCTCGTCCACAGCATTGGTGAGGGCACAGACTGGGTCGCCCGCGAACGAGCTATCGCGGAGAACTTCCGGAAGGCCGCCGAGCACGCCGGTGTGCGTCGCATCGTCTACCTCGGGGGGCTCGGTGACGACAAGGCGGACTTGAGCGCGCATCTCCGCAGCCGCCACGAAGTCGGTCGGGCGCTCGCCGCGGGGCCGATCGAGACGGTCGAGCTCCGCGCCGCCGTGGTGATCGGCTCCGGCTCGGCGAGCTTCGAGATGTTGCGCTACCTGACCGAGGTCCTGCCCGTGATGGTGACCCCGAAGTGGGTGCACACGCTCTGTCAGCCGATCTCGATCCGCGACGTCCTTTATTACCTCGTCGCGGCGATCGAGCACCCCGGGCCCCTGTCGGGGATCCTCGAGATCGGTGGGCCCGACATCGTGTCCTACGCGGAGATGATGGCCGTCTACTCGCGTGAAGCCGGCCTGCCCCGCCGGCGACTCATCCCAGTGCCGGTGCTCACTCCCCGCTTGTCGTCGCTCTGGATCGGCCTCGTCACCCCAGTCCCTTCGAAGCTGGCACGGCCGCTCGTCGACTCTCTCGTCAATGCCGTCGTCGTCCGGGACCATCGGGCCGAGACGCTGTTCCCCTTCGAGCGCGACCCACTCGCCCAGGCGATCCACCGCGCGATTGGACGCACCGCCGTCGGCGACATCCCCACCAAGTTCGACGACGCGTCGTCGCCCGTCTGGCAGGCCAACGCGACGGATCCGAGCTGGACCGGCGGCACCGAGCTCACCGACGTACGCGACATCGTCGTTGGCGCCGACGCCCAGCACACCTGGAAGGCCGTATGCCGCGTCGGCGGGGAGCGCGGCTGGTACAGCGGGAGGCTGCTCTGGACAGCTCGCGGACTGCTGGACCTGCTCGCCGGCGGCCCCGGGCTGCGACGCGGTCGGCGCGATCCCGAGCATCTCGCCATCGGCGAACCCGTCGACTTCTGGCGCGTCGAGGACCTCGTCACCGACCGCCGGCTCGTGCTCCACGCCGAGATGCGCCTCCCCGGAGAAGCGTGGCTCGAGTGGACCGTGGAGCCCGACGGCAGCCGAACGCGACTCCGTCAGACCGCAAGGTTTCGGCCGCGCGGGCTCCTCGGCCGCCTCTACTGGTATGCCGTCGCCCCGTTCCACGGGCTCGTGTTCCCCGGAATCGTCCGAGGCATCGCCCACGACGCCACACAACACCACGAGACACCCCCTCGCTGACGGCCGGCATGTTGAGCGTCGTCACGATGGCGACGCGCGGGTTACTCCGTTGCCCCGGCCCCGCTGGGCAAGGACGGCTCGTAGCCGCTGGTCTCGCTGACCCAGGCCCAGAGCCGCCGGCGGCGATCGGGCGTGTCGGCGTTCTTCGTGTGGCGGAGCTTGTGGGTGCTGCGTGGTCGCCGGTCGAGCCAGAAGCCGCCGTTGGATCGAAGCGGAGTGTCGTCGGCCGCGAGCCACACCAGGGTGTCGGCTCCCTGCTCGGGCGAGCGCAAGAGCGGCGCCATGACCTTCGAGAAGGTTGGTAGCGACGCGTCGACCCCGGGAGTGGACGCCCATCCGGGGTGCATCGCATGGAAATGGATCCCGAGCCTCCCGAACCGCTCGGCCCACATCTCGTTGAGCACAACCTGGGCTCGCTTCACTCGCGCATACTGCTCGGTGCCGCGGTAGTCGGCGCCGGACATCTGGAGCCCCGACACGGTCAGGTCCGCGGAATACATCCCTCCCGACGACATGGTGAGCACCCGAGACGGCCGTGACGACGCGAGCCGTTCGAGGAGCAGGCCCGTCAAGAGGAACGGACCAACCACCTGGCTCGCAACCGTCGCCTCGGTGCCGTCGGGTGCGACGCGCCGCTCCGCCGTGAGTGCGCCGGCGTTGTGGATCAGCACGTCCAGCCGATCGTGCTCGGCAAGTACCCGGCTGGCCAGTACCCTGACCTGCGCGTAGTCGCCCATGTCCGCAGCGACCTGCGTGATGGCTCGGTTACCGGACGATTCGACGATCTCCGTGACAGTTGCGTCGTTCCGGTCGGCATGGCGGCCGACGAGCACGAGCGTGGCGCCGCACTCGGCGAGTTGCGCGGCTGCCGCTCTACCCAAGCCGGAGGTTGCACCGGTGAGAACGATCACGCGGCCGGTGAGGTCGTACTGGTCCAACGATCGCCAGGCGTCGAGCCGCGACCGGACGGCGTAACCGATCCGCGTGAAGCTCGAGATGACCGGCGCCTCGATGAGCGTGTCGACGACGTCGCGTCCGCTCATGGGGATCGAGCTTCGAGCCGTTCGCCGTCGAGCACCCGGATCAGCCCCTTCGCAGCTCGGTCTCCGATCCGCCCGAACGCGAGGCCGAGGAGCGGATCGGCGAGGCCGAGCGGCCCGTTCAGCGTCAGCTCCGCGTCGTAGGTCACGATCGATCCCGCGTCATCATCCTCGACGGTGATCCTGTCGACGGACGTCAGGAACCGGCTCTCGGCGCGCACGACGATCGAAGTCGGGGGCTCATGCCGCGTCGTGCGATACCGGAGCGGGGCGCGGAGTCCCTTGATCGTGACGTCGTAGACCGCACGAGGTCCGGGAACGGCACCCTCCGACTGCTCGACGTGCGTCACGCCTGGATCCCACTCGGCGAAGTTCGCGAGATTCGCCATGTACGCAAAGGCCTCGGCCGGTGGCTTCGGTGACCGCACTCGAACCAGATAACGAGCCATTGGGCAGCTCTAGCCTCTTGCAGCCGAAGTCACTCCGACACCTTCCGAGGCGTCGTACTCACTTCGGAGACTCGTGCGCGCTCGCGCGTACCGAGCGAGCGCTTCACGCCGCTCTTCGCCGTGCTCGACGATCGGCTCCGAGTAGCCCGGGGCTGCGCCGGGCCGGGTCCACGGCTCGTGGACGCCGGGTCCCTCGATGCCTGCGAGCTCCGGGACCCAGCGGCGGACGTAGTCGCCGTCGGGGTCAAACTGCTTGCCCTGGCGGACGGGGTTGAAGATCCGGTGGTAGGGCGCCGCGTCGGTACCGGTTCCGGCCACCCACTGCCAGCCGTGCGCGTTCGATGCCAAGTCCCCGTCGACGAGGCGTTGCATGAACAGGCGCGCGCCCCGGCGCCAGTCGAGATGGAGATCCTTGACGAGGAAGCTCGCGACGATCATCCGCACGCGGTTGTGCATCCATGCCTCCCCGAGGAGCTGACGCATCCCCGCGTCGACGATCGGGTACCCGGTGCGACCAGCCGCCCAGGCCTCGAATCGTCGATCGGCGTCCTCGCCACGGTCGACGTGGATCCGCCCGGGGGCTGCTTGCAGCGCGTATTTCGTCGAATCCGAGTTGTGAAACACGACATCCGCGTAGAAGTCGCGCCACGCGAGCTGTCGGCGCAGCGCCTCGTGCCCCGGAGCATGCCCCAGCAGCTTGAGCACTTGGCGAGGGTGGACGCAGCCGAGCTTGAGATGTGCCGAGAGACGTGACGTCCGGTCGTGGTCCGGTCGGTCGCGGTCAGCGGCGTAGCCGTCGATCCCGCCGGCGATGAACGCAGCGAGCCGTTCGAGAGCACCACGCTCGCCCGCCGGCGGGAGCTTCGCGACGACATCGGGCTCGCGCGGTAGCGGATCCGAAGCGAGTCCACGAACGAGCTCGAGGCGGGCGGGTTCAGGGGCGGGCTCGTGCCGGGCGTGCTCCCGCCAGACGCGGAAGAACGGCGTGAATACACGGTACGGCGTCCCGTCCGTCTTCGTGATCGAGCCCGGCGGCACCGCGTATGGTGACTCGACGAGCTCGAACGCGACGCCGCGGGTCGCGAGCCGGGCCGCGACTCCCGCGTCGCGATCGCGTCCGTACGGACCGAAGTCGGCGGCCGCGACAACCGCGGAAGCGCCCGACTCCTCTGCGAGCTGAACGACCGCCTCCGTCGGATCGCCGGTGCGCAGCACGAGCCCGCCGCCGAGCGACGCGTCGAGCGCCTGCAGACACCGGAGCAAGAAGGCGAGCCGCGGCGCACCCGACGGACCCGCGAGACGCGGGTCGATCACGAAGACGGGAACGACCCCGCCCATCTCCGACGCCCTCAGGAGCGCGGGATTGTCCGCCCGACGCAGGTCACGCCGGAACCACATGAGCGAGGTCATCGCGACCTCCCGTGGCGGGCATTCGATGCCGGCCACGGGTCGCGAGCAACGAAGCCGGCCCAATCCGGTGGCGCTACCTCTACCCGGTCGTTGATCAGCACGGAGACGGGCTTTGCGCCGGTTGTGATCCGTACTCGATCGAGGGCCATAGCTCTTCTACGGAGCGACGGGATCAGCTGGATGCCGGATCACGGTGCCGTTCATCGAACGGACGCTGTGACGTGGGTCACCCGTCTGGCGCCCTCGGGGACTCCGTAGACCGATTGTGAAGATCGCAATCGTCGGCACCGGTGTCTCGGGACTGGTCGCCGCGCACCGGCTCCACCCCGACCACGATGTGACCGTCTTCGAAGCTGAAGCGCGCCTTGGCGGCCACGCCAACACCGTCGACGTCGACGTTGACGGAGTCGCGCACTCGGTCGACACGGGATTCATCGTTTACAACGAGGCCAACTACCCCGGGTTCGTCTCGCTGCTCCACGAGCTCGGCGTCGCGACGCACGCGACCGAGATGAGCTTCAGCGTCACCGACGCTCGAACCGGCCTCGAATACCGGGGCTCCAATCTCAACACGCTCTTCGCGCAACGTCGGAACCTGGTGAATCCTTCGTTCTTGCGGCTGATCACCGAGATCGTGCGCTTCAACCGTGCCGCGGGCCGCCTCGTCGCGCACGAGACGAGGTGGCACGGTGGCGACCGCCTGCGCCCACCCGACACCGGTCCGAACGACGAGTCAATCGAGGAGTTCCTCCAACGCGGAAGGTATTCCAAGTCGTTTGTGGAGCAGTTCCTCGTTCCGTTCGGCGCGGCCATCTGGTCAGCCGACCCTGCGACGTTCACGCGGTTTCCGATGCGCTCCTATGCACGGTTCATGCACAACCACGGCCTGCTCGGACTCGCCGGGCGCCCGCGGTGGCGCACGATCACCGGCGGATCACGCCGGTACATCGACGCGCTCACCGCACCGTTCGCTGACCGCATCCGGGTCTCGACGGCCGTGCACAAGATCGTCGGCCGCTCTGACCCGGGCCATGAGCCGCGGGTCGAGGTGCTCACCGATCGCGGGCCGGAATCATTCGACCGGGTGGTCATCGCCGCACATAGCGATCAGGCGCTGCGGATGCTCGGCGACCCCACGCCGGCGGAGCGATCGGTGCTCGGTGCCATCGCGTACCAAGCCAACCGCGTGACGTTGCACACCGACGGGAGACTGCTCCCGACGCGGCCACTCGCCCGCGCGAGCTGGAACTACTGGGTCGACCCCGGAGAGCGGCGAGCCACTGTGACCTACTGGATGAACTCGCTCCAGGCGATCGAGTCGACGCAGCCATTGCTCGTCACGCTGAACCGGGCCGACGCAATCGATCCCGCGCGCGTCCTGGCCGAGTTCGAGTACGACCATCCCGTGTTCGACGCCGCAGCGATACGGGCCCAGCACCGGCGACACGAGATCGAAGGAGTGCGTGGCATCTACTTCGCGGGCGCGTACTGGGGCTACGGGTTCCACGAGGACGGCGTGCAGAGCGGCCTCGAGGTCGCGCGCGCGATCCAGTGTGAACGATGACCTCAGTCGCGCTCTACGAGGGCACCGCGCGCCACCACAGGTCGACGCCCATCCTGCGTGAGTTCGCGCCACGCTTGTTCCTGGCGTACCTCGACGTCGACGCGCTTCCGGGCTCCCTCGACCCGCTGCCGGGTTGGTCGGGTCGGCACCATGCACCCGTGCGATTCCGTCGGGGCGACTTCTTCGATGGACGTGACGGCTCGCTCGGCGACGCCGTACGGGACCTGGTCGATCAGCGTCTCGGGCGACGTCCGAGTGGGGCCGTCCATCTCCTCGCGCAGCTCAGAACGTTCGGCTGGTTGTTCAACCCGCTGTCGGTGTACTACTGCTGGGACGCCGACGGGGACGCCCTCGAAGCCGTTGTGCTCGAGGTTACGAATACGCCGTGGGGCGAACGCCACTGGTACGTGCTCGACGCGCGGGACGGAGGAGAGTCAGCAACGACCGCGAAGGCGATGCACGTTTCGCCGTTCCTCCCGATGGACGTCGACTATCGCGTGACATGGACCACACCGGGCGAGGCGCTCGACCTGGACATCCAGGTGGTTCGCGAGGGCACGACCGTCTTCTCGGCGGGCCTCGCGCTGCGCCGGAAAGTGCTCGACCGAAGAAGTGCCGCCACGATCCTGGTGCGCTATCCGCTCATGCCGCTCCGGGTCTCACTCGCGATCTATCGCAAGGCGCTCGCGCTGTTACTCGCCCGGGTTCCCCTGTACCGTCACGTATCCCGGCGCGCTCTGGAGGTCAGCGTGTGAGCCGGCAGACGATCGTGTCACGACGAGAACGGACGGCCGGCGCGCTCGTCGGACAGCTGCTGGGGCACCTGCGCGGTGGCACGGTCGAGCTGACCGACCCGGCGGGCCACACGACGTTCGGCTCTCCGGGCCCGACCGAGACCGGATCACCGATCCGGGTCCGCGTCCACGTACGCGATCTACGGGTCTACGAACGTGTGATGCGTCAGGGCAGTGTCGGACTCGGCGAGTCCTACGCCGACGGCTGGTGGGACACCGACGACCTCGCTGGCTTCCTCCGCCTCGCGCTCCGCAACCTTCGCGCCATGCACGCTCGCCGTGACCGGCTCCACCGGTTCCTGAACCCGATCCTCGACCCGATTGCCCGGTTGCGCAGTGCGAACCCCGCGCGCGACGCACGCCACGTACGGGCCCATTACGACCTTGGCAACGCGTTCTTCCGGAGCGTGCTCGACGAAACGATGGCCTACTCGTGCGCGATCTTCGACCGGCCCGAAGCGTCCCTCGCGCAAGCGTCGATCGCGAAGTTCGACCGGCTCGCACGCCTGCTGGACCTGCAACCCGGCGAGCGCCTCGTGGAGATCGGCACCGGTTGGGCCGGCTTCGCGCTCCACGCGGCCCAGCACTACGGTTGCTTCGTCACCACGACCACCATCTCGCCTCGCCAGTACGAGTTTGCACGCGAACGCGTTCGGTCGGCCGGGCTCGACGCCCGGGTCGCGGTGCTCGACACGGACTACCGGGCTCTACGCGGCACGTTCGACAAAGCCGTCGCGGTCGAGATGATCGAAGCGGTCGACTGGCGTGAGTACGACACCTTCTTCCAGTGCATGCGCGGCCTGCTGGCCGATGAGGGGGCACTTGCCATGCAGGCGATCGTCGCACCCGACGGCAGCTTCGATCGCCTCAAGCGCCATACGGATTTCATCAAGGCGGCGATCTTCCCCGGCGGCTGCCTGCCGTCAGCCGGAGCGCTCACCGCAGCCGCGAACCGGAGTGACCTTCAGTTCCGCCACCACGACGACATCGGGTTCCACTACGGCGAGACGCTGCGCCGATGGCGCGCGAATCTCGAGCTGGTCGCCCCGGAGCTGTCGGTGTTCGGCCTCGACAACCGGTTTGCACGACTCTGGGACTTCTACTTCGCGTACTGCGAAGCCGGATTCGACGAGCGCTATATCAGCGCCGCCCAGTTGCTGTACACCCCGGCAGGAGACACACGCCGGGGCGCCCCCCTCACCCACGGGGGCGTGTCGGCGAAGCACGAGGATCCACGAGCAATCGAACGAACCCTGACGGGCGCGCGCCCGTGATCGCGTGGAAAGAGATGGTGCGGGCCAAGGTGCGCTTCGGCCTGCTGATCGGTGCGATCGCGTTGCTCGTCTTCTTGATCCTGTTCCAGCAGGCATTGCGCGACGGGCTGATCACGTCGTTCACCGGTGCGATCGAGCACCAGACGGCACCCGTGCTCGTGTACAGCACCGACGGGCGTCGCAACCTGCAGAGCAGCTCGATCACGCCCGGGCTCGAGGCGCAGGTTCGCGCCGTCGACGGTGCCGCAGCCGTTGGGAGGATCGGACAGAGCACCCTGAGCGTCCGGGCCGGAGGCTCGATCAAGGCTGCCGCGGTCATCGGCTACGAGCGGCGCAGCCTCGGCGCACCCCAAGACCTGGTCGCCGGTCGCTACCCCGCCGCGCTGGGCGAGGGGGTCGCGAACGAGACCGACGCGCAACAGGGCTTCGGGCTTGGAGACGTCGTACGGGTCGAGCCTGGCGGCTACCCGATTCGCGTCGTCGGCCAATCGAGCAACACGAACCTCCAAGCGAGCCCCACGGTCTTCGTCCGCTACCGATCCTGGGAGCAGGCGGTGCTCGCCGCGAATCCCGACGCGCGGACGCCGCTGCCGAACGCTCTGGGCGTTGCGCCAGCGCCCGGCGTGAGCCCCGAGCAGCTCGTCGCCCGAGTGGACCGGCTGAGCCCCGAGCTCGAGGCCCTGACCCGACACGACGCGGCAACGAAGGCGCCGGGCGTCGCGCAGGTGAGCCGCTCGTTCGTCGTGATCTTCCTGCTGTACGGCCTGGTCATACCGCTGGTCATCGGCCTCTTCTTCCTGATCGTCACGCTCCAAAAGGCCAGGACGCTCACACTGCTGCGCGCGATCGGCGCTCGCTCGAGAACGCTCATCTGGAGCCTGCTCCTGCAGGTGCTCTTCGTGGTGGGAGCAGGGATCGCGATCGGCACGTTGCTCTATCTCCCGGTGTCGTTCATGCGCGTCGGCTCGATCCCCTTGCAGTTCGACGCAATGGCCGTCGTGGGCTGGGGCCTCGGCATCCTGCTGCTGGGTGTCGCCAGCTCGTGGTTCTCGGCGCGCCGGGTGCTGCGCATCGAGCCGGCCGAAGCCCTCTCCGGCGGGATGGGCTCGTGAGACTCGCACTGAGGGAGATGCGGCGGAGGCCGGCCCGGTTCGCCACCGCCGTCGCGCTGCTCACGCTCATCGCGATGCTGCTGATGCTGCTCGGCGGGCTCCTCGACGGGTTGATCCAACGCTCGACCGGTGCGATCCGCGCGCAGCGCGCCGACCTTGTCACGTTCTCGGCGACGGCCGAGAAGTCGTTCCTGCGGAGTCGGATCAGCCCGGTGATCAGCGCGCGGGTCAAGGCCGTACCGGGTGTGACGAGCGTGGGCGGGATCGGGATCTCCCAGCTCGGCGCGCGCGTTCCCGGCAATGGTCCCCGCGATCTCATCGATGTCGCCCTGTTTGGATATCAGCAGGCACCGAAGGGGGTCCCATCATCACCGCCGCCGGCGGGTCAGGCCTACGCCGACAGCATCCTCGAAGACAGCGGCGTGAAGCGGGGCGACGTCCTCACGCTCGGGCCTGCTCGCACGCCCGTGCGCGTCATCGGCTTCGTCGACAACGTGAGCTATTCCGGCGCCGGCACGTTGTGGTCCTCGCCCCAGACGTGGCGTGAAGTCCAGAACGCGAATCGTCCGGGCTCGTCAGTGGGCCCCGGCGTGTTCCAGGCGCTCGTCGTGCGTAGTGACGGCAACGCCTCGACCGTGGCGCGTCGAGTCGACCGAGCGACCGGAGGCTCGACCGTGACCGTCTCTCGCGCCGAGGCCGCCGACGCGATCGGAGGAGTGCGCGAGCAGCGGTCGGTGTTCAACCAGATCATCGGCGTCACCCTCGTCATCGCGGTCGTGGTCGTGGCTCTGTTCTTCGCGCTGCTGACGGTCGAACGCATCGGGTTGTACGGCATGTTGAAGGCCATCGGGGCACGATCGCGGACGCTCTTCGGGGGCGTTGTCGTGCAGGCCGTCGTCGTGGCGCTCATCGCGGCCGCGATCGGCTCCGCCTTCGCGCTGCTCCTCGACCAAACTCTGTCACCCGGCACGATTCCGTATCAGCTGCTCCCGAGCCGCTTGATCGTCAGCAGCGCTGCTCTGATCCTCTCGGCGGTGGTCGGCAGCGTGTTCTCACTCCGGCGCGTGCTGCGCGTCGATCCGGCTTCGGCAATTGGGAGGAGCTCGTGAGCACGCGCGATGAGCCGGCACTCCGCATGGACTCGGTACGCAAGGTGTACCCCACCGGCGACGAGGAAGTCATCGCACTCGATCACGCCACGCTCACCGTTGGCCACGACGAGATTGTGGCGCTCGTCGGGCCGTCCGGATCGGGAAAGACCACGCTCTGCTCGATCGCCGGCGGGATCCTGTCGCCCACAGCAGGCAGCGTCGTCGTCGCGGGGGACGACATCTCCGAGTACTCACCGAAACAGCTGACCGACTTCCGGCGCGATCACATCGGCTTCGTCTTCCAGACCGTGAATCTCGTGCCGTTCCTCACCGCGCGCGAGAACCTGCTCGTGATCGACGAGATCGGGCGCCGCGCCGGCGCGCCGGCCCGCAAGCGCGCAGACCAGCTCCTCGAGGAGCTCGGCCTCGCCGACCGCAGCCGCCATCTCCCTGCGACGCTTTCGGGAGGGCAACGCCAACGGGTCGCTATCGGCCGCGCGTTGATGAACGACCCGGACCTGGTCCTCTTCGACGAACCGACATCTGCGCTGGACACCCGGCTTGGCGAGCAGGTGATGGAGCTGATCCGGAACGAGATGAACTCGCGGAGCATTGCCGCCATCATCGTCACCCACGACGAGCGCATGACGCACTACGCCGACCGCACCGTGCACATCACCGACGGCATGCTCGTCGAGTAGCCGCTCGACCGTCACCTCCCCTTTCGGTGTCGATCGAACACGTCCCAGCGTGTCGAGACGACACCGAAACGAGTAGGCGAGCGGGCGTTATTCAGCAGCTCCGTCGGCGCGATCCGGGGTGACGGCTCGCGGCAATGGCATCAGCGGCAGCTGTCCCTGCAGTAGAACTACGCAGATGGCCCGGAGCCGACCCGACGCCGCGTCTCCACCGGCGACCCGGCGCCGAGTCGCCCGCTTCGTCGCGCTCGCTCTGGCCGCGGTCGCCTGGGTGCTCCCGGCTGCTCCGGTCATCCCCGCCGCGCCGGCTGGCGCGGCCGCCCGAGCGCCGCAACCGGGCGCCCTCGACTGGAAGCCCTGCAGCAATCCGGAGTTCGGCCGCTGGAAGAAGGTCGACGGCAACTCCCTCGAAGGGTTCGAATGCGCGACGTTCGGGCGGCCGCTCGACCGCAGCCGCCCGAAGGGCAAGCAGGTCACCCTGGCCGTGGTGAGGTTCAAGGCCACCGGGCCCGCGGCCGAGCACCAGGGAACGCTCTTCCTCAACCCAGGTGGCCCCGGCCAGTCGGGCGTCGGCCTCTCCAAGATCGTCTACCTGCTTCCCGCGTCCGTCCGCGCCAGCTTCGACTTCGTCACCTACGACCCCCGTGGCATCGGCGCCTCCACCCCGGCGCTCGAGGGCCGCGGCTGCAACATCCCCAAGCCCACCCGGCCGGCCACCGGGAAGGTGCAATGGCGAGCGGTCCTAGCCGCGCGCCAGCAGCAGGTGTCGCGCGACAACACGCGCTGCTTCGAAGCGAACCGCAACCTCGTCGAGCATGCCGGCACGCTGTACGGCGCCTACGACCTGGACGCCCTGCGCGCCGCGGTCGGCGACGACAAGATCACGTACTGGGGCATCTCCTACGGCACTCTGCTCGGCTCCACCTACGCGCAGCTCTTCCCCGGTCGGGTGCGGGCAATGGTCTTCGACGCCAACATGGACCCGCAGATCGACCTCTCCGGGATCAGCGCGGGCTCCGTGGCACCGGACTCGTCGATCAGCTTCTTCCTGCAGGCCACAGGGCTGCGCGCGAAGTTCGACGGGGTGATGGCACAGCTGAACCGTCGCACCATCCGCCTCCCGGGCGGGACGCGCTACACGCGCTGGGACCTGCTCGATGTGCTCAACGACGGCGTCGACTTCTTCCCCATCACCGGAGAGGAGAGCTGGACCCAGGCCGTGCAGGCGGTGACGGTCTCGTGGAACGCCCTCTTCGCCTCAAAGCCCGAGCAGGCCGCGGCGCGCCAGGCGCTCACGAAGAAGAGCCTGCAGAGCCCGAGTACCGGCACCGCGGGCAGCCTCTGGTCCGCGGTGGTGTGCCAGGACTTCTCCGACCGGATCTCGAACGCCCGCCAGCAGGACCTGCTGCGAGAGATCGTGCGCGAGGGACCGATGTACGGCGGCTCCCTCGGCGTCGACTACCTCACGACCTGCAACGGCTACAGCGGTGCGAAACCCCACCCGGTACCGCGTCCGAAGCAGTACGGGCCGCCGATTCCGGGGATGATCGCCAACGCCACCCGCGACGGCGAGACCCCCTACCAGTGGGCGGTCAACATGGCGCGGGTCTACCCGACGATGCGGGCGGTCACCATCGTCGGCGGTCTGCACGGGAGCTTCGGACTCAGCCAGTCCGAGTGTGTCGACACCGCGATCGGCGACTTCCTGGTGAGTGCCACACCCCCGCCGTTGGACATCGCCTGTCCGTACTCACCTCCGGTTCCCGCACCCTGAGCCGAGTCCGCTGAGGCAGGTCGAAGGTCGCCCCATCACTCGAAACCAGTCTCGCCGCGTCGCCGAAGGGCCCGACCGCGAGCGTGACGCCGTTGGCCTCTACTGTCGCCATGCGGAGCTACTGCTCGATGGCCACGCTGCCATAGGTGGGCAAGCCGGCCGTCTCGTACGCGAGCTGGAGCGTGCCGTTGGGGTACAGGTGCGACTCGACCAGGCGCAGCGCTGCGGGCAGCGTTCCGGCGCCGAACACCTGCTTGCCGCTACCCAGCAGCAACGGATACAGCCAGAGGTTGAAGCGGTCGACGAGGCCGAATCGCAAGAGCGACTGCACGAGATCGAGGCTGCCGATCACGTGGACGCGGTCGTGGCGCTCCTTCACCGCGGTGATGCTCTCGGCGAAGTCGCCAGTGACGAGCGTCGAACCCTCCCAGGTGAGGGGGCCGGCCAGGGTCCGGCTCGCGATGTACTTAGGGACACCGTTGAGCAGGCCGGCGAACCGGTTCTCTTCCGGAGCCGTCGGCCAGTAGTCGGCAAAGATCTCGTAGGTCGTCCGTCCGAGGAGCAGCGCGTCCATGCTCTTCGCTTGCTCGAACAGGGCATTGCCGGACTCCTCGTCGAGGAGCGGCGCCTGCCACCCGCCGTGCGTGAAGCCGCGGTCGCGATCCTCGTCGGTTCCTCCTGGCGCCTGCGCCGCTCCGTCCAGCGTCAGGAACTCGGTGACGATGAGCTTGCCCACGGTGTCCTCCTACCTCGCAGCGGTACGTTCCCGTTCAGACGCCTGCGCCGGCCCGAACTCATCGGCGGCAAACTGGCGGACCGCTGGTTGTAGCGGTGCCGGCGGTAGTGCAGCCCGACGGTCCCGTAGCTGTACTCGATGCTTCCGACCAGGTCGAGCCGGTAGGACTTGGGAACGTCGTCGACAGCCGGGTGCCCTCGCCCGCACGCCGCCCCAGACGACGATGTGGCCGTCACCGCCTCGCCTGAGCTTGGCGATCTCTTCTGTCGTGCCAGCTACGCGCTGGCTCAGGCCCCTCGAACCTCGGCCAGCCGGCTGACTGCGAACTCGTCGGTTCCACTCGGATCCCAACACACGGCGGCTTCCCACGCGGCCTTTGCCTGCGCGGCAACGTCGTGCGCGTCGTCATCGAGACCGGCCGAGTTGTGGGGCAGCACCAGGTCGAGGTCGGGGACGTCGACGTGCGCCTCGTCCCAGTCGATCAGCGTTACCCGGTCTGCGGTCATGCGGATGTTGCCGGGATTGGTGTCGCCATGGATGACGCATCGCTCTCGTCCAGCCAGGCGCGCCCACGCTGCCCGGCATCGGACGACCCCCTCGGACGGCATCGCGTCGAGGTCGACCCTCGTCCCGGTCTTGGCGCGCAGGAGGTCGGTCGACGACCGCCAGCCCGGCCGCTGCGGCCAGTCCTGCGTCAAACCGTGGAGTTGACGGAGCGTGTCGGCCACACGACACCAGTCGGCCTCCGTCTCGGGGGGTCCGCCCTCCACGTACGTCATCACCACGACGCCGTCGGCGAAGGCTCGTCCGTCCTCGGTGGGGATGGGCACCGGCACGCTCATCCCGCCACGCTCGAGATGTCGCAACAGGTCGGTCTCCCACGCGAGATCAGCATCGCTGCGCCTGCCGAGACGAGCGACCGCGAGCCGTCCGTTGACCCGCACGCTCCACACCTCGTTCGCGACACCGGTCTGGAACCGCTCCACGCGAGCGACGTCGTCACCCCACCGATCGAGCGCCTCCCATCCCACCCGGCACATCTTCGCGGATGGTGATGATGGAGTGCCCCCCACATGCCCCGATCGTCGATGCGTTCCGCTCGGCCGACCTCGCCCCGAAACGCCGGCTCGGTGACCCGCGACAACGCAATCAGGCCACAGTGGATGAGTGCCTGCGATCCGGGAGTTCTTCGAGGAAACTGGACCGGTGGCGAAGGCAGAGTCGAGCAGGACCGCCGTGTTCGTGTGCCAGGGACGGGCCGTTGCCCATGAACGGCTCGCCGCTGGTCGCTTCTACGACCCGACGGCGCTGCCGCTCCTTCGCGACTCGGAACGCGCCTCCGTGGAACACGCTCGCGCCTCCACGCCGCCGAAGAGCTGGACGGCACGCATCGACCATGCGCTACTCGGACGACAGGCCCAATCCGTGGCGGTGCGCACCGTCGCGATCGACGAGGCCATTCGCACCGCAGCCAACCCCCAGCTCGTCATTCTCGGCGCCGGACTCGATGGGCGTGCATGGCGGATGCCGGAACTGGCCAACGTCACGACCTTCGAAGTCGACCATCCGGCATCCCAGCACGACAAGCGCGCACGCGCAGCCGCCCTCGGCCCGGCCACCGGGCCCCTGAACTTCGTTCCCGCCGACTTCGCACACGCGTCGCTCGGTCCTGCGTTAGCGACCGGCGATCACCAGGAGTCGCTGCCAACGACGTGGATACTCGAAGGCGTCGTCCCGTACCTCACACCGCAAGACGCCGCGGCAACCGTGCAAGCCATCACCGACCGGTCAGCTCCCGGCAGCCAGCTGATCGTGAGCTACCAGACCGCCTCGTCCGGCGCAGCCACCGGCCGCCTCTTGGCGCGAGGCCTCCTGGTGCTCAGCGGCCGCCGCGACCCGATGGCGCACGAGCCGCGCCGCTCGTCTTGGACACCAAGTTCTATGAATGCTCTGCTCACCAACACTGGAGTTGACGTCGTCCGCGACATCAGTCTCGTTGAGCTCGCGCGTGACCTATCCGTACCGAGCAAAGGTCTCAGGACCAGCCGCCTCTCGGTCGCAGCAACTTCAGCTCGCTAGCGACGGCCACTGCCCCAGAACGCCGGGACGTAGCGGTACCGGCGGAATGTGGTTCGGCGCGCGGCAAGAGGCTCAGTTGTCGTCACCGGCCACATTGAGCGTCATCGAGAGGTCGTCGAGCGAGTGGCCATCGACGCGGAAGCGATCCGGCGTCCGGCCGAGCAACTGGAAGCCGTGGCGCGCATACAGCGCCTGTGCTCCAGGGTTGTCGGAGAACACGCCGAGATCGAGCCAGTCGATGCTCGGTTGGCATCGAGCCATCGAGGCTCCACAGCTCGTCGATTCCACGCCGCGAAAATGTGACTGCTGCTCGTACAACAGAGTCGAGCGAGATCACCTGAAGCGGGGACAGCGATTGGCTCGTCATCCGCCGGCCACCAGCGACCGCGTACCGCTCGTCGGCTTTGGGCACATCTTTCGTACAAAGGCTCCGGCTCCTCCTTTCTCGGAAGATCTGGCATGCTGGGAACGCTGGCTCGCTCGGACCCCGGATGCAGGGCACCAGACGATCGTTGCCAGCACCGACCAGCAAGGCGTCGTCATCGACGTCGTGAAGCCGTTGCGGTGCGGCAACTGCATGCGGCCAGATTGCCCCGACACCGCTGCGGGGGTATCCCCGAACGCCGGGAATGCTCCGACCCGGCGCTCGCCGCGCGGGGGAGAATCTGCAGATGGCCTCGCTCCTCGTCATCACCGGACCGCCTGGCGCAGGTAAGTCGACGGTCGCGGCTTTGGTCGCGAAGCAGAGCGACCCGAGTGTCCTCATCGAGGGCGATGCCTTCTTCGCCTTCCTCGACCAAGGCGCGATCGCGCCGTGGCTGCCCGAGTCGCACGCGCAGAACGATGTCGTCACCAGAGCTGCAGCAGCTGCCGCCGGACGCTTCGCCACCGCGTACGCGACCGTCTACGACGGCGTCATCGGACCATGGTTCCTGGCCACCTACGCGAGGGCGACCGGCCTCGCGACTCTGCACTACGTGATCCTGATGCCATCGGTCGAAAGATGTGTCGAGCGCGTCGTGACGCGAGAAGGTCACGGCTTCACCGACGAACCAGCGACCCGCAAGATGCATGACGAGTTCAGTCGCGCTTCGATCGCAGAGCGTCATGTCTTCCGGGACCCGCCAGACACTCCCGACGCGGTCGCCGACGAAGTCTTGGCGCGCGTCCAGGCCGGAGCGCTCACCTACCAGCCGTAGTGCCCCTGATCGCCGGCTCAGGGAGCGTTCTCGTGAGGCCTCATTCTGGTTGTCGCCCGTCCAGTACGAGAGCATCGAGCAGGACGAGCGCCTAGATGGCGCAGCTCGTCGGGTCGTGTGACGCAACGAGGGTGCACGGCCTGAAGCTGAGCAGCCGGTCCAGCGAATCCTGACCGATCGCTTCGTAGGTGCTGTCGTGCATGTTGTCGAGGGCGACGTGCCGGTGGCGGGCTTCTTCGAGCTTGTAGACGCATTGGCCGGCGATGACGATCCGGCCTGCCCCCGTGTCGACGATGAGCGATTGGTGGCCTGGCGTATGCCCTGGCGTCGGAATGATCCGTACGCCCTCACGTTCGTCGAGACCAACTGCCGCCAGTGCCTCCACGACTGGCACCACTGTGGGAGCGTAGAGATCGTCGATGAACGAGTTGCCGCGGCCCACTCCCGTGTCGAACAAGATCACTCCGTCCGGGTGAACGACGGCGAACCCGAAGACGGGACAGCCTGTCTCTGCCGCGCGTGGGTGCCAATCGGGGAACGTCACATACCCGAGGCCAAGACGCTCGACGCGGGCGCGTCCTGACCCACCGGAGTCTGCCGAAGCCACACCAACCAAGGCGTTGATGATGACCGATCCACGCTCCTCGCAGAAGGGCTGACTCGTCCAGAGCAGCGCCCGGGCGAATCGATCGTCCCCGAACGCCGGGGACGCGGTCCCTCTGAGTGGAGGCACCGACGGAGGGTAGCGGCGTCTACACAGTTGACGAGTCGGGTTCCGCACTCCGCGAGCTGCTTGCACACCGGTCACGGCTCGACGGGGCGGACCAGCATCTCTTGTGCCATGGATGCGACGATCACGCCTCCGCGGGTCCGGATCACGCCGCGCAGAGTGCCGCGCCCGCCTGCGTTCACGAGGCTCTGCACGTCCTGGAAGAGCCAACGATCGACGCGCGCCGGACGATGGAACCAGGCACTGTGATCGAGACTGATCATGCCGGTGGTGTCGCCGTCGAGGCGAAGCGGGCGACCACCGACCCCGGTCCAGTCCGTCGCGTACGCGAGCAGCGCAGTGTGCAGATGCGGATCGTCGTCGAGCACGCGGGGCAGACGGAACCAGTGGCGGTGGGTCGCGTCCCGGGTCCCGTCGGCGCGTGGGGGGCTGGGTCCGACCCACCGCACGTCCCAGGGACCGACCGGCTCGGACGGGTCGAACGCGTCGGGGAGGTCTTCGGGTTGGCGGACACCGCCGGGGATCCCCGAGACGTTGTACTCGTAGCCGTCGGTGTCGCTGGTGAACGAGCAGCTCATGATGATGACCGGCTTGTCGTCCTGCGACGCAGTGACCTGGTGCAGCGCGAACGAACGTCCAGCTTTCACTACTTCGCTGCGGAACACAATCTCGTGGTCCCCGTGGACGGGCCGAAGAAAGTGCCCGTGCAACGAGTGCAGCCGGCTCCCCGCCGGAGCGTCGCTGCAGGCCGCGCGGACGGTGAGGGCAAGGCCGACACCGCCGAAGACCACCGGCCCGTACCAGTCGGGCGTCCATCCCACCCAGGCGTCACCGCGCCGTTTGTGGCGCAGCACGCCGAGGAATTCGTCGATTGCCGCCTGCTGCTCCTCGTCGCGGTCAATCACCTCAACGTCCGCGGAACTCGGGCGTGCGCTTCTCGATCATGGCCCGGATCGCCTCCTGTCCGTCCTCGCTGTCGAGCCCCGCGAGCGCGTTGCGCAGCTCCTCGGTCAGTCGTGCCGCGACGTCGGTGACCAAGGGTGTGCGGGCGACCAGTCGCTTCGTACGCCGCACCGCCAGCGGGGCCTGCGCCGCAACCGCCTGACAGAACTCCATCAACCGCGCGTCGAGCCGATCCGCGGCAACGACCTCGGACACGAACCCGAGCCGGAGCGCCTCGTCGGCCTCCACGAAGCGAGATTCCAGCAGGAACCGCAACGCCGTCTCGTGACCCACCAAGGTCGGTAACGACCACGTCAGGCCACCATCGGGCGACGTCCCCGCCCGCAGGTACCCCGGGTGCAGGCGCACCGTATCGGCCGCGATCCGAATGTCGGCAGCCATCGCCAACGACAGACCCAACCCCACCGCCACGCCGCCAATCCCCGCGACGACCGGCTTGTCGGTCTCGAACCGCAGTGTGAGCAGGAACCGCCCGACCCAACCCGGCTCGTCGAGCATCGCCTCCTGATCGGACAGACCGGTATCCACCGGCACGTCATCACCACCAACCAGATCGAGGCCCGAGCAGAATGCCCCGCCGTTGCCCGTCAGCGCGATGACCCGCACGTCGTCGTCGGCCTGCGCGTCCTGGACCGCTCGCACGATGCTCCACCCCAGCGAAGCGGTCAGCGCGTTCTTCCGCTCCGGGCGATTCAACCGCAGGATCCGGACGTGCCCGACCGATTCCGCCACGAGATACCCCATCCCCTCAGGCTGCCACGCAGGAACCGAGTCACGCCTCGATATACCCGGCGGGGGACTGTTGCATTGGCCGAGGGTCGCGGTCGGCGGTGAGGGTGGCGGGATGAGGTCTCGCCGTTCCCGTCCGATCCCAGCCGTTCCGAGCTCAGCGTTCGCCGGGTTCCGGTTCCCATCGGAGATCATTGTCCTCGCCGTCCGGTGGCATCTGCGGTTCGGGCTCTCGTACCGCGACGTTGAGGAGCTCCTCGGCGAGCGTGGGATCGAGGTCGATCACGTCACCATCTACCGGTGGGTCCAGCACTTCACGCCGCTGCTCGCGGACGCGGCTGGGCCGTGCCGGCACGTGGTCGGTGACTGTTGGTTCGTCGACGAGACCTGCGTGAAGGTCGCCTGCAGCTGGCGCTACGTCTACCGAGCTGTTGAGCAGGCCGGCCAGATCATCGACGTGCTCGTCTCAGCTCGACGCGATCTCCGAGCAGCGCGCCGGTTCTTCGCCCGGGCTCTGCGCGCGCATGGCGACCCGGTCGAGGTCGTGACCGACCGCGCTCCGGCGCTACGAGCTGCGATCGAGGGGCTCATGCCCGCCGCGTTCCACAACACCGCCCAGTATGCAAACAACCGCGTCGAGTGCGACCACGGTCGGATCAAGGCCCGCCTTCGTCCGATGCGTGGACTCAAACGCGACCATTGGGCATGCGTGATCATCCGTGATCACACGTTGATGCAGAACCTTCGACGCGGCCACTACGAATCCGGCATCGACGCGCGCCCGCACCGGCGTGTCGAGCACGCATTCACCGAGCTGGCCCGGACGATCTGAACTCGCAATCCGGACCGCTACTCGGCGACCTGACCTGCGTAAATGGTGGCGGGGGAAGGATTGAACCTACGACCTTCGGGTTATGAGGCGTTTCCGCGGCCGTCGTCCCATCCAGTACCAACGAGTCCCAGGCCGTACCAGGGATCCCGTTAGCTGTGATGGCCCCTGGCGGGGCCGCTCTCGGCGAATGAGAATCGGGATGTGCCGGCCGGGCAGAGCTCGTCTTTTTCTATGGCGCTGGGAGCCCGTCGTTAGCTTGAGCCCGGGGGTCTCGGGCGCTCCGTCCTG
>JBBSAM010000003.1:0-249307 GCA_038252255.1 Acidimicrobiia bacterium | reverse complement strand
GAGTGATGCGACGCATGGTCCGTTGGTCGGGGTGATCAACGCGACGGGGTTCTGGGCCAAGCAGGGGAGCTTGACGGCGGCGTGGACCCATGAGTCGGGGGCGGGCGCGCTCGTGATCTCGGTGGCGAGCAATGCCACGTCGGGTCCGGTCCTGGGTCTGATCGACGGGACCGGGACCTGGGCCAAGCAAGGCGCCCTCACCGGTCCGTTCACCAAGCTCTCCGGAGCCGGCGCAACCACCATCGCCATCGCAAGCTGACCGGCACCGGACCGTACGGTCCTAATGGGCGCGCCCCATCTCCGCTGGTCGCCGAGAAACCTCGCGGCGCCCCTGCACGGACGACGCGAGGAGCTCGTCGCTGAAACCGTGGACGCCGGCAGCAGATGACAGGATGCCGGCATGTCCACCGAACACGCGGAGTTCCGCGGCCGCGACGGGAACCTTCTCGTCGGCGACGCGGTGGGTGAGCCGTCCGACCCGCCGGTCGTCCTGCTGCACGGCGGCGGGCAGACCCGCCACTCGTGGGGAACCACGCTCGGCATCCTCGGCGCTCACGGCTGGCGCGCGTACTCGGTCGACCTTCGCGGGCACGGTGACAGCGAATGGGCCGAGGACGGCGACTACACGCTCGACGCGCTCGCGGGTGACGTCGTCGCGATCGCCCGCTCGCTCGACGCGCCTCCCGCACTGGTCGGCGCGTCCCTCGGCGGCATCGCCTCACTGGCCGCGATCGGTGAGCATCCTCGCGAGGCGATCGCGCGGGCCTTGGTGCTGGTTGACGTGGCGCCGCGGATCGAGGAGGCGGGGCGGAACCGGATCGGTGAGTTCATGATGGAGCACATGGAGTCCGGATTCGGGTCGCTCGACGAGGTGGCCGACGCCATTCAGCGGTACAACCCGCACCGGCCCCGGCCCACGAACCTCGGCGGCCTCGAGAAGAACCTGCGGCGCCGGTCCGACGGGCGTTGGTACTGGCACTGGGACCCGGAGTTCATCGCCGGGCGCCTCGGTGGCCCCGACGAGACGCGATCATCACTCGTCGATCCGACGCGGTTGCAGGCGGCGGCGCGGGCGGTTCGTGTCCCCACGCTGCTGGTGCGCGGCCGCCAGAGCGACCTCCTGAGCGAGGAAGGAGCGCGGGAGCTCCTCGAGCTCGTGCCACAGGCGTCGTTCGTCGACGTCGCCGGCGCGGGTCACATGGTCGCGGGCGATCGCAACGACGTGTTCAACGACGCGGTCGTCGCCTTCCTGGACGGGGTCCACGATGACGAGTGAGCCGCGGCTGAACCCCATCGATGGCCCCGACGGCGCGTTGGCGGGGCGCTTCGCCGGCAGGGTCGCGATCGTCACCGGCGGCGGTGGGAACATCGGGCGCGCCACCGCGCGGCTGCTCGCGGCCGAGGGCTCGTCGGTCACCGTCGCCGACGTGAGTGAGGAGGCCGCGGTGCGGGTCGTGGCCGAGATCGAAGCTGCCGGCGGGAGCGCGCGTGCGCAGACCACTGACGTCACGGATCCCGACGCCGTCGAGGCCATGGTGCGCGACACCGTCGCGGCGTATGGCGGGCTCGACATCCTGCACAACAACGCGGCGGCGATCGCGCTGAACGCCGAGGACCAGGATGTCGTCACCATGGACATCGACACCTGGCGGCAGGTGCTCGATGTGAACCTGACCGGCCCGATGCTGGGTTGTCGCTTCGCCATCCCGGCGATGCTCGGGCGCGGCGGCGGCTCGATCGTGAACACCGCGTCGGCGGCGGCGTTCTACGGTTCGAGATCGCTCGCTGCCTACGGCACGTCGAAGGCCGGTGTCGTCGCCCTCACCCGTTACGTGGCCACTGCGTACGGCGACCGCGGCATTCGCTGCAACGCCGTCGCACCGGGAGTCGTCGTCGACCGGGCGGCTCAAGACGCGCTCGGCGGCCCGATGGGTGACCGGCTCCGCCGGTACACGGCGAGCCACCTCGTCGGCCGGCTCGGCTACCCCGAGGAGGTCGCGGCCGCGGTCGCGTACCTGGCGTCCGACGACGGGGCGTTCATCACCGGCGAGACCCTGCGCATCGACGGCGGGATGACTGCGCACGGCCCCGCGCGCGTCGCCGACTGAATCACGGCCGTGTACGACCGCGCATTTGGCACCGAAGGAGCAGCAGCAGGAGCTGCTAGCCCGGCGCCGGCGTGAAGTAGCCGGCGAGACCCAGCGCGAGCGCGCGGGCGACGCGCGCGCGGAAGTCGGGGCTCTCCAGCAGAGCGGCATCGGTCGGGTTCTGCATGTTGCCGGTTTCGAAGAGAACCTTGGGGACGTCGGAGAGGTTCAGACCGCCGAAATCTCTGCGCTCGATCAATCCGCCCGACCCGATGTAGGTCGCGGGAGGCATTCCGGTCTCGCGCTCGTACGCGTCTCGAAGTGCGAGGCCGAGCGCATGTGACGCCGCGTAGATGTCGTCGGTGTAGCCGGGGATGTCGGCCGGCATGTTCACGTGGAACCCGCGACCGCTCGTTGGGCCACCATCGGCGTGAACAGAGATTCCTGCTTCGGCATGGGCACGATTGCCGATGTAGGCACGTTCGTCGATGCAGGGGCCCCAACCCGCATCGTCGGCACGCACCATGACCACCTTCGCGCCCGCGGCAGACAGCAGATCTCGCAACCGGAGCGCGACGTCGAGCGTGTACGCGTGCTCCGGGTACCCGGCTGCAGTCTGCGTCCCCGTTGTGTCGCACGCCCGATTCTGTGTGCCGATGAAGACCGGACGCGAGATCTCGGCCGAATGAGCGGCGTTCCCGCCGTTGTGACCGGCGTCGACGACGACGGTGTGGCCACGCAGCGAGGCCAGCGCAGGATCGGTTGGCGCAGCCGGTGGCGTCGTCGAGCTCGTCGTGGACGACGCGACCGGGATGCTCGATCGCGTCGTGTCGCTCGGCCGGGGCTTGGTCGAGCTCGGCGCCGCGGCCTCGGCACCGGAGTGGCAGGCGACGACGACGAGGGAGCTCAGCACGAGCAGGATCACTCGCCGGGTCGCGGCCAACCGCACCGATGGAGTCAATGGACCGTCCCGACAGTCGTGCCGGCTGCAACCGAGCCGCAAGTCGGGAGGATCGTACGTGGTTCGCCGATCCTTGCGTCAGGTAAGGATCGATTTACGTAGTAAGTTCCCCTGGTTCGGTCGGGGGGAAGTGAATGTTGTCGTGTCGTAGGGGTCGATGTTCCGGTTGGGAAGCCGCTCACGCGCGCACCCGGACGGACGGCGACGCGTGTCGTTCTCGCGCCGTGCGTGCGGGTGCAGTGGTCGCGGCGTAGGACAGGCGGGTGGCTCGCATCTTCCGTGAAAGCTCACCGCCGCGCCGGCGCGTCCTGGCCGCGCTCGCCCTGGTCACCGGATGCACGCTCGCGTTCCAGGTGGTCTTCACGCGGCTGCTCTCCTCGGTCGTCGCCTATCACTTCAGCTTCCTGGCCATCTCGTTGGCATTGGTCGGAACCGGCGCCGGCGCCCTCGTCGTCTACGTCCGGCCCGCGTGGTTCGACCGTCGACCCCTCGAGGCGATGCTCGCCCGCTGGAGCGCGATCTACGCGGTCCTCCTGATCGTCGCCCCATTCGTATTCGTCCATCTGGACTACTCCCTCAACAACGGCGCGCTGTCGACATTCGCGCTGAATCTCGCCATCGCCTGCGTCTTCGCGGCCGCGCCGGCGCTCGCGGCCGGCGTTGTGGTTGCGCTGGCCATCCGCGGCTACACGTCCTCGGTGTCGCGCGTCTATGCGTGGGACCTCGTCGGGGCGGCGATCGGTGCGCTCATCGTGGTGCCCCTCCTCCGGTTCCCGGCACCGAACGTCGTGGTCGGTCTCGGGATCGTCGCGGCGCTCGCCGCAACGCTCTTTGCCTGGGGTGAGCCCGCCACCCGGAGATCGGCCGTCGTCGTCGTCGCCATCGGGGCCGGGACCCTCGCCCTGGCCGCCATGACGAGCGTCCTGTACCTCCCGACCGGATACGGGGCGCCCGGCTCCAGGGTCGCCGATCGGTGGACCCCGTTGAGCCGGGTCGAGGGCTACCGCTTGGCGAACGGCCTTCCGTCTCTCGTCTACTACGACCGGGTGTTCGCGCCGGTTCCCGTGGTGCAGAACGGCAAGCTGCCGAACTGGAAGAAGCTCCTGCTGGGGCCGGCGAGCATCGGGTACGAGCTCACCGGACCGGGCCGGGCGCTCGTGATCGGCGGCGGCGGCGGTCGGGACATCTACAACGCGCTCACATCACATCAACGGGTGGACGTCATCGAGCTGAACGACGCCATCCGCCACGTCGTCGACGTCGACCTCGGAGCGGTTTCGGGCAGCCCGTATTCACGGAAGGGTGTCTCCACCACGATCGGGGACGGGCGCGCGATCCTGGCCGAGCGCGACACCAAGTACGACCAGATCCACATCGGGTTCACCGATACCTTGAGTGGCAGCTCAGCCCAGGGCTTTGCGCTCACCGAGAACAACCTCTACACGGTGGAGGCGTTCCAGGAGTATCTCGATCACCTCAAGCCCAAGGGCATCCTCAACGTCTCGCGACTACAGCGGCTTGTTGGCGACGAAGCCATCCGCGCCACGGTGCTGACGGTGGCGGCGCTCGAACGCCACGGCATCAAGGACCCATTGCGGAACATGGTCGTGATTCGCGGGACGGACGCGATCGGACTGTCCAAGGCGCCGTACGAGACGATTCTCGCCCGACTCGAGCCGTGGACCCCGCAAGAGCTCGCGCGCATTCGACATCTGGCGAAGGTGCGAGGCGATGGCATCGCGTTCGCCCCGGGCGGTCCGTATTACGGAGCCTGGCGTGACCTCGCTCACGCAACCAGCTGGCAGTCGTTCTGCAAGAGCTATCCACTCGATGTGTGCCCTCCGACTGACGACAAGCCGTTCTTCTTCAACATGCGCCGCCTGTCGCAGATCGGGGGCTCACCGACCGGCTACCACTACTGGGTGGATCCCTACGACCTGCTGCTGCTGACGCTCGGCATCCTCGTCGCACTGGCGGCTGTCGGGCTGGTGCTCCCGCTGCGGGTCGCGAAGGTCGTGAAACGACCACCAATGCGCGAGCTCTCGTACTTCGCGGCGATCGGGCTCGGATTCATCCTGCTGGAAGTCGTGCTGATCCAGCGCTTCGTGCTCTTCCTCGGGTTCCCGACGTACGCGCTCTCGGTCGTGCTGTTCGCACTCCTGCTGTTCACCGGGCTCGGATCCGCAATCTCCTCCAGAGTCGCGGCTGCGCGACGCGGGCTGGTGACGGTCCTCTCCGTCTCGATGGGCCTGATCGCGGTGAGCGCGTTCACACTGCAACCGCTGCTGCGAGAACTGATCGGTCTGCCCTTCGCCGTCCGGGTCGGAGTGACGATCCTGGTCCTCGCACCAATTGGGCTCGCACTCGGCATGCCCATGCCGATCGGGTTGTCCCAGTTCGCGTCGCGCTACCCGGACGGAGTGGCATTCGCCTGGGGTGTCAACGGCGTTGCGTCCGTGCTCGCGTCGGTCCTCGGGGTCGTCATTGCGATCAATTTCGGGTTCTCGACCGCGACACTCGTCGCCGCGGCTTGCTACGGCGCGGCGATTGCCTGTGCGGCCCGCACGCGGCGCGTGGTGCAGGAACCGATCGAAGAGCCGGTTGCCCTACCGCTGACTCCTGTAGTCGAGGTGATGCCGTAACCGGGCTGAAGGTGACGACGGCGGTCCGACCGTCTCGCATCGCTGCTCAGGCGTCCGCGGCCTTGCGGAGGACGGTGAGCGCGTCCGGTATCCCGTCGGCGATCTCCCACGGGTCGTCGACCACATCGGGGCAGGCCGCGACGCCGAACTCGACGCGGTCCTGGTAGCTCGCGAGCGTGATGTTGATCCCGCAGCCGGCAAGGAGCGGTCCGAGCGCATAGATCGTGGTGAGGCGCGCGCCGCACGTATAGAGCGGGACGGGGGGTCCCGCGACGTTCGAGATGATTGCATTGAAGATCGGGGGGTGACTCGCGGCGAGACCGAACGCTCGGTAGAGACCGAGGCCGGCACTGATCACGGCCGGCGGGAGCACCGAGAACGCGTCGATCACGATGTCGTCGCCGAGCGCGGACTGCATCGCCTTCGCACTCTGAGTGGAGAGGTGGATCGCGGCGAGTCGCTCCACAGGATCAGCGATGTCGGTGCGGAGAGAGGCGCCCGTCGCCGCGACGAAGTTCCCCCCAGGCTTTCGCCGTCTCGGTGGACGCCGACGGGTATCTGCGCCAGGAGTGCACGATCGGGAAGGCCGTCCCGATCCACGAGATAACGGCGCAGGACGTCAGCGCTCAACCCGAGCGCCACGTCGTTCATCGTCACCCCGAACGCGTGCTTGACCACGCGCATGTCCTCCAATGACACAGACGTGAACGCGAACGACCGGCGCGAAGTGAGTGGTTGGTTCAGCAGGGTACGCGGAGCACGGAACGGCAACGCCGCGGTACGGCCCTCCTGCGAGGCGAGCACACGTGCGAGCCGACCCCCCGCGGACACCAGCTCGGCGCCGAGACGCATCGCTCGCAGTGGTGTGCCCGCGAGGAACGCGCCCGACCCGAGGAGCATGCGGAGACGGGACGGGTCACGGTCGGGTGTGACCGGAGCGTCTCCCGGCCGCGCGAGGGGCGCGTCCGGTTCGAGGTCGAAGAGAACCTCGAGGAGGCGCTCGCCCCGGATGCCGTCCATGAGGGCGTGGTGCACCTTCAAGAGGAGGGCGACGTGGCCGCTCTGGAGGCCTTCCATGACCCAGATCTCCCAGAGGGGACCGGCGCGGCTGAGGGGGGAGGAGAAGAGATCGCCGGCGAGCGTCGCGACCTCGCGCATGCCGCCCGGGGCCGGGACACCGACACGCCGCACCTGACCGCCCAGGTCGAGATCGGCGGGATCGGTCCACACCGCCCGTCCGAGCCCCAAGGGCGCTTCGACGAGACGGTGGCGGAACGGGCCCAGGAGCGCGCGCCGCGCGTTCAACACCGCGCGGATTCCACCGGCGATGTCGAGGTCGTGCCCGTCGATCGGCTCCAGGACCGCGAGGGCGCCGGCATGCATGTGCCATTCCGGGGTCTCGCCCGCGAGCATCCCCGTGTCGAGACCGTTGAGTCGTTCCATCATCCGGCGCCTCCCCGCTCACTTCGCCGATGCATGAGCCAACCCGGCTCACGATCCACGATGAACGCTCGATAGGGGACGAGCCAGGGCTGAACGGCCCTAATGCGCGACCGGACATCGAGCGGCGGCGCCCCGGAGATCCTGGTCGAAAGACCCTGTTGAGGACCGGGCGATCTTGACAGCGTGGAAGGATGACACCCTTCGCCAAGCAGCACATCACGCTTCACGGTCACGACGTCGGGTACCGCAGCGGCGGCTCGGGCCCCGTCATCGTGCTGGTGCACGGCATGGCCGGCAGCTCCGACACGTGGCGGGCCGTGATGCCGAAGCTGGCCGAGCAGTTCACGGTGATCGCTCCGGACCTGCTGGGCCACGGCGACTCGGCGAAGCCGCGCACCGACTACTCGCTCGGCGGGTTCGCGAGTGGCGTGCGTGACCTGCTCGTCGCGCTCGGTCACGAGCGGGCCACGCTCGTCGGCCAGTCACTGGGTGGTGGCGTGGTGATGCAGTTCGCCTACCAGTTCCCGGAGCGGTGCGAGCGGCTGGTGCTGGTGTCGAGCGGCGGCCTCGGTGACGAGGTCAACCTGTTGCTCCGCCTCCTCACCCTCCCTGGCGCCGACTACGTGCTCCCGGTCGCGTGCAACGACTGGGTGCACGATGCCGGCGTAACCGTCGCGGGCTGGCTGCGCCACGCTGGTCTGCACGTGAGCCCGAACGTTGCCCAGATGTGGCAGAGCTACGGCTCGCTGGCGGATGCCCCGACGCGCATCGCTTTCTTGCAGACCCTGCGGTCAGTCGTCGACCACGCCGGTCAGCGCGTCAGTGCTGCTGACCGCCTCTACCTTGCCACCGAGACACCCACGATGATCATGTGGGGCGATCACGACCGGATCATTCCGGTGGAACAGGGCTACGCGACGCATGAGGCGATCCCCGGAAGTCGCCTCGAGATCTTCGAGGGCTGTGGTCACTTCCCGCACTGTGAGGAACCCGATCGTTTCACCGCGGTGCTGACCGAGTTCATGAACACCACGGCACCCGCGGCGGTCTCGGCCGATGTCTGGCGCGCTCGCATCCTCCTCGCCGCCGAGAGCGCGTCCTGAGTCCCTCGGACGGGAGAGGACCCATCAGGACCGGGGGGTCAGCGAGGTGAGCCGCCAGCTCCCATGCTCGGTGTAGGTGACGTGGTTGAGCGGCGCCGGCGCCGGTGAGACCACGGTGATCGTCCGTTCCTCCCGCACGGGAAGCCCGCTGGAGGCGGCGAGCCAGACCTCCTCACGCTGGCTTCCTTCCTGATCTCCGGTGATCTTGATGACCTGCACGTAATGCACGACCGGCACGCGTGTGGTTCCCACCACGAGAGTGGTTCGACCGACGAACGTGATGGTGCCGCGTTGGGTCATGTCAGCGTTCGTCGTCTGCGAGTGACCCGTGCAGCGCACCGGCACGCGGGTACCGGGCTTCGCGGTCGGGTTGTAGAGCGTGGTAGGTGGATCGCACACGACGTCGGTGTGCTCACTCTGACTGAGCGCTCCGAAGTCGAACTTCTGATCCGTCGTGTTGCCCCGCTCGACGAGTCGCCCGGCTCGTGAGCATCGATCCCAGACCTGACGGTGGAAGGAGTTGTAGCCGATCGCGAAGGTCCAGCAGCCGCCCGGGCTCGGCGTCACGGTGCCCGGCAAGCTCCCGTCCTGCGACTGCGAGGTCGCCAGGAACGAGAGATGCTCGCTGCCACTTCCCGCGTAGATGTAGACGCCGGGCTCGGGGCGCATCGCGACCGAATCGCGTGGTGCGGTCGATGACGAGCGGAACCGGTCGACGGCCCCGCGGATCGACGGCTTCGACGGCCCGCGTTGATTCCACCAGACGACACCACCGACGACGACAACCGCGACCACCGCGGACACGCCGACGAGCACGATCAACCACCTGCGTCGGTGACGTGGCTTGCTGGGCTCCGGCTGCACGGTCCCCTCAGACTCCGCGCCGACCGTGCCGGGCCGTCCCATCGAGGCCTTCCCGTGATCTCGCGCTCTGCGCGCCCGTGCTGGCCGTCACACCGCTCGCTCGCGGCCTTCCCAATAGGGCTTGCGCAGCTCACGCTTGAGCGGTTTGAGCGCACCCGAGAGCGGGAGTGGATCCGTACGGAGCTCGATGCTCTTCGGCAGCTTGTAGCCGGCGATCGTATTCCGGGCGTGCTCGATGAGCTCTTCCGCAGTTGCGTCGGCGTCCGGATGGAGAACGACGATCGCATGCACGGCCTCGCCCCAGAGATCGTCGGGGATGCCGATGACGGCCACCTGCGCCACCGCAGGGTGGGTCGAGATCGCGTTCTCGACCTCGATGGAGTAGACGTTCTCGCCGCCGGTGACGATCATGTCCTTCACGCGGTCGACGATGAAGAGGAAGCCCTGCTCGTCGAGGTATCCCGTGTCGCCGGTGTGGTACCAGCCGTTGCGCAACACTTCGTTGGTCTCGTCCGGCCGCTTCCAGTACTCCCGCATGAGGTTGCCGGCCCGGGCGCAGATCTCGCCCGAGCGGCCCACCGGAAGCTCACGGTCGTCCTCGTCGCGGATGCCGATCGCCACGCCGAAGAGCGGGCGACCGGCCGAGCGCAACACGTCGCCTCCCCGTCGGTGGTCCTTCGGGGTGAGCAGTGTCAGCGCCGCGGAAGCCTCGGTCATGCCGTACCCCTGGTACAGGTCGATCTCGGGAAACGTCGCGAGGATGTGCTCGAGCAGTCCCTGGGGCATCGGTGATGCGCCGTAGACCAGCGACTTGAGAGTGTCGAGGCGCTCCGGTCGGAACTCGGGCGCGTCGAGGAGCATGCCCACCATGATCGGCACCATGAGCGTGAGGTTCACGCGGTACTGCTCGATCAGGTCGAGGACCGCAGCCGGCTGGAAGTAGGGAACGAACACCGAGACGCCGTTCGTTGCCGGGATGCCGAGCACGCCGGTCATCGACGCGGCGTGGAACATCGGGGTCTGGTGCAGGTACACGCGATCTTCGTCGAGCCCGATCGCGATGCCGGCGTGGTAGAGGTTCAGCATCTCGGCCCGCTGCTCGAGCAGCACACCCTTCGGCGTGCCCGTCGTGCCGCCGGTGTACATGAGGATCACCGGATCGGCCTCGTCCGGTTCCGGGGGTACGACCGGCTGACCGGCCTCGAGCAGCTCCTCGTACCTCGCGTCGTGCGGAACGTCGCCGTCACCGATGAGGATGACGCGCTCGATCCCGGCCTCGTGGCGCACGGAGTCGAGAACCTCCGCGAACAGCGCGTCGACGAACACCGTCCGGGTGCCCGAGTCGCGCAGGATGAAGGTCAGCTCCCCCGGACTGAGCCGCAGGTTCAGGGGGTTGACGATTCCGGCGCCGAGGAAACCGGCGTGGTAGAGCTCGAGGTACTCGTGACCGTTCCCGGTCATCACCGCGTACCGGTCGCCGGCATCGATGTCGAGCTCGGTCCGCAGGGCGGCGCCCAACCGCAGCACCCGCTCGAGGTGCTCGCCGAACGTCCCGTGGTACGACCCGTCGTGGAAGCCGACCCGATCGGCCGAGCGATTCGCCGCGGCAAGCAGCAGCCGCCCATACACGAGCTCCTTCACGCTCGAACCGTACGCCTTCCGGGCAGTGGTGGGCAGAGGGCTCCCGGCAACTGCGGTAGGGACGATCGACCCTGTTCCATGCCCGTTGCTGTCCATAGGGTGTTTCGAAGGGGGGTCGCCATGGTCAACCGAACCGATCCGCACATGCGGGAGAGTGACGCGTTCTCCTGGTACATGGAGCGCGACCCGCTGCTGCGCTCGACCGTCGTGGCCGTCATGCTGTTCGATCGGGCGCCCGATCAACGACAGGTGCTCAGGCGACTCGAGCGGGCCAGCCGGATCGTGCCGGGCCTGCGCCACCATCTCGTCGAGCCGCCGCTGCATCTCGCTCCACCGCGGTGGGTCGTGGACCCCAACTTCGACCTCTCGTGGCACGTCCGGAGGGTGGAAGCCCCAACCCCGAAGAACCTGGCGTCGGTGCTCGAGCTCGCGCGCAAGGAGGGGATGGAGGGTTTCGATCTGGCCCGGCCGTTGTGGTCCTGGACGACCGTCGAAGGTCTCGAGCACGGGGGCGCCGCCGCGATCCTCAAGGTTCACCACGCGCTGACGGACGGCATCGGCGGCATGCAGCTCGCGATGGAGCTGTTCGATCTCGAACCCGGGGCGCCCGAACCCGACGCCGGTCCTGCCCCGCCCCAGCCCGAGAGCCCCGGCCCCGCCCGGCTCGCCTGCGAGGCACTCGTGTTCAACATGATCAGGTTCGCGGATGTCACCCGGCGCGGGATCGCCGGCACGCCACGCGTCGTCGCCGGGACGCTCCGGCACCCGGCGAGGACCGCGCTCGGCGCATTCCAGTTGGGCCGCTCGATCCTTCGTACCGTGCAACCGGTGGCCGAGACCTACTCACCCGTGATGCGAGACCGTCGTCTCGGTTGGCACTACGCCGCGCTCGATCTCCCGCTCGACGATCTCAAGCGTGCGGCGCGGAGCGCGCACGGAACGCTCAACGACGCGTTCCTGGCCGGGATAGCCGACGCGCTGCGCCGCTATCACGATCGTCACGGCGCCGCGGTCCCGGAGCTTCGAGTCACGATGCCGATCAGCATCCGTAGGGAAGGAGACCCGGCCGGTGGGAACCGCATCACGCTGATGCGCTTCGCGGTCCCGGTCGATGCAACAGATCCCGCGAGCCGGATCCGTGTGCTGCACGAACGAGCCAGCGCGAGCCGCGAGGAACCCTCGATCCCGCTCACCAACGCGATCGCGGGGATGCTCAACCTGCTGCCGAATCGACTGGTCGGCAGCATGCTGAAGCACGTGGACTTCCTGGCGAGCAACGTGCCCGGGCTGTCCGCTCCGATCTACGTGGGCGGAGCACGGGTGGTGAGCTTCTACCCGTTCGGTCCCACCATCGGTGCCGCGCTCAACGTCACCCTCCTGTCCTACTGCGGGACCTGCAACATCGGTATCAACACCGATGTCGGCGCGGTGCCGGACCCGGAAGTCTTCCTCGAGTGCATACGCGAGGGCTTCGAGGAGATCTTGGAGCTCGGCGGTCCCCACGGACCGGTTCGGCTCCGGTCTGCCTGACGAGTGGCGAGACGGGGCGGGCGGCTTGCCCGGCCTCGGTGTCGGCGTCCGCGCCGGATGCGATAGGCGCCGGAGCGTACCGTTGGGTCGATGAGTGGGAAGGACGTCGACGAATCCCGTGACGGGGTGCCGCTGACCAACCTCGACCAGCCGCTGTTCGATGGTGCGGGCGCGACCAAGCGGGATCTCGTCGACTACCTGGACGGGGTGCGCGACCGGATCATCCCGGTGCTTGCGGACCGGCCGCTCTCGGTGATCCGGGTTCACCGGGGCCAAGAGGCCTTCATGCAGAAGAACGTGCCGAAGTACGCACCGGCATGGATACCCACGGTCCAGCTGTGGGCGGAGGCTTCCAAGCGGAACGTCTCGTATGCCTTGTGCAACGACCGACGCACGTTGCTGTGGTTCGCGAACCAGCGCGCGGTGGAGTACCACCCGACGCTGGTGCGGGCCGACCGTCCTGATCACCTGACCCATCTGGTGCTCGACCTCGATCCGCCCGACGCCGACGCGTTCCCCATGGCGGTGCGGGCTGCCCACCTGGTTCGCGAGGCGCTCGCCGACGCCGGACTCGAAGGTGCGGTGAAGACCAGCGGAGCCAAGGGTGTGCACGTGTTCGTCCCGATCGACGACCACGCAACGCTCGAGGACGCGGCCGCCGCGACTCGAGCGATCGCGGCGCGGGCCGAGCGGCTCGCTCCCGAGATCGCCACGACCGCCTTCATGAAGGAGGATCGTGGCGGCAAGGTCTTCGTCGACTCGACCCGGTCCGGCGGGGCTACCGTGGTCTCGGCCTACAGCCCTCGCGTACGACCGGGCGTTCCCGTGTCGTTCCCGGTGGGCTGGGACGACCTCGACGATGTCGCGCCCGCCGACTTCACCATCCACACCGCGCTACGACAGCTCGGCGACAGCGACCCGTGGACCGCTCACATGCCCGCAGAACAGCGGTTGGGCGAAGACCTCATCGCAGAGGGTCGCGCCATACCGGTCGCTCGGGTGGCGGCCATGCACGAGGGCAAGCGCCGCGCCCGCACGCGTCGCGGGTAGGGCAGCGAGAGTGACGATTCACCATGGATGACCTCCTGTCGTTGTTCCCCGCCGGAACCATCCGCGGCGCGGACGGCATGCTCCTGCTCGGTGGGTGCCGGGCCGACGCGCTCGCCACCGAGTACGGAACCCCCGCGCTGGTCGTCTCCGAGCCGGCGCTACGGGCCAGGGCGCGCGAGTACACCTCGGAGCTCGCGGCGCGTTGGCCGCGGTCACGGGTCGTGTTCGCCTCGAAGGCGTTTCCATGCACCGCGGTCCAGCGCGTCATGGTCGAGGAGGGTTTGGGGCTCGACGTGGCCGGGGGAGGGGAGATCGTCACCGCGCTCAAGGCGGGAGTCGATCCGGCGCTGCTCGTGCTGCACGGAAACGCCAAGAGTGACACCGAGATCTCCATGGCCGTCGAACACGGGATCGGGCTCGTCGTCGTCGACAACGAAGACGACGTCGACCGGCTCGAGGCCACCGTACCCACGGGGCGGACCCAAGACGTGCTCGTTCGCATCATCCCCGGCGTCACGGCGGACACCCATGCCCATGTGCTGACGGGGCACGAGAGCTCGAAGTTCGGGCTGGCCCCGGCGGCCGCGGTGAAGCTGATCTCGCGGATCGAATCGATCGCTCGGCTGCACATGCGCGGACTCCATGTGCACGTCGGTTCACAGATCCTGGCGGTCGACCCGTTCGCCGAGGCTGTTCGCGCGGTTGCCGGGCTCGGCGAGTTCCCCGTCTACGACCTCGGCGGCGGACTCGGTGTTCGCTACACGTACAGCGACGAGCCGCCGTCGGTCCCGGACTACCTCGACGCGCTGGTCGGTGCCGCACGCGCACACCTACCGGCGAGCGCCGAGCTGATCATCGAGCCCGGCCGAAGCATGGTGGCCTCGGCGGCGGCGACGCTCTACCGGGTCGTCACCGTGAAGCGCGGTGCTCGCACCTTCGTGGCGGTCGACGGTGGAATGGGTGACAACCTCGAAGTGTCCCTGTACGGCCAGCGGTTCGAGGCCGGCCTGGTCGATCGAGCCTCGGGTGCCCGCACCGAGACCGTCAGCGTCGTCGGCCGCCACTGCGAGAGCGGCGATGTCCTGGTCGACGGTGTCGCCATCGCAGAGCCGCAGGTCGGGGATCTGCTCGGCATTCCGGTGACGGGTGCGTACTGCCACACGATGGCCAACAACTACAACGGCAGCCGCCGCATACCGGTGGTCTTCGTGGGCGATGGCGCGAGCCGGCTCGTGGTGCGCCGGGAGACCTGGGCGGACCTGCTCGCGCGCGACGTCGATGACTAGCGAGAGGAGGGCTCGAGCTGCGCTCGCTCGGCACCGAACTTCGCTTGCAGACCCACGACCTGCTCGGCCGGAACAGCGGGCGACCACAGGTAGCCCTGGGCCAGGGGGCAGCGGAGCCGCCGGAGCTCCGCCAGCTGGGCCGGGGTCTCCACACCTTCGGCAACCACTGTTCGCCTCAACGCGAGAGCGAGATCGATGATGGCGGCGGCGATGTCCCGGTCCACGGCGTCCTCAGTGATCCCGGAGATGAACGAGCGATCGATCTTGATGATGTCGGCTGGTAGTCGCTTCAGGAAGGAGAGCGAGCTGTACCCGGTCCCGAAGTCATCGAGCGCGACCTTCACGTCGAGCGAGCGGAACGCTTCGACGTTTTGAAACGCGCGTTCGGCGCCCCGGAGCAACGCCGTCTCGGTGATCTCGAGCACGAGGAGACGGGCCGGCAGTCCACTGTCGTACAGGGCCTCTTGAATCGTGCTCGCGATGGCTTCGTGTCGCAGCTGGGTGGCAGAGATGTTGACCGCGACCGAGAGAGGATGCCCGGACCGAGCCCACCAGGCGGCGTCGGTGCAGGCCTGATTGAGCACGAACGCTCCGATGCGATCGATCAGCTCGGACCGCTCCGCGATGGGAATGAAATCTCCGGGCATGAGCAGCCCGCGAGTCGGGTGTCGCCACCGAACCAGGGCCTCGACCCCGTCCATGGCGCCGGTCGTCAGGTCGATCACCGGCTGGTAGTGGACCATGAGCTCCCCGGACCGGAGCGCCGATCGGAGATCCTCTTGAACGGTGAGGCGTTCTTCGGCTCGTTGACGGAGCCGCTCGTCGAAGGTCGCCGACTGCGCTGTTCCTTGGCTCTTCGCCTCATACATCGCGGTGTCAGCCTGCTGCAGGAGCCGTTCCGGCGATTCGCCGGGGTGGGCCAGCGCGATACCAACACTGGCGGTGATGGAGAAGCTCGCCCCACCCGACAGCTCGACGGGTTCGGCGAGGGCACGCTCCACTGCCGCGGTTCGGTCCTGCACCGCGGAGGCGTCGCCGACGCCGCGACAGATGACCGCAAACTCGTCCCCTCCGAGTCGCCCGACGGTGTCTGACGAAGAGAGCGCGCCTAGAAGTCGCTTCGCGACTGCTTGGAGCAGTTGGTCGCCAACCGCATGACCCCGAGAGTCGTTCACGAACTTGAACTCGTCGAGGTCGATGATGAGGAGTGCGGTCGGGTCGGTCCCGGTGGCGAGGGTCGTTCGAAGCTCATCGGCAAGGAGCCAGCGGTTCGGCAATCCGGTGAGGACGTCGTAGTGCGCCATCCGCGTCAGATCCTGTTCCGCCACCTTGCGACTCGAGATGTCGCGGATGTTGACGACGAGACCCGCTACCGCCGGATCGCCGATGAGGTTCGTCACGACCTCCTCGACCCACCGCCACTCTCCTCGCGCGTCGCGTATTCTCAGCTCCGCGCTGGCGTGTGCTCCGGGCGAGGCCATGATCGGGGCGAAGGAGTCCATGGCCGGGGCGCGGTCGTCGGGATGTACGAGGTCCCATCCGATTCGGCCGAGGAGCTCGTCGACCTGATATCCGAACTGGTCCATGACGGCTGGGCTCACGTATCGCACTCGGCCATCCGGCTCGAGCACCAGCGCGGCGTCGGAGGATCGCTGCACGAGCGCTCGGAAGTACTGCTCCGCACTTCGGAGCTCAGCCTGAACGCGATTCTTGGTGCCCAAGAGGCGCAGCGCACGGGCGAACGCGAGCAGGGCGAGCACGATCGACGCGGCCAACATCGGCACCGGATCCGGATCGACGCCGCGGCTCGACGCTACGACTTCGATGACACCAGGCACGAGCAAGGGCGCGATCGCGAGTGCGATACGTCCGGCGCCAACGGTGTCTCGCGGCTGCACCTTCTCGCGTCGTGAGCCGCGTTGCCACACCGACGCGGCGACGAGAGCGGCACCGACCATCCACCCCGCGTCCAACCATCGGGACCATGAAGTCGAGTTCGGGAAGAGCATGTAGAAGAAGTCGGAGAAGAGCCAGCACGAGACGCCCCCGGCGATGAGCGTGGCTCCCGGAGCGCGGCTCAGCATGGTTCGAACCACGAGCGCAAGAAGCGCGGCATCGAGAATCGGGTAGGCCGCCCAGACCGCGCGCACGCCTAACGGCAGAGAGGCATCGCTGATCGTGGCCTGCACGACGGTTTGCCATACGACCAGGAGTCCGACCACCCCGACCACTGCCATGTCGATCACACCATCGACGTCGCTCCGGTCGTTGCGCCGCCTGGCGCGCAACAGCATGAGGAGACCGATCACCAAGCCGACGTACGAGGCAAGCCAAGGAACGTCGGCGACCGAGATGTCCGGTGTCACTCCTCGCACATGCACGTAGACGGCATATGTGAGATCGCCCAGTGCGGAAAGGCAGAGACCGACCGCGATCCAGCTCCACGGGACTCTCGTCTCGCGCGGCCGTCGCCATGCTCCGAAGAGGGCGCTGACTCCCGCGCCCACGATCACCGCCAGGTAGAAGGCTTCGCCCCAGACCCCATCTGGTTCGAGCCAATGAAGACCGACAAGTACGGCCACGACGGTGGCACTCGCGAGCCATAGCGGCCGCGGCGGCCCGCGGCCGGCGCGCGTCCGCATCACGGCATCGTCGCTCTCCGGGGTGCGACACCTTCCGTCATGGAGGTGGCGTCGACCGATCTGACGGCACCCTGAAGGAACTTCTGTCGACGACGCCGGCCGAGATGACCCCCTGCCGGGTTGCCGCCGCGCCGATCGCCCAGCCAGAGATGAGTAGCCTGGCTAACGCTTCGAAGCGAAGGAGTCGCGATCATGCCGATCCTCGGAGAGATCATCGGATGGGAGGTCCTGGTCCCGCTGGCGCTCATCGCGTTGCTGTTCGGGAGCTCCAAGATCCCCCAGCTCGCCCGGTCGCTCGGCCAGGCTTCCCATGAGTTCCACAAGGGCGTCGACGAGGGCCGCTCCGAGCCCGACGATGCCAAGACCGGGAGCGACGACTCGCCGTCGTAGGCGCGTCTGGCCCCGTCTAAGCCGTTTGTGCCGGTGCGTTACGCTTACGACGTGTTTGCGTAGATAACGCACTATTCGTCCGGAAGCGGACGAGCGGGGCCGGCGGTGACGGGAGGTAGGTCAGTGGGAGCTCGCATCCGGACGCGGGTCCGGAGGGGAGCCATCGTCGCCGTGACGCTGGCGCTCGCCGCCGGGCTGGTCACCGCGATCGCGCCGACGAACCGAGCGGGCGCGGCCCTGCCGCCGGGATTCAGCTCGACTGCGGTCTTCACGGGCCTCACACTGCCCACGGCGTTGGCCTTCTCGCCCGACGGGAAGGTCTACGTCGCGCAGAAGAACGGCGTGATCCGGGTGTACCCCAGCGCGTCGTCCAACAACGGGACCGTCTTCATCGACCTCTCGTCGCGTGTCTTCAACTCCTATGACCGCGGGCTCCTCGGCCTGACGGTCGACCCACGCCTCGGCAACGGCACCGGCCACGACTTCGTCTACGTGCTGTACGCGAAGGACGCGCCTCCCGGGAAGACCCCACCCGTCTGGCACGACGACTGCCCCACCCCGCCGGGCCCTCACACCGACGGATGCGTCGTCGGGGGGACGCTCTCCCGGATACCGGTGAAAGCCAACGGCACCGCCGGTGCCGAGCAGGTCCTGATCGACAATGAGTGGTGCCAGCAGTTCACCAGTCACTCGGTCGGCCACCTCGCGTTCGGACCGGACGGGTACCTCTACGTCAGTGGCGGCGAGGGTGCGAGCTACGACAACCCCGACTGGGGCCAGTTCGGGGGCACTCTCGGCGGTACACCGACGCCGAAGAACCCGTGCGGCGATCCACCCGGCGGTGTGGGCGTCGCGAACACTTCGCCGACCGCCCGGGGCGGGTCGCTGCGCTCGCAGAGTCCGCGGCGTCCCGCCGGTGAGCCGCGCGTGCTCAACGGCGCGATCCTCCGCCTCAACCCGGACACCGCAGCCGGCGTCCCCGGCAACCCGCTCTACACCGCTTCGTCACCCTCGTCGAACGCATCGCGCATCCTGGCCTACGGATTGCGGAACCCCTTCCGTTTCACGACCCGTCCGGGCACTTCCGAGACGTGGCTCGGGGATGTGGGCCTGGGCGACTGGGAGGAGATCAACCGGATCCCGACCTCGACGCCGACCAGGGCACCGAACTTCGGCTGGCCCTGCCTGGAGAACCAGACGCACCTCGCCGGCTTCCGCGATCTCAACATGTGCACGGCGCTGTACAGCGACACGGTCGACCCGCCGACCGCCGCGTATTGGGCCTACCAGCACTATGTGCCGGTCAACGCGAACGACACCTGCGGCTTCAACGACGGCTCCGCGATCTCGGGTCTCGCGTTCTACTCGGGCACGCGCTATCCCGGCTCGTATTCGAACGCACTGTTCTTCGGCGATCAGGCGCGCAACTGCCTCTACGTCATGACCGCTGGTGCGAACGGTCTCCCGGACCCGTCGACCACGCGGACCTTCATCGACGACGCCGACAATCCTTACCCGGTCGATATCGAGGCCGACCCGATCTCGAAGGACATCTTCTACGTCGACATCGGAACCGGGACGGTGAATCGCATCTCGTACGCGTCGTCGAACCGCCCGCCGATCGCGGTGGCGAGCGCGACGCCGACATCGGGATCAGCCCCGTTGGCGGTTCGGCTGAACGGGTCCGCGTCTTCGGACCCCGACGGCGACACGCTCACCTATTCATGGGACACCGACGGCAACGGCACATTCGGAGATGCCACCGGCCGCACGCCGACCGTGACGTACGCGACCGGCGGCAGCTATCAGGCACGCCTGATGGTGACCGATGCCGGTGGTCTGTCGAGCACGAGCGCACCGGTGACGATCTCGGTCACGACCGTGAACGGCCCGGTGAGCACCGGCCCGCCGACGATCACCGGCATGCCTCGGATCGGCGGGACCCTGAGCTCGTCGACGGGAACCTGGACCGGGTCGGCACCGATCACCTACTCGCGCCAGTGGCAACGGTGCGCTACGAGCACGAGCTGCTCCGATATCTCGGGCGCGACGCGAACGAGCTACTCGCCGCAGCTGACCGATCAGGGCGCGAAGCTGCGCGTGCGGGTCACCGCGGCCAACTCGGGCGGGAGCAGCGCATCGTTGTCGGCCGCCACGGGGCCGGTGACCGCCGGCGCGGGGAACACGCCTCCGGTGCCGGTCATCTCCACTCCGGTCGCGAGCCTCGGCTGGAAAGCGGGGGACACCATCAGCTTCGCCGGCAGTGCGAGTGACACCCAGGACGGCACCGAGCCGCCCGCGCGGCTCTCGTGGAACATCGTGCTCGGCCATTGCAGCGCGTTGGGCTGCCACCAACATCCGCTGGCCACGCGCACCGGGGTCGGCGGCACGATCGCGGCACCGGATCACCAGGCGCCGTCGTACATCGAGCTCACCTTGACCGCGACCGACGCAGTCGGCGCGACCGCGAGCGTCGTCCGTCGCATCGACCCGTCGACGGCGTCACTTACGATCCACAGCAACCCCGAGGGTGTCGCAGTCGCCGCCGGGTCCGAACAGAGCCCTCCGACACCGTTCAGCCAGTCCTGGGTCGTGAACTCGCAGGTGCAGCTCAACGCGCCGCTGACCCAGACCGTCGGGGGAATCAGCTACGCCTTCGCGAGCTGGTCGGGAGGTGGGGCGGCGACGCACACGATCAACGTGCCGAAGACCGACAAGATCTATACGGCGGCCTACAACGGGGTGTGCAGGACGACGACGTATTCGGGCTCGGTGTCGGCCGATGGGCCGTCGGTGTACTGGCGGTTGGGGGAGTCGAGCGGTACGGCGGCGGCGGATGCTTCAGGGAACAACCGTCCGGGAATCTACGTCGGTGGGGTGGCGCTGCGTCAGCAGCACTCGTTGAGCAGCGATGCGAACACGGTCGCATCGTTCGACGGATCGAATGACGCGGTGCGCGCGAGCGGAGCGTCTGGAGTTTCGGGGACGGCGCTCAGCACGGACTTGTGGTTGAAGACGCCGAAGACGACCTGGGACGCGGGAATCGTCTCGTACGGGACGAGCCGCTCTCCGGAGGAGTTTCAGATCCGTGACCCGCGAGCGTTGGCGGTGTACGTGAAGGGCACGCGGATTGACACGGGAGTTGCGTTGAACGATGGCTCGTGGCATCACGTCGCGGTGACGTGGCGCTCGATCGGGGGCACGTTGCGGGTCTACAAGGACGGCGCGTTGGCGTACTGGGGCTCGGTGCGGCCGGGAGCGTCGCTCGCGGCGAACGGCTCGTTGGTGCTGGGCCAGGATCAGGGCTCGACGTCGGGCAGCGTCGAGGCTGCGCACACCTTCCTGGGGCAGCTCGACGAAGTGGCGTTCTACCCGGCGGCTCTCACCGCGGCCCGGATCCGAGCACACCGGCTGGCCGGAACGCTCCCGGCCTGCTGACCGCCGGCGGGCTGACCGCGAGTGTGCGCCTCGTTGGCGATCCCGCGACTCGCGAGGATCCGCCACACGAGGGCGGGAAGGACGCGAAACGGTCGGCACGGACAGGACCGCAGCCACGCACTGTGGCCAATTCATGGAATGCGATGACTGCCCGTCGACGCACTCGAGGTGGTTCTGTTACCACTGGGCGTCGTGATGAACCGCTCGGGAAGACTACGAAGGCCGGCCCTCCTCTTCGTCGCGCTGCTCGCCCTCGGCACCGTCGCGCCGATGGCAGAGATCGGACCTGTCGGCGCGGCGACGGTGGTACCGGTACCGAGCACGATCGACCGCACGGGGGCGTCCGACGTGACCGGGCCACTCAACGCGTTCTTCGCGGGCCTGGCGCCGGGCACCACCGTCATGTTCCCGTCGCGAGGCCGGTACCGGGTCGAAGGTGTGCTGTTCCTTCTCGACCGGCACGATCTCACGATCGAAGGGAACGGCTCGACGGTCTTCGCCCTGACCGACGGCAGCGGGGGCGCGCCGCCGCGGGCCGGATACCGCTCCGCTTGGCCCCGGCGGCGCGAGCACTGGCACATCCGCAAGAGCACCAACGTGACGCTGCGCGACCTCACCGTGCAAGGAGCCAATCCCAACGCCGGAGCGACGCCCGCGGCCTACGTACCCGCGCTCGAGGGCCAGGCCGGAGTCGCGATCTCGCGCTCGAGCAACATCGTTCTCGACTCGATGCGGATTCAGGACACCTACGGCGACTTCGTCTGGATCACGGGTGCCTCGAGCAACGTCACCATCCGGCGCGGCACCTTCTTGCGCAGCGGTCGCCAGGGCATCGCGATCGTCAACGCACATGATGTGGTTGTCGAGGACAACGACATCCGGGATGTCGCGCGTTCCGTCTTCGACCTCGAGCCGATCGGCCGCGCCCGGGCCGAGCACGTGCGCCTCCAGGCGAACCGCGTCGGCAGCTACACGAACTTCCTGCTCGCGGCGGTCGGTGGTGGACCCGGGGTCAACGACGTTTGGCTCCAGGGCAACCGGGTCGACGGCGGCAACGGGGTATCCGTCGCAGCCGGCTTCACCAGGCAGCTCCGCCGCGGCGTGCACATCCTGGACAACGTCGGGACCGGTACTGCGCGTCCTCCCTCGGGCGCCGCACAGCCGGGGCTCATCCAGCTGACCAACCTCGACGGTGTGGAGATCCAGCGCAACACCCAGGCGGTCGGTGGGGTCCCGGCGATCTCGCTCGACCGAGTGTGCAACCTCATGGTCGCGGACAACTCCTTCCCCGGTGCGAGCACCGCGCTGCAGGTGCTCGCACCGTGCCCACTCGCGGGCGGTACCCCCTCGACCTGACCAGCACCTGGCAATTGACCCACCTTGCGGCGACATGATGAGATGTTTGTGTCATGTCGGGTTGATCAAGGAGGATTACCTCATGCATCGGACTGGTCGAGCGCTCGCGCTATTCGCGGTCTCATCGCTACTCGCGGTCGCGGCGATGTCGGTGGGGGCACCGGCGGCGACGGCTTCGGATGAACACGGTGGCGGCCCGGCCGTCGAACACGATCACGGTCCGTTCGAGGGGCACGGTCACGACGCATCGGGAACGCTCTACGTCTCGAAGCGCGGCACCGACAGTGCTACTTGCGGCCGGTCGTGGAGTCCGTGCCTCACCATCGGGCAGGCAGTGAGCAACGCAGGCGCCGGGAGCAGGATCGTCGTCCTGCCCGGGACGTACGCCGAGATGGTCACGATCGACAAGTCGCTGTCGCTGCGAGGGATGCACGCGACGATCGACGCGACGGGCCACGACAACGGAATTCTGCTGCAGGGCCCCGGCGCGTCGGGGAGCAAGGTGAGCAGCTTCACCGTCGAGAACGCGATCGGCGAGGGGATCCTGGCCTCCATGGTCGACCACGTCGAGATCTCGTGGACCAAGGTGCAGCACAACGATCAGGGCGCCACGACCCCGAACACGTATCCCCAATGCCAGGCACAAGGCGAGATCCCGGGCGACTGCGGCGAGGGTCTGCACCTCCAGGCCACCACCAACTCCTCGGTGTTCGGCAATGACGTCTCGGAGAACGCCGGCGGCATCCTGGTGAGCGATGACATCGCCGCGACACACGGCAACCTCATCGCCTACAACAAGGTGACCGACAACAAACCCGACTGCGGCATCACCGTGCCGGCGCACAATCCGGCGGCCGGGGTCTACGACAACACGATCACGATGAACTGGGTCACCGGCAACGGCGAAGGTGGCGTGCTCATCGCCGCGGGCGTTCCGGGCTCGGCGGCACACGACAACCGGGTCACCCGCAACTATCTGGCCAACAATGGATTTGCCGGTGTCACGCTCCACGCTCACGCACCGGGCCAGAGCCTGGACAACAACGTGATCGACGGCAACTTCATCAAGACGAACAACGTCGGCGGGGACGCCGACGCGGGTGTCACCCAGACCACGGGTGTCCTCATCTTCTCCGGTGACCCCTCAGTGTCGATCAACGGAACATCGATCCGGCACAACATCATCATGAACAACCACTTCGGGGTCTGGCTGTCGCCCGGTCTGGTGTCGGCGAGTGGCATCGCCAACAACCGCTTCGTCAACGTGGACGTCCAGGTGCAGCAGTAGTCCCGATCATCTCGGTGCCGGAAACGGGACTGTGGCCGACCACTGGTCGAAGCCACAGTCCCGTTTTCGCGCCCGCCGGCTCAGCCTGCACAGATCCTTGACGCTCATCCGATCGATGCGTCGTGCCACGCCCCGATCCAGCCGAGGGAGAGCACTCCGAGCACGATGCCGGCGACGAGCGCCGCGCTGAGCGCCAGCTTTCGTAGCCCAGCTCCGGACACGACCGAATCGCGGCGCCAATCCGCGACTGCGAGTCTGGGTGTCTCGAACACGTGGCCGAGCACGTGAACCGCCATGAACGCGAACCAGAGCACGAAGCTCGCTTTGTGGGCCTGGGCCAGCCAGTCCGCTGAGGGGCCGGTGATGAGCAGCCCGACGCCCGTGGCCAGCACGGCGACGGTCGTGATCACGACGAACGGCCCGGCGAGCCGTAATGCCACCGGTGGCGCGCCCTTCCGGGTGTACGCGGCCGTTCCGGAGTAGTAGCGCACGAACCGGTACGCGGTGCTCCCCATCTTGAGCAGCACCAGCGGCACGAGAACCATGCCCACGAACACGTGCGCACTCAGGAGCGACTGGCGGGCGAGGATCGTGATCCCCTCGAGCGCCAGCACGACGAACAGGACCGCTCCGAGTGATCCGGTGAGGCGCGCGTTGCCTTCTACACCGACCGCGTCGGTGGGCTCGGCTGCGGGTTCGGGCGCCATCACGTCGCGGGCATGCCCAGTCGGCCACATCCCACCATTCTCGGCGCGCGACGGCCCGCGCTGTACCCGGGCCGCCGGACTCCGGTCCAACTCCGCCAGACCGGACGCGAGCGCCGAAATCGTTCAGGCAATGCGGTAGTCGCCGAAGCCTGGTGTCGTGACCACGACACGGTCGTCGGTGATCCCGAGCGCTTCGATCCCCGGGAGGTCGGCGAGCCAGCTCATTCCCTGGTTGCCGAGGGCGAGGGCTGCAGTGGCATAGGCGTCGGCGAGGGCAAGGTCCGTGCCGATGACGGTGACCGCGCTGAGCCCGCGCGCGGGCAGGCCGGTGCGTGGATCGAAGACGTGGTCGCCGCGTTCGTACCGACCCGATGTCGCGACCGCCAGGTCTACGACGCCGAGGACCGCTGCGACCCGATCGCGCTCCCACGGATGCTGAATGCCGACGCGCCAACCCGACTCGCCGTCGGGGCAACCGCGCACCACGACATCTCCACCCGCGGTGATCGAGAAGTTCTTCGCCCCCGCGGCACGAAGCTGATCTGCCGCACGTTCGACCGCCCACCCCTTGACGAGACCTGAAGGATCGATGGGCCCGAAACCTGGATGCGGCGGAACTCGTTCATGCGCGCCGAATGTGATGTCGAATGCGCCGTTGCTCTCGCGACGGACCTCTTCACAAAGGGCGAGCACAACCCGGACCTCCGGGCTCGCGGCCTCGAGACGCAGCTCCCCGCGTGCGATCCGGCTGATCTCGGTGTCGGCGCGCCAGGTGCTGAACAGATCGTCGACGCGCTGGAACCAGTCGAAGACCGCTTCGAGCGACGCCGCGCCGACGCCGTCGCGTACGTCGACGCTGACGGCAGTTCCCCACACCTGCTGGACACGCCGGATCGATCGCGTCCCGTCGTCGGCGATCAGTGGATCCCCGCCTGGTCGAGGGCAGCTTGCAGGGACTGCGCGTAGCTGTCGCTCGTGTACGTGGCACCGGAGACGATGTCGATGCTTGCGCTCTGGGCACGCAGTGCCTCGGCTCGGAGCTTCGGTCCTGCGTACTGGCTGATGAGCGCCGATCGCTCACGGTCCTCCGGGAGCTGCACCGCCTGTGCGTCGATCAGGCGCCCGCCCTGCGTCTTGACCTGCACCTCGACATCGCCGAAGCGGTTCGAAACGATCGGTCCGTCGACGGTCCGGATCGTTGGCGGAGTCGTAGCGGAGGAATCGGGGCTCGTGGGTGGAGGTGGCGCGGACGCGGCGGGCGGCGCGGCAGGCGCCCGGACCGCGACGCGCGTGACGGATGCCGGCGTGGTGTGGAAGGTCGCGAGCAGGGCGAGCACTCCGAGGGTCGCAAGGATGACGGGCACGACTCGGCGCATGGTCTCCGGCTCCTAGAGCTCAAAACGTTCGAAGTGGACCTGCCGGCCGGGCACACCGAGGATGCCGAGTCGACGCCGCATCGCGTCGATGAACCCCGGGGGACCGCACACGAAGCAGTCTCGCTGCACGATGTCGGGGACGAGTGCGGCCAGCGCGGGGAGGCCGAGCTGGTCGGTCTCGTCGTCACCGATCTCCGAACCCGTGAGCACGTGCACCACTGCTCGTTTCTTCGCCACGAACCGGTCGAGCTCCGCCCGGAAGATGACGGCGTCGTCGCTCGCGACCCGGAACACCAACGTCACGTCTCCTCGCTGCGCCGACGGGAGCGAATCCATCAGCGCCCGCAGCGGCGTGATCCCGATGCCGCCCGCCAGCAGCAGCACGGGCCTCCCAGCATGACGATCCTGTGTGAAGGTGCCGTATGGACCCTCCGCGAACACACGCGTGCCACTGCGCACCGATTGCAGAAGACTCGTGTGGTCACCGAGCGCTTTGACCGTGATGCGCAGCCGGCGATCGGTCGGTCGGGCCGAGAGGGAGAACGGATGGGCCTGCCACCAACCGTCCCGGGTCAGGAAGCGCCACAAGAAGAACTGCCCCGGTTGTGCACCGACCTGGCGGAGCTGTCGTCCCGTGATGGAGATCGAAACGACACCCGGGCCCTCAGGATCGATGCCGCTCACGCGAAGACTGTGCCGCGCGTTGAACCGCAAGGGCTGCAGGACACGCCAGAAGATGATGGAGCCGAAGATTGCCGCGTACAGCGCCACCCACCAGAGCCGAGCCGCGCGGTCGTCCGCGAAGTCGGTGCCGACCGCCAGCTGGTGCGCGAACCCGAGCGCGACCGCGAGGTACGCGTACAGATGCACGAAGTACCAGGTCTCGCGCCGAAGGCGGGCCCGGGCAAGGCGCACCGAGGTGACGGCAACTGCGATGAGCAACGCGAGCCCGACGAAGGCCATCAGTACGTCGGGGTAGTGAGAGAGAAAGCTCCGGGTCTGCTCCCACAGCGACTGGTGGGTGCTCGACGCATACCCCACCGTGATCAACACCGTGTGCGCGACGAGCAGTGTGACTGCCGCGAATCCGTTCCACCGGTGCCAGACGGCGAGGCGGTCCAGACCCACGTACCGCTCGAGCCAGGGCACTCGGGCCATGAGGAGCAGCTGCAGCAGCACGGAGTACGTGCCGACCAGGCCGGTCAGCTGCCCCGCCGCGGTAGCGAGCCCACCCGGCCCGCTCGCATTCGTCAGGCCTCCGTGGCGGAGCCACAGACCGACCACGACCACCGCGTTGGCCGCGATGGCGACGACCGCGATCCAGGCGCGGTCGCCGGCCCGCGCCCGCTCCTCGGACACCACCAGAGGTCTCGGTGACCGCGTACCTGCGGCGGTCACGTCGCGCGCGGATACGCCAACATGACCCAACTCGGCTGGAGATCGCGAAGACTCACTGCCACCATCCGGCGGCAGTGTTGCGAAGGTCCCTGAGACTGGGCTGAGAGGCGTCGTCGTCGCCACCGGCGGGCGCGTGACCGTTCCCGGAAGGTCGAGCCCGAGGTGTGGGGACAGAGCCGGGCCTAGCATGGGCCCGTGGAGTCGGGCGCCGTGGGCGGGGCCGATCCAAGGGGCAGTCCTCTTGGAGCGCAGGGGGCGTCCGGCGGGTTTCCCTTCGTTGCCCAGGGCTCGCTGCCGCGACCGCGCCTCCTGCTCGCAGTCCAGGGTCGCTGGAGCCGGCCGGTGACCGCGGTCGTCGCGGGGGCCGGCTTCGGGAAGACGACGCTGCTCGCGCAGGCGGTGCGCGAGAACCGGCTGGCCCGAAGTGGTGTGGACGTGAATCTGCGGCTCGAACCCGGAGATTCGAGCGCGCTTCGCCTGGCTTCGCGATTGCTGGCCGAGCTCGGCGCCGACCCACCTCGGTTCACGGAGTCCGATGACCTCCTCGGACTGCTGGTCGACGTTGTCTGGGGCCGCGCGCCGACCGCGATCTGTCTCGTACTCGACGACGTGCACGAGGTCGCCTCGGGGTCCGCCGGTCTCGCGCTCCTGCGTCGCCTGGTCCAGGCTCTCCCGGGCAATACGCATGTGCTGCTCGGTGCCCGCACCCTTCCCGAAGTTGGCGTCGCCCGGCTCGCAGTGGGAGGTGACGCCCTGGTCCTGCGCGAGGAGGACCTGCGGTTCACCGAGGCCGAGGTCGCGGAGTTCGCGCGCCTGCGCGGCGCCGCGCCCGAGCAGCTCGCCGCGGCCAAGGGATGGCCGGCCCTCGCCGAGCTCCTCGCCCGCGCCACCGGAGTCACGCCCGGCGAGTACATCTGGGAGCAGGTGATCGGTCCACTCGACGCCGCCCGTCGCGCACGCTTGGTCGAGCTGGCTGCTCTCGGTGGTGCCGACGACGAGCTGGCGACGACGATCGCCGGGCAACCGGTCGTTCTCGGAGACGTGCTGGCTGACGTTCCGTTGGTGAATCGGTCGGCCTCCGGGTGGTGGGAGCTGCACGACGTGGTCGCGGAACCGATCGTGGCCCGGGAGAGCGCCGGTCGTCTGGCTGAGGTCCGACGCCGAGGCGGGATCTACGCGCGCGAGCGCGGCGACATCGACCGTGCGCTCCGCCTGTTGGTCGGCGCAGAGGCGTGGGGTGAAGTGCTCGGGACGCTCCGGATGCACTTCGTGCAGCTCGGCGCGCCGGAGGATCCCGCGCTCGCGGCGGCCTGGGCGGAGCTCCTCCCGTCGTCGCTTCATGCCGAGCCCGAGGTGCTGCTCGTGCAGACGATCGCCAAGACCGTCATCAGCCCGGAGCGGGCCTTCGAGGTCGGCCAGCAGGCGGTGGGGGCGTTCGCGGCGCGTGACGATGTCGAGGGCGAGGTCGCCGCGCTCGCGCGGCTCGGCGCGATCGCGTACAGCCTCATGGACAGTGAGCGGATCGCTCCGTACATGGAGCGCATCTCCGAGCTGGCCGGCTCCGGCCATCCGTGGGCGGTGGCCTTCGACGCAGTGTGTCGCGGCGTGTTCGCGTTGATGGTCGGGGACTGGCGGAGGGCCGAAGGCATCCTCTCGCCCGTGGCGGCGGAGCCCTCGTCGGATCCGTCCCAGGGGCTCGCGGCGTACTTCTGCGCGCGGGCCCAGGTAGAAGGAGGTCGGTTCGACGAGGCCGCGCGCACGCTGGATCGCATGCCCGCTACCCATCGTCAACGAGTGCGGGACGGCGTGCTCGGCATCGAGGTCGCGGTGGCGCAGGGCCTCGGCTCGGGTGACGGCGTGCTCGACGACCTCCGGGCCGTCGCCGAAGCCCGGATCGATCGGCGCCCACTCGTGGCCCGCCGGGTCGCCCGATCCCGCTTGGCCTCGGCCTGCGCCATCCTCGGTGACATCGGCGGAGCGCGTGAGCAGCTGGTGGAGCTCGAGCGGATCGGACCGCCGACCGAGGCCACCATCGACGAAGAGCTCCTCGCCGCGGCAACGGTCGACGTGCTCGAGGGCGCGGAGGACCGAGCGGCTGAGCTCCTCGCGCGAGTGCCGGACCGGGGGGTGTTCTTCCCGCCGCTCGAGGGCTTGACGATTCTCTACGTTCTGCGTCCGGAGCTCCGGGAGCGCTACGACGCACTCGACCTCGAAGGGGTGCATGCGCAACGGCGCGCCTTCGCAGCCGCCTTCGTCGCGGCGCGTGCGGGGGATCTCGAGCCGTTCGGCCGTTATCGCTGGCTGCGCGAGCCGATCGTGCGGTGGTTCGCGCCCGCGCCCTGGATGCTCGAGGCCGCGGTCTACTCCGCCGCGGCCGGGGGCAGCCCGCCGGTCGAGCTGCTGCAGCGCAACGGTCGCACGCAGCGTCACGTGCTTCGCCGCCTGGGAGCATCGAAGGAGCCGGCGGTCGCCCGCACGAGCTCCGCCTTTGTCGCGGCGCTCCCGCCGGCCGCACCCGATTCCCTGGAAGTCAGGGTGCTCGGTCCGCTCGAGGTGGACGTCGGTGGCGCGCGGTCTCGCGCGCCGGAGCTCCGCCGCGAGCGGGTCCGGTCGTTGCTCGGGCTGCTCGTGGTCCGCCGCTCGGTGCGTCGATCCGAGGCGGCCGGCGTGCTGTGGCCCGATCTCGGTGACGATCAGGCATTGGGGAACCTGCGGGTCACGCTGACCCATCTCCTCAAGCTGGTCGAGCCGCAACGCGAGAAGAACACGTCCTCCTTCTTCATCTACCAGCAGAACGATCGCCTCACGCTGCGCGACGATCCCGCGTTGCGCGTCGACGTCTGGGAGTTCGAGGCCGCCGCCGCGGAAGCCGAGGAGCTCGAACGGTCCGGCGCGCCGTCGCTCGCGCTCGAAGCACACGTCCGCGCGGTCGGGTTCTGGCGCGGGGAGCTGCTCGCCGACCTCGACCCGGCGGACTGGCTGGAGTTCGACCGGATCCGGCTCGGAACGCTCTTCGTCCGATCGGCCCTGCGCTCGGGAGAGCTGCTCGCCGCGCATCACGAGCTCGGCCGCGCAGCGGTCATGGCGCAACGGGCGATCGCCGCCGATCCGTGGTCCGAAGCGCCCTACCGGCTGCTCGCGTCGGTCCACCTCGAACGGGGGGATCGATCGGCCGCTCGCCGGGTGCTGGATCACCTCGGCCGGGTGCTCGCGCAGCTCGGAGTCGAGCCGGGTCCCGAGGCGGTATCGCTGCGCCGCCGGTGCCTCGAGGGCGGTTAACGCGCGGTTAACCCCCCTCCGGCATCATCCCGATCCTGGTTGATGCGTCGCCTGGAGGCTCGAGCCGAGCCGGTGCCGAACCGCGCGGCGACGGCCCGAACACGAGCAGGGGTCTTCGGGAAGCCAGAGGAGGGCAGGTCCCCACTCCCCCCAGGTTGGAGAGACCGGGTGGAGGGCGCCGTCACGACGGCGCCCTCCCAACCCGCGCTCGACGGACTCGCTACCTGCCGGGGCCGGGCGGTGGTGGACCACGGAACCGGATCGCGCGAACTCGGTGTGCCCACCCACTCGAAGGCGCTCCGGCAGCTCCGCGCCGCGCGGTCGCCGGTCGCGGCCGGGTTGAGCGATGAGCGTTCGGCGCTCGCGCCGACGAGTCGGCCCCGTGTCGTGGCGATCGAAGCGCGCAAAGTGTTGACGCACCGAGAGGCGTGAGGAACACCAGCCGTGAAACCTCTTGCTGGGCGCGGAGCATCGCTTTAGGTTCCGCGCTGGACCGGATGGTGTGGCAAGGATTCTCTCGGGCGCGTCGCTTGGAGATCCAAGGATGGGGGGCAGGAAGATGGTTCGTCGATTCTTGATCGTGGTCGCGGTCGTCGCGCTTGGAGTTGGAACGTTCGGTGTCGGCGTTGCGGAGGCCGATCCAGCGAGTGGAACGTTGAGCTGCACCGCCGTGGCCAAAGGCAGCTTCAGCCCACCACTCACCAATTCCGCGAACACGGTGACGTTCTTGCTGCAGGTGAAGACGTCGGGATGTTCCGGTAACACTGTCGACGGCGCTCAGACGTTGGTGGACTCCGTCCATCTACACAACGCGAGCTGTCTGAACAACCTCGGCACCGATCCGATCCCGTCCGACGTCACTTGGACCCCGGGCTCGGTCGATGCGAGTCACATCGACTTTCAGACCCGCAAGGTCGGGGCCGGGTTCACGAGCCTCAAGCTCGGCGGTCCGGTGTACGACACGGACGCCAAGATCACGACCGGCTCGTTTGCTACGGAGTCCGCGGTCATTACCCTGAACAGCCTCTCCGTGAAGGCCGGGAAGGGAGGCATGGCGCCCTGCACGGCGGGCATCAAGAAGTTCCTTGGTACGGGAACGTTCGTGATCCCGACCGGAGCGCCGGCCGGTACGGCCGCGGTTACCGGCACCGTGAGCGGACCCTCCGGCGTGATCGACGAGCTACCCGTACAGGTGTGCAAGAACGGCGGCGACTGCGACACGGTGTACACGGCCGGCGGCGGGATCTACTCGCTGGGCACGCTGGCGAGCGGTGCATACACAGTGACGGCGTTCTCGCCTGCGGGAACCTCGCTGCTATCGCAAAGCGCCAGCATCGTGCTCACCGACCACAGCACGACCCATCAGGACTTCGTGCTGGACGGACCGACACCGCCACCGGCGGGCACGACGATCACCAACCATGGAACCAACGATGACGGGATCCCGACCGTGGTCTGGACCGATCCGCTCACGCTCGAGACTACCGGCTGTCTGCTGGGGACCGCGACGTACCAGATCATCGTGGACGGCAACGTCGTACGGTCGGGCCCGATGGAAGAGTCTCCGTCTGGCAGCGGTCACTACGCCGCCACCGGCACGGAATCGCTCTACCCGAACCACGGAGACGCGCAAGTGCACCTCTCGATCACGTGTCCCGACACGTCGGTCGAGAGCACCGACTTCGACATCTACATCGATCCGTCGGGTCTGGTCGTTGATCAGGCGTCGCACCCGGTCGTGGGCGCCACGGTCACGCTCTACCACTCGAACTCGAAGCTCGGCCCGTTCACGATCGTACCCAACGGAAGTGCCGTGATGTCTCCAGGCAACCGGACCAACCCGATGGTGAGCGGGTCCGACGGCGCGTTCGGTTGGGACGTAGTGGCCGGGTACTACCGCGTCCGAGCGCAGAAGTCGGGTTGCGTCGCGCGCAACGGAGCCGACTTCGTCGAGACGGCGGCGCTGACGATCCCACCGCCAGTCTTGAATCTGATGCTGCGCCTCGACTGCGGCACCGTTCCCGCAGCGTGTCCCACGCTGAGGATCACAACTCCGGCCTTGCCGGTTGGGGCGCTGCACCAGTCATACTCCGCGCGCCTGAGGTACTGCGGCTCGTCGTTGCCGGTGGCGTGGAAGAAGATGGGTGCGTTGCCGAAGGGCCTCAAGCTCTCGAAGAGCGGAATGATGACTGGTGCTCCGAAGGCGAGGGGGACCTTCTACTTCAAGATTCAAGTTCGCGACTCCGGAAACAAGATGACCAGGCAGACCGCCACAAAGTCACTGTCGATCCGGGTTCAGTAGGAGCTCAACCGACGCTGCCGTCAGGGTTGGCAGGAGTCTCGGGGATCCGGCCGGCGAACGTGAAGCCGGCCGGGACCTCGGGGACGAGCTTCGAACGTGAGTCCGCGTTTCGAGCGAGCCATGTGTAGTCGGTGGTCCCGATCGCGTTGCGCGAGCGAACGACCAGGTAGGTCGCGGTGTCGACCCAGAGGTCCCCGGTCAGCGGCGCGATGTCGTGGCGCGAGAGATGGAGTGTGTCGCGGCCGTCGATGGTCTCGTGACCCACGAAGCTGAGTTGCCCAGTGCTGAGCTGCTCGCGGATCTGATCTGGAGTGGAGCCGAGCAGGTGGCCGTGGGAGTAGTCGATCGTCGGGTTCTCGTACCAGGTGCGCTTCAGGTAGTCGACGAACATCTCGGAGGGTGCGGCGGAATCTGCTTGGAGGTCGTAGACGGGTTGTCCGTCGCGGAAGTACATCGTCCGCGAGTGCTCGGGGTCGCCGCGGTCGGACCACGTGTCGTAGACGTCGGTGACCGTTCCGGATTCGGTGAGGCGGATGCGGGTCTCGTGGGTCTGCAACACCATGTCGTCCACGTTCCCGAGCGCGGCGTTGGCTCGACGCGTGATCGAGGCGACGGTGAGCACGTGAATCGGCTCCTCGATGTGAGGGCCAACCGTGCCGGGTCGCGCCGAGGGCGAGGTGGAGGAGCTGGTGGCGACAACGACGGCCGTGGCTCCGAGTGAGGCGGCAACGACAACCGACGCGGCGATGCGGCGGCGCGCGGGGTGGCGAGGCGGGGAGTTGCCGGCCGGCGCGTCGTCGAGCCCCCGTTGAGCGCGGAGGAGATCTTCGAGGATGTCGGCTTCGAAGGGTGCGAGCGTGCCGGTCATGGGGTTCCCTCCTGAGTGGTGGTGGTTTCGACGGCGACCCGTTGTGGCCTGGGGAGCCCGCGGCGAAGAGCCCGTCGCGCTCGTAGCAACCGGTTGCGAAACGCGCTCGGTGAGAGCCCGAGGGCTTCGGCGGCCTGTTCGTGATCGAGGCCGTCCGGGCCTACGAGAAGCAGTACCTCTCGATGGCGGGAGGAGAGCGTCCGGATCGTGGCATCGACGGCATTGGAGCGGTGTGCGGCATCAATGGCGTGTTCGAGGCGGCTGATGTCGTCCGGTGCGAGGTTCCGGCGGCGCCCGCTCCGGGTGAGCGCTTCGTGCTCTCGCCATAGCCGTCGCCGGTTGCGCGACTGAATGTGACCGGCGATGCCGAGGATCCATGGCAGCGCGTCACCTCGAGCCGGGTCGTAGGTGGGCGCCGATTCGAGGACCGCGAGGAAGGTGGCGGCCACGAGGTCGGCGACGTCTGCCGGTTGGTCACACCGGTACGTCGCGTACGAGACGACGCGCTTCAGGTGGCGCCGGTAGAGAGCCTCGAGCGCGCCTGGATCGTCCTGAAGGCAGGCCAGAAGCTCCGCGTCCGTCGTCTCTGCGTTCACATCACCTATTGGCCAGTCCGCCGTCGCGCGTCACGAAGTATTTGCAGCGCGAGGCGGAAGGTCGTCAGAGATAGGCGCGGTGATGGAACGCCCACGACTGCTCGGAGGCGTGGAGCTCCCGTCCGGTGATGGAGAACGGCTCGATCACGAGCCACGCGTCCCGCTCCGTCGTGAGCCAGGGCTCCGAGTCGAAGCGCTCGCGGAAGCTCGCGGCCTCTGTGTCGATGACGAGCAGCGTGCCGCGCACGAGGACCGACCAGCCCCGGTGGTGGCTGGGATCGACGCCGTCGATCTCGAACGCGACCTTGTCCGAGGCCTGGTCGATCACGTTGCCCGGCCGTGTACGAAGGGCAACCCAGGTCAGTCCGAGCGTCTCGACCAACCGGTAGTTGACCGGGAGCACCAGCGGGAACCCGTCGATGACGACCGCTACCCGTCCGACCACTTCGGAACGGAGGTGCTTGAGGCAGGTCTCGAGGTCAAGGTCCGCGATCCAGCTTTCGTGCATGTCCGCTCCCTCAGGTGGTGTCCGCGTCATCGTTGCTCACCAGGCGACAACAACGCCGCGAACAAGGATCCATAGAGCTCGAGGTGGCGGTCCCCGAGGAAGTCCCGGTGAGCCCGTTGGTACGCCGCGGCGCCGATCTGCTCGGCCAGTGCAGGATCTCCGAGCAGCCGGTTGATCGCGGCGGCGAACGCTTCGAGATCATGTGGGTCGTCGATGAGAAGGCCGCTCTCGCCGTCGTCGATCTGATTCACGATCCCTCCTACGCGGCTGGCGACGACGGGCCGATGCTTCCACATCGCCTCGACCACGGTGAGTCCGAAGCCCTCCGCCAGGCTCTTCTGCGTGATGATCGTGGCGTGCCGCTGGAGAGCGTTGACGATCACCGCGGCCTCATCGGGATCGTGCATCGGCACACACGCGAGATGGACGCGCGTTCGAGCCGACTGAGGGAGGGCGCGCCAGGCTTCGATGCACTCGTCGAGCACAGCTCCACCTTCGGGGTCGTCGGTCACCCCGTGCGCGGTGGGCCCCACCAACATGAGGTGCGCGCCGAAGCTCCGATCGACGTGCTCCGCGAACGCGCGGAGCACGCCCTCCATGTCCTTGATCCGATCCCAGCGCGAGAGCTGGACGACGAGGGGTATCTCCGGCGGCGGCGGTGGTCCCGTCTGGAGGATGTCGGCGCGACGTTCTACTCGACCGGGTGAGCCGTCGCGCCGTTCGAAGGTCGTGACCGAGTCGTCCCCGTCTCCCCCGAGCAGGCCGGTGTAGTGCAGGATCGACTCGGAGACCGCCGGCGTGAGCGGCTCGTTCTTCGTGCAGAACGGATCGATCGACGGCGTGATCACGTGAAGGCGCGCCTTGTCGACCCATACAGGAGCGAACTCTGCGCGGGTGAACACGAACGCCTCGATGTCCGCGAGATAGGGGCGGAGGAAGGCCCAACCGCTTTCGGTGGAGTCGTTGACGGTGTCAGCACCTACGTGGCACCGCCAGACCGCGTGGGCACCCGAGGCGTGCACCACGTCGACCAGCCCGGCGGTCTGCGGATCGTGAAGGATGACGATGTCGCCGTCCCGAATGATTGACGCCAGCTCCTCGGCATTCCGGTGCAGCGTCTGCCGGTACTGGTCATGCTCCTCGGGACCCAGCGGGCCACCGTCGCCCGGTGAACCGTACAGGTGGTTGTGAATCCGCTTGGTGATCGTGAAGAAGTCCGGATCACCTTCGATCACTGCCCACCGGGCGTCGACGCCAAGTCCGCGCACATACGCGAGGAGGGTCTGGAGGAGCTCGGCGACTCCTCCCCCGGACGCGGTCGAGTTGACGTTGACCACTCGACGACCCTCGAGCAGTGATCGCGCCGCCGCCGCCTCGTTCTCGAACCGCGCGGCGCGCTCGGGGCCGATCAGCTTCTCCAGACGCTCCGGATCGAGAGCCTGAATGTCGACCTCGTGCAGCATAGAAAGTGGTCCTCGATCGTCCCGGAGCGTCAGCGCCAACTGTCGACCCGCACGATAGGTGGGGGACCCGATCGCCGACCAGGTCCGAAGGTCCCAATCTGACGCTCGACCTCGGCTCGACGTGTTGTAGGGCGAGCGGGAAGGCGAACGGCCGCCGCGGCTCATCCCGTATCGTTCCCCGCATGACCGCGACGGCGAGTGAGCGGACCGTCCATCTCCGGACATGCCCGCTGTGCGAGGCGATGTGCGGGCTCGAGATCCACGTGGAGGGCGACCAGGTCGCGCTGATCCGGGCCGACCGGGACGACGCCTGGAGCAAGGGGCACCTCTGCCCGAAGGGCACCACGCTCGGGCATCTTCATCACGACCCCGACCGGATCCGCCAACCACTCGTGCGCGACGGCGACACGTGGACCGAGGTGACGTGGGACGCGGCGTTCCGTCGGTGCTCGGAGCTCCTCGGTCCGGTGATCGAGCAGCACGGCATCGAGGCGGTCACCGCGTACGTCGGTAACCCGCTCGCCCACAACTTCAGCTTGGGCCGCTACGTCGGGGTCCTCATCGGAATGTCAGGCATCCCGATGATCTACTCGGCCGGGACAGTCGACCAGTGGCCGAAGAACGTGAGCTCGCACCTCATGTACGGCGGCATGTGGAAGATCCCTGTTCCCGACATCCAACGCACCGACCTGCTGGTCGTGATGGGCGCGAACCCGCACGCGTCGCAGGGGTCGCTCCTCGCGTGCCCGGACGTGATGGGGGAGATCGACGCGATTCGCGCCCGCGACGGCAAGGTGATCGTCGTCGACCCTCGCCGCACCGGTACTGCCGCTGCGGCGGACGAGTGGCTGCCGATCACCCCCGGCACCGACGCCGCGCTTCTGCTCGCGGTGGCCAACGTCGTGGTCGCCGAGGGCCTGGTCCGTCTCGGCCACGTCGCCGACCGGCTCGACGGGGTGGACCGCATCGAGGAGCTCGTCGCCGAGTGGACGCCCGAACGGGTCGCGCCGGTGACCGGGATCCCCGCCGCCCGCATCCGTGCGCTCGCTCGCGAGCTCGCCACCACCGGACGGGCCGTCGTCTACGGCCGCATCGGACTCTGCAACCAGGAGTTCGGCACACTCGCGAGCTGGCTCGTCGACGTAGTGAACATCCTTACCGGCCACTTCGACACCGTCGGTGGGCTCATGTTCCCTCGCGCCGCGGTGTGGTCGGTCACCGATCTCCCGATGCCCGGTCTCGAAGGTGGCGTCGCGAACTTCGGCCGGTGGAAGACACGCGTGCGCGGCGCGCCCGAGGTGCTCGGTCACGTTCCCGTCTCCTGTCTGGCGGAGGAGATCGCAACGCCTGGCGACGGTCAGATCCGCGCGCTGTTCACGGTCGCGGGCAATCCGGTCCTCTCCGCGCCCGGCGGTGACCGTCTCGACGCGGCGCTCCCCGGGCTCGACTGCATGATCAGCGTCGACAATTGGCTCAACGAGACCACACGCCACGCGGACGTCATACTTCCCGGTCTCTCGCCACTGGAGCAGCCGCACCACGACGACCTGATCTGGAACTTCGCGGTCGGCAGTGCGGCCAACTTCTCACCCGCGATCTTCCCGCCGGCGGGCGGCCGGCCCGAGGAGTGGGAGATCCTCATCCGCCTCGCCGGCGCGTGCCTGGGCGAGAACGCGGCCGAGATGGACGTGGCGGCGATCGACGACGGGTTCTTCGACGTGCTCGCGGAGACGAGGGGGCTCGACGGCCCCACGGTTCGCGCGCGCTACGACCACGGTGGGCCGTTGCGCATGCTCGACCTCACCCTGCGGACGGGGCCCTTCGGCGACCGCTATGGCGAACGACCCGACGGCCTGACGCTGGAGAAGCTGGAGGCGGAGCCCCACGGCATCTACTTCGGCCCGATGGAACCGTGTCTCGCGGAGGTGCTCGCGACCGACGACGGCATGGTCCGGCTCGCCCCCTCCTACATCACCGACGATCTTCCTCGTCTGGCGGAACGGCTCGAGCGGCCCGCGGAAGATCTGGTGCTCGTGAGCCGCCGGCACCTGCGCTCCAACAACTCCTGGATGCACAACGTCAACGTGTTGGTGAAGGGTAAGGACCGGTGCACGCTGCTCGTCCACCCCGAGGATGCCGCGCGGCACGGCGTGTGCGACGGCGCGCTCGCGCGGGTCGCGTCGGCCGCCGGCACCGTCGACGTTCCCGCCGAGGTGACCGAAGACATCCGCCGTGGTGTCGTCTCGCTCCCGCACGGATGGGGCCACAACCAGTCCGGCACTCGCCTCACGGTCGCCAACGACCACGCCGGTGTCAACACCAACGTGCTCGCGCCGGGAACGTTCGTCGACGTGATCTCCGGCAACGCCGCGGTGAACGGCATTCCCGTGACGATCGGTCCCGCGCCGGCGAGCTGATCTCGGAGCGCCCTCTCGTCAGACGCGGAGCTCGGCGGTGGCCAGCTCCCGCATCCCGGAGGCGAAGTCGATCGTGGCGGAGAACCCGAGCGCGGCTCGAGCGCGTTCCGGGGAGGCGGTGACATGACGTACGTCGCCGGCGCGCCAGCCCCCGACCACCGTCGGGCGAAGCGCGTCGGGACCGGCGGCATCAGCCAGTGCATCGGCCATCTCGAGGATGGTGTGAGGCGCCCCGCTGGCGACGTTGAGCGGTCCGGCGGCGGGGGTGGCAACGGTGAGGGCGAGCACATTGGCCCGAGCGACGTCGGCGACGTGAACGAAGTCGCGCCGCTGCCCGCCGTCCTCGAACACCCGCGGGGCTTCACCGCGGGCCAGCGCGCTCCGGAAGATGCTGGACACTCCCGCGTACGGGGTGTCCCGTGGCATCCGCGGCCCGTAGACGTTGTGGTATCGCAGGGCGATCGGGTTCACCCCCGGGTGTTCGATCGCGAATGCCTCGGCGAGATGCTCCTGGTGCAGCTTGGTCGCGGCGTAGACGTTGCGGGGTGACAGTGGTGCGTCTTCCGAGATCAGCGCCGGGGAGAGCGATCGCCCGCAGACCGGGCACGGTGGCTCGAACCGGCCGGCAGCCAGCGAACCGGGGTCGCGGGCTCCGGGTCGCACCGGCCCGTGCCGCTCACACGAGTACGCGCCCTCGCCGTAGACGACCATGCTGCTCGCGAACACATACCGGCCGCGGAAGCTCTGTTCGTGGAGCGCGTGCAAGAGGGTCGCCGTGCCGAGATCGTTGTGGTGCACGTACGCGACGACGTCGGAGAAGTCGACCCCCAGGCCGACCTTCGCCGCCTGGTGGCACACCCCGTCGCAACCGCGTACCGCGTCGAGCATCCGATCCGGATCGCACACGCTGTGGTCCCGGTACTCGGCGCGTGCGTCGATCGCCGGCGCGACCCGGTGGGCGTCGGGCTCGACCGAATCGACGACGACCACCTCATGGTCGTCGTCCAGGAGCTGCTCGACGATGTGGGAGCCGACGAAGCCGAGCCCTCCGGTCACCAGCACTCTCATGAGGTGCGCACGCGGGGGAGACGCAGCGTGAAGCGCGCTCCACCGTTCTCGTTCCCTACGGTGAGCTCGCCCTCGTGGGCGTCCGCGAAGCCCTTGGCGATGGCGAGCCCCAGGCCCGCACCACCGGACCCACGCGACGGATCGCCCTGGAAGCCGATATCGAATATCCGCTCGAGGTCCTCGGGCGGAACGCCGCCGCCGTCGTCGCGCACCGACACGAACACGCAGCTCGGTCGAGCCGCGTCGACGCCGGCTTCCACCACCACGCTGCCGTCGTTCGGCGTGTGCCGGATCGCGTTCTCGAGGAGGTTCCGCAACACCCGCAGCACCTCGGGCGCCGACGCCTCGATCTCCGGCGGTGGTCCCACCATTCGGCCCTCGAGCCGCACGCCTTTCGCGGCCGCGATCGGTGCGCTGCCGGAGAGTGCATCCGAGACCAGGTCGGCGAGCGACACGGTGCTGAACTGGAGCTGCAACGACCCGGCATGAGTCCTGCTCAGCTCGAAGAGATCGTCGACCAGCGCGGCGAGGTGGTCGGCTTCTTCGCGCAGCCGCCGGTGGTAACGCTCGACCGTGACCGGGTCGTCCACCACGCCGTCCTCGAGTGCTTCGGCCATCGCGCGAATGCCGGCCAACGGGGTGCGCAGATCATGGGAGACCCAGCCGACGAGCTCCCGGCGCGAAGCCTCGAGCGTCCGTTCGCGGCGCTGGGTGTCGTCGAGCCGTCGCTCCATCTCGGCCAGCTCGACCCCGAGCCGGCTCAGCTCCTCGGGACCACCGACGGGCGTGGCGACCGGTCCCGGCTCGCCCCGACCGATGCGTCGAGCGACCTCACCCAGGGACCGGCTGGCCCGCTCGACCCGCGCTCCGAGCACGAACGATCCCGCGACCCCGACGGTTCCTGCCGCGAGCAGGACGACCAGGAGCGCGGCGAGGTCGTGACTCGAGATGAACATGGCCTCTGCGGCGGCGTAGGCGCCGGCCATCAGCGCGACGACCGTGGTGAACGCCACCGCCGCCACCTGGGCGCCGACCGGTCGGCGTCGCAGCGCCTTGAGCGCGATCGCGCCGACGACGAGCGCGATCAGGCCCGTGCCGGCCGCGAGACCACAGAGCTTGATCGTGTCGGCCGCGCTCATCGACGCAGCCGCGGCCGCGCCGACCGACAGCAACCCGCCGCCGACGATGATCGCGATCGGAGTGAAGCGGCTCCGCATCATGGATCCCACCGGTACCCGGCACCCCACACCGTGCTCAGGTGGCGGGGGACGCTCGGATCCTTCTCGAGCTTCTCGCGCAGACGGCGGACGTGCACCGTGACGGTCGCGCTGTCGCCGTAGGTGTAGCCCCAGACCTGCTCCAGCAGTTCTTCCCGCCCGAACGTGCGTCGCGGGCGCGCCGCCAGGAACACGAGGAGGTCGAACTCACGCGCGGTGAGCGCCACGACGTTTCCGTCGCGCCGAACCTCGTGTGCGGCAACCTCGATGGTCAAGCTGCCGACCTCGATGCGTTCGGGCAGCTCCGGCGCGGTCACGGTTCCGGCGGCGCGCCGGAGCACCGCCTTGACCCGGGCCGTGAGCTCGCGAGGGGAGAACGGCTTGGTGATGTAGTCGTCGGCGCCGAGCTCGAGTCCCACCACCCGGTCGTCCTCGTCGCCGCGCGCCGTGAGCATGATCACGGGGACCGGTGCTTCGGTCCGTAACCGCCGGCAGACTTCGATGCCGTCGATTCCCGGAAGCATGAGATCGAGCACTACCAGGTCCGGCCAGCGTTGCTCGGCGAGGGCGAGCGCGGTCAGCCCGTCGGACGCGGTCGCCACCGTGAGGCCCTCGCGTTCGAGGTAGCGGACGACGACTTCACTCACCGTTGGGTCGTCCTCGACCACGAGGACGTAGAGGGGCGGGCCGGTCACCATGGCGACCGTACCGCTGCCTGGATGACGATCGCGACCGCGGCCTGGCCGCAGAGCCAGATCCGCATCGATCCGGACCGGGTACGGGTTCCGGCGACCGCGACGGTGGCGAGGAGCACCCACGGGACGAACGGCAGCCAGATCCGCTCGACCTCGGCCTTCGACATGCCGCTCAGATCGGCGAGCGCGACGGCGGCGAGCACCCCACCGACGAGCAACCAGGCCCGCCGGTCGCGCAACCGCGCGAGACCGACCGCTGCGGCGGGACCGACTGCGAGGCCGAAGGCCGCGAGGTTGCCGACGAGGAAGTACGAGTACGGCCGGCGGCTGGCCACGCCCGCCCAGTACTGGATGCGTGTCGCTTCGAGCCCCGCGAGCCACCAGAACCCCGCGGCCAGGAACAGCAGGAGCACACCCATCGCCCCCAACGCGGCGATGACCAACGGGCGGCCTCTCCGGCGCGCCACCGCGACGACGACGGGAATCAGGGCGAGCAGCACGAGACCGTACGAGAGCATCGCGGTCGCACCGAACAGGAGGCCGCCGCCGAGCGCGAGCCAGTCCGCGCGCGGCCTGTCCTCTCCCGTCGCCAGGACGACGAGCGTCACCGCCCACGCGGACACACCCGCGAAGAACGCGTCACCCGAGCTCCACCAGATCGCGGCCGGGGCGAGCACCAGGAACGGCGCCGCGGCGCGCGCGGCTGCTTCACCGGCGACTTCCCGCAGCGCGACCAGCGCCGCGACGATCGACGCGGCACCACCTGCGAGCACCAGGGCCAGGTTGGACCCGGCGCCTCCGAGCCCGAGCCGGTCGAGTGTCCAGAGGACCAGCACCATTCCCGGTGGGTGGCCCTGGGTGTGGATGTTGTAGCTGGGCAGGTGGTCGGTGAACCCGGCGAGGAACGTGAACGGGTTGCCGACGCTCGGCACGGTGTGCAGGTACTGCTGCGGGTTGAGCAGTGGGTCCGTCAGGCCGTTCCAGCCGTCGTTGAGCCCGAGTGCGATGGCCCAACCGACTGCCACGGCCATGACCAGCGCGAGGAGCGCGTTCCACGGAAGCGTTCGGCTGAGCCGCGGGCCGAACCCGACGACGAGCGCGGCGACCGCGGCCGGCACGAGCAGGATGCTCCCGTCGCGCGTGCGGTAGTCGCCCGAGAGGGGAGGCGCGTGGATCCGGAGTCGATCGCCGACGGCGACGATGTGCTCACCCCAGATCACCGCGACCACGATCAGCGCGATCCAGATGCCGAGAGCGATCGCGGTCGTCATCACCTCTCGTGGCGCGCGTATTCGGGCTGCATCGCCGGGCGGCGCGGGAAGGGGAGGTCGAGACGTCACGGATGCCATGGATGTCACGGAGCGAGGGTACCGACGCTGCGCCGGGTCCCAGGTCCCCGACGCGCAGAGTTTCGCGGATCGTAAGGAGCAGACGCGTGCTCTCGAACGGCCGCGTCGTTACCGTCGAGCGGTGATCGAAAACGCGATGCGAATCGACGTGGTGCTGCCCGTGTTGGACGAAGCGGGTGCGCTTCCATCAGTGTTGGCCGGCCTGCCGTCGACGTGCTCTCCGATCGTCGTCGACAACGGATCGTCGGACGGATCAGGCGCGATAGCGCGTTCGCTCGGAGCCCTCGTGGTCGATGAGCCCCGCCGCGGGTTCGGTGCCGCGTGTTGGGCCGGACTCGCCGCGGCGAAGGGTGATGTCGTGTGCTTCATGGATTGCGACGGCTCGTTTCGCGGTGACGATCTCCTCGAGGTCGCAATGCCCGTTCTCGACGGTCGAGCCGACCTCGTTCTCGGCGCGCGCCACGGCACCGCGGGGTGGCCGCTGCACGCCCGATTGGCGAACCGCGCACTGGCGTTCGAGCTGCGCCGGCGAACCGGGGTGCGATTCACCGACCTCGGGCCGATGCGAGCGGCGCGGCGGAGTGAGCTGATCGAGCTGGGGATCGAGGACCGCCGGTCGGGATGGCCGTTGGAGATGGTGTTGCGCGCGGCTCGCGCCGGCTGGCGCATCGAGGAACGACCGGTGCAGTACTCGCCGCGCATCGGCCGCTCGAAGGTCACGGGCACCTTGGCGGGCACGGTTCGGGCGGTTCACGACATGGCTGGTGTGTTGCGGTGAGCGCGCCGGCCGACGCGACCATGCTCGTACTGGCGAAGTCACCTCGTCCCGGCCGCGTGAAGACCCGACTCTGCCCGCCGTGCACGCCGGTACAAGCGGCGGAGATCGCGTCGGCTGCGCTCGCCGACACGTTGGCCACCGTGGCTCAGGTCCGCGCGCGCCGGCGGGTGCTGGTTCTCGACGGCCCCGTCGGGTCATGGCTGCCGCCGTCGTTCGAGGTGCTCCCACAGGTCGCGGGTGGGCTCGATGCCCGCATCGCGGCCGCGTTCGCCGCGGTGGGCGGCCCCGCGTTCCTCGTGGGGATGGACACACCACAGCTCACGGTCGTGCAGCTCACCGAAGCACTCGACACCCTCGTGTCCCCGCACGTCGACGCCGTGCTGGGGCAGGCGACCGACGGAGGCTGGTGGGGTCTCGGTCTCACGGGTCCCGACGACCGGGTCTTCGACGGCGTGCGGATGAGCTCGACCCGGACCGGCGCGGCGCAGCTCGATCAGCTCCGGCAGCTCGGCCTGCGGGTGCGGCTGCTTCCGGAGCTGCTCGACGTCGATCACTTTGCGGACGCGCGTCGCGTGGCCGCGCAGCTGCCCGGGTCGCGGTTCGCGTCCGTGGTGGCCGCAGTCGAGGCGGAGCTCGAGCCGGCGGTGAGGGTCTCGTGATCGGCGCGGTGCTGCGTTCGGACTCCGGCCGGGTCCTACGGCTCGACGGCCGGCGCTGGGTCGAGCCCGCCTCCGCGGCCGATGAGCGGCTGCTCGAGCTCGTCGACGGTCCGGTGCTCGACATCGGGTGCGGCCCGGGGCGGCACGTGCTCGCTCTCGCCCGTCAGGGAGTGGTGACGCTCGGGATCGACGTGTCCCCACCCGCGTTGGCCCTGGCCCGCCGCGGCGGCGCACCGGTGCTCGAACGATCGATCTTCGATCGCGTCCCGGCAACCGGGCGTTGGGGAACGGCGCTGCTGCTCGACGGCAACCTCGGGATCGGCGGGTGTCCGGCCACACTGCTGCGGCGAGCGCGCGAGCTGCTCCGGCCCGCGGGCCGGCTGCTCGTGGAGCTGTCGGATCCCGCGCAGGCACCGGGGGTCGAGCGCGTGCGGTTCGAGGTCGACGGCGCGGCCGGGCCGTGGTTCTCCTGGGCGCACGTCAGCGTGAACGGCCTCGAATCCGTGGCGGGCGACGCCGGGCTCGGGGTGTACCGGCAGTGGTGCGACGACAGCCGGTGGTTCGCGTGGCTGGCGTGACCCGGCTGCCGGATCTCTCGGAACGACGCCCGTTCCGGGAAGGGACGTTCACGAGCCGTCTGCACGACGAACGCACCGCGGCCGTCCTCGGGATAGCGCTCGGCGTGTCGTTCTCCATCTGCTTCGCGACCGGTATCTACTCGCACCTCGCGCAGCATCCGGCCAGCTGGTTCGAGCTTCCGGCACGGCCGGCGGGGCTGTACCGCTTCACCCAGGGACTCCACGTCGCGACCGGCATCGCCTCGATCCCGTTGCTGCTGGCCAAGCTCTGGGTGATCTATCCGAAGCTGTTCCGCTGGCCGCCCTTCACCAACGTCGCCAACGTCATCGAGCGCCTCGCGCTGTTCCCGCTCATCGCCGGCGGGCTCTTCATGCTCGGCAGCGGGCTCGCCAACATCAACCTCTGGTACCCGTGGCAGTTCAGCTTCCCCGTCACCCATTACTGGGTTGCGTGGATCACGATCGGTGCACTCGTCGTTCACGTCGGCGCGAAGCGAATCACTACGTTCCGCGCGCTACGGCCGCGGGCCGACCGAGTGGCGGATGCGACCGAGGGCGAAGAAGTGGTCGACGAGTCCGCGGCGCTGACCGACCGGCGTGGGTTTCTCGCCGGCGTGTTCGCCACGAGTGGCCTGCTCACGCTCGTGACGGTCGGCCAGACCTTCAAGCCGTTGGCCCCGCTGGCACTGCTGTCGCCGCGGCGGTCCGACGTCGGCCCGCAGGGCTTCCCCGTCAACCGCACCGCTCGTACCGCCGGGGTGCTCGAGTCGGCCCGATCCCCCGAGTACCGGCTGGTGGTCGACGGCAGGGTCGCCCGCCCGCTCACCCTCAGCCTGGACGACCTCCGAGCGATGGCCCAGCACTCGGCCGAGCTGCCCATCGCGTGCGTCGAGGGATGGAGCTCCTCGCAGCGCTGGACCGGCGTGCCGCTCGTCGACCTGCTGCAGCGTGCGGGCGCTCACCGCGATGCGGAGGTGCGGGTGCACTCGCTCCAGCAACGGCGCAGCTACCGAACCTCGGACGTGAACACGACCCAGGCCCACGATCGGGACACGCTGCTGGCACTGCGTGTCGGGGGTGAGGAGCTCTCCATCGACCACGGCTACCCGCTGCGGCTGATCGCGCCGAACCGACCCGGAGTCATGCAGACCAAATGGGTGACCCGGCTCGAGGTCCGATGAGCGTCGACCCGCCTCCGGACTCGTCGGTCGAGCCCGGAGGCGCCGGCTTCTGGATCGGCGCGGTCATCGGGATCGGGATCATGGTCTTCGGGGTCATGGGGCTGCTCGATGCCGCGCCTGCGACCCAGCCGCATCAGGTCGCGTTCGGACTCTTGGGCCTCGACGTGCTCCACGACGCGCTCGTCGCCCCGCTCGCGTGTGGGGTCGGACTCATCCTCACTCGTCTCCTGCCGCGCTCCGTGCGCGCGCCGGTGCGGGCAGGACTGTTCGCGTCGGCTGTGGTGATCGTCGTGGGTTGGGCCGCGCTGCGGAGTTACGGGCGCGCGAACGTGCCGGACAATCACACGGTCGATCCGTTGAACTACGGCACCGCGGTGCTGACCGTGCTCGCGATCGTCTGGGTCGCGGCCGCGCTCTGGGCTGCGGTCTCTTGGCTCCGGGCTCGACCGGTGCGCGCGACGTCAACACAATCCCCGCTCCCGTGACGGTGCTTACGTCTGGTCGGCACCCGATGTCCGGTTCGTCACGCACGCCGGTACGGTGCCCGAATGGTCGTTGAAGGGGATGGAGTTGCGGTCTCCGTCCACGCGCTCACCTACGACTACCACCGGCGCGGCGAGGAGGACGTGCGGGTGCTCGAAGGCCTGGACTTGGAGCTGGCCGCGGGGGAGCGACTCGCAGTCACGGGACGATCCGGCGCCGGTAAGAGCACGCTGCTCGCCCTGCTGGGCGGGCTCGAGCAGCTGCAAACGGGACGGCTCCAGGTCGGCGATGTGGACGTGGCGGCGCTCGACGGCGACGCGCTCGCCGCGTTTCGTGGATCCACGGTCGGTTTCGTGTTCCAGCACTTCGGCCTGCTCGGGACCCTGACCGCGCAAGAGAACGTGGAGCTCGCGATGGCGGTCGCGTCGCTCCCGCGCGCCAGGCGAGCGGAACGGGCCGTCGCGCTGCTCGAAGCGGTGGGACTTGGAGATCGGGCCCGTCACCTTCCGTCCGCGCTCTCCGGAGGTGAGAGCCAACGTGTCGCGATCGCCCGGGCGCTCGCGAACTCCCCCCGTCTGATCCTCGCCGACGAGCCGACAGGGAACCTCGACGACGAGTCCACCCACGTCGTGCTCGACCTCCTGGCCTCGCTCGCAGACGGCCACGGCTGCACTCTCGTGGTCGCGACCCACGACGAGACGGTGGCGTCGCACTGGGATCGACGGCTGAGCCTCGAACATGGCGCACTGCAGCCATGACGTGGGCGGACGCCTGGGTCATGGCGGTGCGGGGAATTCGCCGTCGCTTCAGCCGAGCGGTGCTCACGGTCGCCGCGGTCACGCTCGCCGCGGCGCTGCTCACCTCGCTGCTCATCGCGGTGGGCGCAGCGCGGGACCGTGTCTTCGACGCCGTCTCGAAAGGTGGACCGCTCACCGGGATCCAGGTGCTCCCGAATGCCCCGGACTTCGGCCAGCTCGACAGCGACAGTGCTCGACCCGCCGACCCGCGGCCGATCGACGATGTCGCCCGCCGCCGCATCAAGCGACTTCCCGGAGTCCGATCCGTGGTGCCGTTGCTGAGCTCGGGGGTGTTCGTCGTTCCTGCACCGCCGCGCGGCACGGACAGCCGTCGCGCCGCGCGCGACCGCAAACCGTTCTCGGGAACACTGACGGGGGTCGATCTCCACCGGGTCGGTGAGCTCCCGGTCACGGTGCTCGCCGGTGTGCTGCCGGCACCCGGCGCGGTGCACGAGGTGGCCGTCACGGATGCCTACCTCCGAAGGCTCGGACTGCACACCACGGATTCCCGCCAGGTCCTGGGCACCACGGTCGAGTTCGGTGCACCACGTCTCTTCACGAAGGACCAAGGTGGCGTGACCGTTCGCGGCCGCTGGACCAAGGCGACGATCGTCTCGGTGGTCGCGGCGCAGGGGGCGACCGGAGAGCTCGTGGGCTCGCTGCCCCAGGTCCGGGCGGCACGCGCATGGACTGCTGCGAGCGACACGACGGGTAGAGAGGACACCGACCGATTCGTCCGCGAGGTCGTCGGCTCGTCTCGGTACAGCGGCCTCTTCGTCGTGACCGCCAACTTCGATGCGGTCAGCCCCGTCCGAGCCGCGATCACCAAGATCGGGTACTCGTCGAGCGCCCCCGAGAGCCTGATCGCGACGGTTCGGCGTTACAGCACGGTCGTGGAGATCGTGCTGACCGCGATCGGACTGATCGCGCTGACGATCGCGGCGCTCGGCATCGCGAACGCCATGCTCGCGGCGGTTCGGGAACGGCGGCGAGAGATCGGAGTGCTCAAAGCGATCGGCGCCCGCGACCGCGATGTGCGGCGTGTCTTCTTGCTGGAGGCCGGTCTGCTCGGCGTCGTCGGCGGCGCGCTCGGGACGACGTTGGGATATGGCCTCGCTCGCCTGGTCGGGCTCGCGGTGAACAACTATCTCCGCGAGCAGGGCCTCGCCGGCGTGGCGATCGGCTTGCCGCTCGGGATCATCGCAGCCGGCGTCGTCGGGTCCGGGCTACTGGCCCTCGTGGCCGGCACGGTCCCAGCCCAGCGCGCCGCCCAGCTGCCGGCTCGCCGCGCGATGGGCGACGCGTGATGCAGCTCCGCAGCCATCTACTGAGCGCGCTGGCCGTAGCGGCGGGGCTGGTGCTCGGCGTGACGGGGTGCACAGGAAGCGCTCGATCGCCTCGGCCCGCGCACGAGGTGGGCGGCAAGGCTGAGCTCTATGTGGCGCTCGGTGGTGACGACGTGGCCGGCGATCGCCGGCGGTTCACGGATTCCTGGCCGCAGCTGCTCTTCCGCACGAACCTTCCGGTGAGCGCGACCTTCGTGAACCTCGCCGGCCCGCGCGAGGGCGCCGAAGCGATTCGAGGCGACCAGCTCCCGACCGCGCTGCGGCTCCGCCCGAACCTGGTGAGCGTCACGCTGCTCGACGATCTGGAACGCGGCACGCCGCCAGTGACGGTCCGGCGGGATCTCGCCGAGATTCTGCGCCGGCTCGGGCAGGTCGACGGGATTCGCGTTCTCGTCGGTACCGCTCCGCCCAACACAGGTTCGGAGGAAGCCCGGCTTGCCTTCAACGCGATCGTGAGCGGCACGGTGCGCGCCGCCAATGCCCGCCTCGTGAACCTCGATGGCGCGCGCGCGACGGACCCGCAGATCCGGGCCCAACAGATCGCGGACGCGTTCGCCCGTGCGATTCGCCGGTCCTGACCCGTTCAGCTCAGGCCTCGCAGCAGGGCCAACGTGCCGGCCACCGCGGCGAACGTGAGCACGGCCGGGCGCACGTCCCGGCCGCGGAGGTGACGGGCCCCCCAGGTGCTGGCCAGCAGGCCGATGCCGAGTGCCGGCAGGAGCTCGAGTGTGAACAGGAGCTGCTCGCCCCGAATCTGACCCGCGACGGCAAGGGTCGCGGCGGACATGAGGGTGCCGAGCACGAAGCACGCGGCGAGCGTGGCGCGGATCGTCTCGCTGAGGTGGTGCTGGTAGAGCAGGGCGAGTGGTGGCCCGTCGATACCGGCCGCAGTCCCCATCACGCCCGCGGTGAGGCCCGCGGTCGCGGCCGTCGCCGGCCGTACCTTCACGTGCACGCGGGCGAGGCTGAGCGCGACCGCGGCGAGGATGGCAACGCCGACGATCGCGGTCAGCACGTCGGGCTCGACGAGCACGACCACCGCAGCACCGATCACCGCCCCGGGGAGCCGGCCGGCCATCACCCAGGCCACGCCGCGCCGGTCGATGTGGTGGTGCTCGCGGACGGCCATCGTGATGGTGAGGGGAAGCGAAAGCAGCACGACCGAGCCCGGGATCGCTTCCGGCACCAGGACCGCGATCACCGGGACGATGATGAGGTTGATCCCGAACCCGACGCTGCCCTGTACGAAAGCACCGATCGCGACGATTGCCAGGCACACCGCGAGCTCTTCCCCCGAAACCTGCACGAAGGCAGAGTCTCGCCGAATCGCGAGGCGCGTTCGCTCATCCGAGCCGCAGTGACACCTCGCCCGTCTCCGCACCCGCTGATCGAGACGGTCCGGGCGAAAAGTCGAGCGTGGAGGACGGGTCCCGGACCACGTCCTCCACGCTCCACATCACTGACATCAACGAGGAGAGGACACTGATCGCTGATGCTGGCTACCGGGGGATGTTCCGGTCGTGAACGTTCACCATAGAGATCGCCTTCGACGGTCGCGTGCTCGTTCCGTGTCGATCACGTGATGAAGGATCGAACGGAGCGGGCGCCGCTGTCGGCGTACCTACCCAAGATCTCCTGCAAACAGGCCCGAGCCGTGCCGATGATGTCGTTCCACGGCGTCGAAGATCATCTGCTGCCGTACGCGGGTGGCGGGCGCTCGGTTCAGCAGCGCCGTCGTCCTCTACCGCGTTGCATCACAACGGCCACATGTGGCCGAGCACCCTCTCGGGCTCGTGCGCCAGATGCGGCGCCGCCCGGTTGAAGCGTCTCCCCTAGTTGGTGATACCCATCGCCGCAGGGAGCTGGTCTATCCGCACTACGAGCGGTGATCGTGCTGGGTGCGTACGCGCGATTCGTTCGGCATCCGGCGGCTTGGGAACCACAACACGAGCATGGTCCGTTGCCATGCCCTCGAGCAGCTTCACTCGTGAGTTCGCGATATGGCCGTCGGCCTTGCTGAAGACCGGTGCGAGGCGCCAGACGCCGGCATCAAGGTGGACGATCCTTAAGAACCGATCGCCGTCTCTCTCGACAGTGCAATGCAGGCGCTCGAGATACTGGGAAAGAATCTTGCGGAACACCTTGAGCCGAAGGTTCCCCGCGAGTACTTCCGCTTGATGGAGCAGGTTCTCGAGGTCCAGTTTCTTCAGCAGTCGGAGATCCGTAGGCGATAGCGCCAACAGCATGGTTGCCAACGTTGCGTCATCTGTTTCGAGGAGCTCGTCGTAGTTCAGTGACCCGATCGTGGCATACGGCCGATCCCATCCCTCCTTATGTGCGTTGATTCTGATGAGGGAGGCGTGGTCGGGAAGTGTGTGTTTTGCGAGGTAGGTCAGCTTCATCTCGAGCCGCCACCGGACCGCGAGCCACCGTTCGATACTCGTTCCAGTCAGCTCGATGGGGCCGCCCACATCTGACTCGTCCTCACCGGCGGACCTGGAAGCGGGTGCGCTTGCCAGCGTGAGCTCTACTCCCGGAACCTTGAGTGAAGTCACGCCGAACTTGGACAAGAGATCCTTGACGAAGACAAGCCCGATCCCGCCGACGACGATCGCGATCGTGAACGCGGCTCGCGCTCTGTTGTCGTCGGCACCAACCCAAACGATCGCGATCCCGACCAGCGCCAATGGGATGACCACGAGCGCACGTGCCAACGCTTGGTGCTCTGACCACCAGCTAGGAGTCTCTGCGTCTGCGCCCTCGGTTTTGGGCACGCCTTCAGTCGTCTTTGCCACGTCGCCTGCCCATATGGCTGCCGGAACCCGTCGTTCGAGTCTCTCGAGCCTCGCAACCTCCCTCCCTGCCGTCAAGGGAGAGGACTCTGGCCCAGAGTCGAGACGTCTATGCGCCGGTGGTCAAGCGGGTGGCGAACTCGACGGCGCGAGCTTCGAGGTCGCCGCGCTCGTAGTCCAGTGTCGCGACGTGGAAGCTCCGGCTGAGCCGCATCAGCTCGACCGGGCCGCTCACAAGGGCCGCGAAGCTCTCACTCGCCCCGGGCGGCACGACGTGGTCTTGGTCGCTCGAGATGACGAGCGCCGGACAACCGATTCTGGGGAGCTCGGCCTGCAGCGAGTCGACGGCGTCGAGGAGTGACAGCAGCGCCGGCGGCGGGACCTCGGCGTACGCGAGCTCGGTCTGGCCCGGTTCGGCGACATCGTTCCCAGGTCCCGGGATGAGTGGGACGCCGGCGATGACCGCCTGCCGCAGGCCCTCTCGCACCGCGGGATCGAGCGGCGCGAACGCCCCGTTGATCACGACGAGCCCGGCGATCTCGGGGTGTCGCGCCGCGAGCCAGCCGGCGAGTGTCGCTCCCATGGAGAGTCCGGCCACGACGACGCGCCCGCAGCGCGCCGCGAGCTCCGCGTACGCCTGCTCGACTGCTCCCGACCAGTCCGCGAACGTCGTCGTCGCCAGGTCGGCGGGCGACGTGCCGTGGCCCGGAAGCCGCGGCAGCTCGACCGCGAAGCCTGCCGCGCCGAACGCCAGCGCCAGGCCTCGCATCGACTGCGGTGTTCCTGAGAAGCCGTGCACGACGAGCACACCATCCGGCCCACCCGGGATGGAGAGTGGCTCGGCCCCCGGCATCACTGCGGTCTCGTTGTCCTGCGGCATCGCCGAATCATGCCTCGTCCACGAGAATCGGCCGGGCTCCGAGCTCGAATTGCACCTGAGCTCCGTCTCGCTGGGCGCGCGGTCCTCGCGAGCGGCACGCCGGTCCAGCGATCCTCGTAGCCTTCCGTCACGGCGGGCGCGGCGCGTCTCGGCTGCGCCGGGAAGTTGGGGGACGGGATGAATCTCTGGACGGACGAGATCGAGGCGATGCGTGGCGAGGCGCGAACCGCGGTCGACGCGTCGTTGGCTGGGATCAAGGAGATGATGGGGGCCGGCCAGGACGCGCCGGAGACGCTGACCCGCGACGAGCAGGTCGCGATGGCGCGCAAGTCGATGGAGAGCGTCTACTTCCCGTCGGCTGACGCGGTGGTGCGGGAGATCGCCGGTGTGCCGTGCCGGGTGTTCACGACCGATGGGCCGGCCAGCGCGATCTATCTCCACTTCCACGGCGGCGGGATGATGATCGGCGCGCCGGAGATGAGCGACTACTCGAACGTCGACCTGCGTGACCGGTTCGGTATGGCGGTCGTGTCGGTGGACTACCGCCTCGCGCCCGAGCACCCATACCCCGCCGGTCCCGACGACGGCGTCGCGGTCGCCGAGTGGCTGCTGGCGAATGGTGAGCGCGAGCTCGGAGCGAGTCGGATCATCGTCGGTGGTGAGTCGGCCGGCGGCTACATGGCCGCCATCGTGCTGCTGCGGATCCGTGACGAGCTGCACGCGGCGAACCGGGTCGACGGCGCGAACCTCGTGTTCGGTGTCTACGACTGGGGGCGCTCACCAAGCCAACGTGGAATCCGTCCGACTCCCGGGATCGATCTCCTCGATCCTGTCGGCATCGAGTTCTTCACCGGCTGCTACCTGCCCGGTCTCACCGACGACGAGCGACGCGACCCGTCGATCTCGCCGGCGTTCGCCGACCTGCGCGACCTCCCACCTGCGTTCATGAGCGTCGGCACCGCCGATCACCTTCTCGACGACACGCTCACCCTCTCGACGCGCTGGGCCGCGGCCGGGAACGAGGTCGAGCTGCTCGTGCTCCCCGAGATGCCCCATGGCTTCATGGCCGTTCCGTGCGAGATGACGAGCCTCTGGAACCGCCACACCCTGGAGTGGTTCACGCGGGTCCTCGCCCGCCGCGGGAGCGCGGGAGACTCGGACTGAGGCTGGCGGGCTGCTCGACGCACCGGCCGGGGCAGATCGCGGCGCTCACCTCAACGCAACCCGAGTCGCTCGTACTGCTCGGCCGGTGCGTCGACGGACGCGAGCGCGACGCGCAACAGCTCCTCGCCCTCGTCTTCGGCGCCCGTGCCCGCGAGGTTGTGCTCCTCCGTCGGGTCGTCGTCGAGATCGAAGAGCAGGTGGTCCCGGGGGCGACCCATGGCGGCCCACATGGGCATCGGATCACCTTCGGCGAATGGCTGGCGGATCACCGGCACGTCGCTCCCCGGCATGAAGTCGAGCCGGGCCCGCCGATCCGGGCGCGGGAGCCGGAGATCGGGGAACGCGGGCACCGGCATCGTCGACCACCGATTCGACCACATGAACAGCGGCTGGTTCGTCGACACCGGTGCGCGGGCGTACTTCCGGTGCCCGTCGGTCACGTGAACCTCGCGGCCCCAGACGCCGGTCAGCGCGAAGTCGCGCATTGATGGGGTATGGCCCTCCAGCACCGGGACGAGTGAGCAACCATGGGTTCGCTGCGGGACGGAGACGCCGAAGACGTCGGCGACCGTCGCGAACAGATCGACGGACGTGGTGAGCGCGTCGACGAAACCGGCATCGCGGCCCGGCCACGCGATGAGCAGTGGAATATGACCCAACGGCTCGTACACCGGCACCCCCGGCTTGCCCCAGATGTCCTTTTCCCCGAGGTAGTGGCCGTGGTCGGTGCATACGATGACCGCGGTGTCGCTCCACTGGTCCCGGCGGTCGAGCGCGCCGACGACGCGCCCGAACCAGTGGTCGATCATCGAGAGCTTGGACCCGTAGTTCGCGCGGATCTGCCGCGCGGAGGCTTCGTCGAGGATGCCCTTCGCGAGCGCGTCAACCGCGTACGGCGGCCAGATGAGGCGCGGCCCTTCACCCGCGTTCCGGTAGCGCGAGGCCCAAGGCTCCGGCGTGTCGAACGGCTCGTGCGGGTCGAACTCGTCGACCATCAGGAAGAACGGCTCGTCAGCCGGGGCGTCGTGCTCGAGCCACTGCGCGGCGGCTGCCATCGTCCGTGGCCCGGGGAAGTCGGCTTCGTCGCGGAACCACGTGCGCGACACGTCGTAGTGATGAGGAAGCTGACCCGCGGCGGCCGGGAGCGCGGGCGTGCCGATCCAGGACGGGTCGGCACGGGTCCGCCACGGATCGCTCTCGTGGCCGCGCTGGTAGTCCCACGCGTCGAAATCGGTGTGGTAGTTCTCGCCACCCACCTCGAACAGGTGCGGATGGTCGGTGACCAGCATCGTGGTGACGCCGGCGCGGCGGAGGTGGTAGGTGAGCGAGTCCTCCCACACCTCGATCGAGCCCCATGGCCGCCATAGGAAGTCGAGCGCGCCGCACAAGATGTCGTGGCGGGCGGGGATGCACGGCAGCGAACCGGTGTGGTGCCGCGTGAATCGCGTCGCCCGGCGGGCGAACTGATCGAGCTCCGGCGTGTCGAATTCATGACCGCCGTACGACCCGAGCATGTGACGGTTCAAGCTGTCGAGCAGCACGACCACGACGTTGCGGGGAAGCACGGTTCGGAGACTAGAAGCATGCGGGCCGGTCCGGGCGGTCAGGGCCCGGTGGCTCGGGTGCCGGGAGGCGGGCATACTGCCGGCCGTGACGCGTCGGTTGGTGGCTCTGCTCGCGGTGGTCCTGGCAGTCGCGTTCGTCGGCGCCGGCTGCCGCAGCGCGCTCGGGCCCGTGGCCGACCGCCCGGTCGCCCCGCTCGGGCACGACGGTCGCTGGTTCACCGATGCGACCGGACGGGTCGTGATGCTGCGGGGCATGAACTTCGTCGAGAAGTCGGCGCCGTACACGCCGGCCGCCGATGGTTTCGACGACGACGATGCCGCCCTGCTGGCGGCCAACGGGTTCAACACCGTGCGGCTCGGTGTCGTGTTCGGCTTCCTCATGCCCGCGCCGGGCCGGATCGACCAGGCCTACCTCGCCTCGATCGCGAGCACCGTGAATGTCCTCGCCCGTCACGGCATCTACGCCCTGCTCGACTTCCACCAGGACGGCTACGGCCCCGCGACCCATGGCAACGGCATGCCGGAGTGGGCCACGCTGACCGACGGGCTGCCGAACCCCGATGCACCGTTCCCCACGTACTACATCCAGAACCCCGCGCTGCAACGTGCGTTCGACAATTTCTGGGCGAACCAGCCGGGCCCGGATGGTGTCCCCCTGCAGGATCACTACGCCGATGCGATGCGCACCGTCGCGGCCCGCTTCGTGTCCAGTCCCAACGTCATCGGTTATGAAGCGATGAACGAGCCGTGGCCCGGCACCAATTGGTCGACGTGCGTCACCGGGTGCCCCGCTCTCGAGCAGAGCCTGCTCGCCCCCTTCTACGCACGCATGACGGCCGCGGTCCGCTCGGTCGACCGGCACCGACCGGTGCTCGTCGAGCCCTTCGTGCTGTTCAACTTCGGCGGAACCGACACGTCGTTGCCGGGATCAGCTTCGCCGAACGTGCTCGCAACTCACGTGTACGCGCTCGACTCGGCTGCGAACGCGTCGGTGATGGACCGCAGTGTCGCGGCCGCGGTACGCGACGCCGCCGCGGTGCTGGTCACCGAGTGGGGCGACTCGACGGATCCAGCGGTGCTCGACCCGTTCGCCGATCAGCTCGACGCCCGCCTCCTGCCCTGGCTGTACTGGTCGTACAACGGCCACATCGTCACCGACAGCAAGCAGCCGCTGGTCCCGCCGAACCTGAACGTCACGGGGTTGGCCGCGCTCACGCGCGCCTACCCGACCGTCGTCAACGGCACGCCGACGCGTCTCACGTTCGATCCCGCCACCGCAACGATGGACTTTGCCTTCGCGACGACGCGCCCCGACGGGAGCAGGGTCTCGCCGGGGCTCCAGACGGTGATCACCGTCCCGAAGCTCCGTTACCCGACCGGCTATGCGGTGACTGCGGACGGGGCGGACGTGACGTCGCACCGGTGCTCGCGCGCGGTGACGCTGCGTAACCGTCCCGGCGCCCCGTCGGTGTCGGTCCATATCGCGCCCGCCGCCGACTGCCACTGACGCTTCCGGCTTCTCCGGCGGCCCGCGGTTCAGCTCAGCTCGATGACGAGAGCCTCCCAGCCGCGCAGCTCGAGCGACTCGCCGACCTCCTCGCCGTCACGCGCCCGATCGGTGCCGATGAGCACCCGGCCGGGGAGGGTGTCGACCATGACGTCACGCTCGGAGCATCTGACCATCACCACGTGGCGCTCGCCGCGTCGCCAGGCCCACACCGCTTCCGGCGCCGCGAGCGCCGAGTAGCGGCCGGCACAGAGGTCGGGCGTCCGCCGCCGGATCGCGAGGAGATCGCGGACGAGGTAGAGCATGGAGTCCGGGTCGCCGGTCTGGTCGTCGACGTTGACCGCGGTGTCGCCGAGTGGAAGCCATGGTCGTACCTCCGGGTTGGTGAAGCCCCCACCCAACGTGTTCCGCCAGTGCATCGGCGTGCGCATCGGGTCTCGTCCGGCGTACGCGGGCCAGTACCGCACACCGAGCGGGTCCTGCAGCTCCGGTGGCCCGACCGGAACATCGCCGAGACCGATCTCGTCGCCCTGGTAGATGACCGGTGTCCCACGCAGGCTGAGCAGCATCAGCAGAGCCGCCCGGGTTCGGCGCGGGTCTCCGCCGGCCCAGCGGGTCGTGAGCCGTGACATGTCGTGGTTCGACCCTGTCCAAGCCGGCCATGCACCGGGTGGGAGCGCGGCCTCCGTCGCGGCGACGATCTCCGGCATCGCGGTCGCGTCGAAGGCGGACTTGATGAACGGGAAGTTGAACGCCAGGTGGAGCTCGTCGAGGTTGGAGCCGTAGTACCGGCCGAGCTCGACGAAGTCGTCGACCGGTGTCTCGCCCAGCAGCACTCTCGGTGGGTCGTACGAATCGGCGAGCCGGCGCCAGCGGCGTAGCACGTCGTGCACCTCCGGACGGTTCGCGTTGAACACCGCACGTTGGCCGAAGAGCTGGGCGTCGAGCGGGTCGTCCTGCGTAGCCGGTGGGTTGTCGCGCAGCTCGGCGTCCTTGACGATCACGTTGCACACGTCGATCCGGAAGCCGTCGACGCCACGGTCGAGCCAGAACCGGAAGATGCTGTCGAATGCTTCGCGCACGCCCTCGTTCCACCAGTTCAGATCGGGCTGCTCGCTCAGATGGTTGTGGAGGTAGTACTGCCCGGTTGTTGCGTCCAGGGTCCACGCGGGACCGCCGAAGCTGCTCACCCAGTTGTTCGGTGGCGAGCCGTCCGCCTCGGGGTCGGCCCAGACGTACCAGTCCCGGAAGCTGGAGTGTCGGGACGAGCGCGAGTCCAGGAACCACGGATGCTGATCGCTCGTGTGGTTCGGGACGAGGTCCAGGAGGACTCTGATGTCGCGCTGATGCGCGGCCTCGAGGAGCTCGTCGAGCTCGCCCAGGGTCCCGAGATCCGGTTGGACCGCGCAGAAGTCGGAGACGTCATAGCCCCAGTCCGCATTGGGGGAGACGGTGATCGGGCTCAGCCAGATCGCATCGATGCCCAACGACCGGAGGTACTCGATGTGATCGACGATCCCTCGGAGGTCACCCACCCCGTCGTGGTTCGAATCGGCGAACGATCGCGGGTAGATCTGATACAGCACGCCGCTCTTCCACCATGCCGTATCGGGATCTGCGGCCCGTTTCGTGGACATGCGCGCAGCCTAAGTCCGCCGGACGATTGACGTGACAGGGGTGCACGAGCGGCCTAACGTCCGGCGCAGTTCGTCGGATCCCGGGGGTGGGCATGACGTTGCGCCGAGTACCTGGGCTGCGTGTTCGTTCGGCGACCGCGCTCCTCGTGTGTGTGGTCGTGGTCGCGCTCGCGGCGTGCAGCAGCTCGGACAAGAAGGGTTCGCCGTCGACGACGACGAAGGCGCAGTCGAGCGGGTCCGCCGCGACGAAGCTCGGTGTCGGCGTGACCCCGACCTCGGTCAAGGTGGGCGTCGCGCTCGTCGACTTCAACTGCGTCAAGAACTTCGTCGACTCGATTCGCGAGAACCAGCAGCAGGTGTACCAGGCGTACATCGACGACATCAATGCCAAGGGTGGGATCGCGGGCCGCAAGATCGACGTGGTCTACGACAGCTACTGCCCGCTGGGGAGCGCCGGTCCGCTGGCCGTATGTACCAAGCTCACCGACGACGACAAGGTGTTCGCGGTGATCGGGAGCTTCGTCGACTTCTCGGGCGATGCCCAGACCTGTGTCGCGAAGCAGCACGACCGCGTGCTCATGACGTACAACCTGAGCCAGGCGATCATGGACAAGTCCCCGCCCGGGCTCATCATCTATCCCGGGGCGACGAACGAACGCACGGTCACGATCCTGTTGCAGCTCCTGAAGAAGGAGAAGACGCTCAAGGGCAAGAAGGTCGCGGCGCTCGGCGGGTCGGCCGAGGCAAGCGCAGTGAACGGGACCATCGTCCCCGGCTTGAAGAAGATGGGCGTGCCGCTGGGATCCACGGCGATCCTCTCGATCAACGGCACTGCGGACACCGCCGCCGCGCAGGGCCAGCTCGACAGCTTCATCGAGCGCTGGAAGGGTGAGCACGTCACCGGCATCTTCCTCTCGGGCGACGAGGTGTCGTCCAAGCAGTTCGTCACGAAGATCCGCCAGGAGATGCCGAACGTGCTGCTCATGAGCGACACGACCGACACGCGGGACTTCGCCGAGCAGGAGGTGCAGGCCGGTGTCAAGCCGAACCCGTACGAGGGGCTCCTCACCGCGGGTGGACCGACCCCGGCCGAGTACGACAAGAGCGCGAACTGGGCGTACTGCGCCGCCATCTACAAGAAGTACCTGAAGAAGGCTGCGCCCAAGTCCACCGACGTGATCAAGGCCCCGGGTGGAAAGACGCTCGACACCTACGGCTTGGTCAACGATGCGTGCCAGTCGGTGACGATGTTCCACGACATCGCGGAGAAGGTCGGCAAGGACCTCAACAACACCAACTGGGTGAAGACCGTCAACGGCTTCGGCGAGATCGTGAACCGCGGCTCGGGTCCGTATTCCTCGTTGCACACCGACAAGTACGACGTCGAGGACAACTTCCGGCTCCAGTCCTTCGACTCGTCGATCCCGCCGAACGGCGACTGGAAGGCCATCACCGCGGTGCAGAACATCACCGGGCAGTAGCGCGCGGCCCCGGGCTCGGACCGGGTCGCCACGCTCACCTGACACCCGTGTCAGGGGGGAATACGATCCCGGCATCCGGCGTGCCTGAATCGCACGGAGTCGAAGGCGGTCTTGTGGGGGACACGCAGCAGACGCGGGGGGATGCCGCCGCACTCGCGTCCGCGGTGCTCGACGAGGAGGCCGCGCGCCAAGACGCCCAGGCGCGTGCCTCCGAGCAGGTCATCTTCCCCGACGATCTCCTGCCGGGTGTCAACTCCGCTCCCGTCACCTTCCGCGAGGCGTTCGCCCGCGGCGGGCGGCTCATGTTCATCGTTCTCGGGCTCCTCCTCGCGTTCGACGAGCTCGAGGGCGCCGCGATCCAGGTGCTCGGTCCCGAGATCCGCAACACGTTCCACATCAGCAGCGGCGCGATCGTCTTCATCGGCACCGCGTCGTCCGCGTTCTTCGTGCTCGGTGCCGTGCCGATGGGTTGGCTGGCCGACCGGGTCCGGCGCGTGCCGATCGTCGGCATCGCCAGCCTCTTCTTCTCGTTCTTCGTCCTCCTCTCGGGCTTCGCGGTCAACGCGTTCATGCTGTTCTGGACCCGGTTCGCGACCGGGATCGCGAAGTCGAACAGCATCCCGGTGCACCAGTCGCTGATCGCGGACAACTACCCGATCGGCATCCGGGCCCGCATGTCCGCGGTCATGAACATGGGCGCGCACGGGATCGGGCTCTGCAGCCCGGTCCTCGCGGCGGCGATCGCCACCTGGGCCGGCGGACCGGAGGGATGGCGCTGGGCGTGGTACCTGCTCGGGATCCCGGTGGCGGTCGTGGCCATCGCCGCGTTCGCGATGAAGGAGCCGCCCCGCGGCCAGTTCGAGAAGGACGACGTCCTCGGCGAGGTGATCGAGGACGAGAACCCCGCCCCGATCTCGATGGAGTCGGCCTTCGCCCGGATCAAGAAGATCGCGACGATCAAGACCGTTCTCGTCGCGTTCTGCGCGCTGGGCTTCGGCCTGTTCAGCCAGGGTGAGCTCGCGTCGCTCTACCTGAACGACAACCTGCACATCCACGACGTGCTGACCCGCGGCCTCATCCTGAGCCTCTCGGGCATCGCCGCGCTTCCGGTCCTGCCGTTCATCGGCCGCTACTTCGACCGCGTCTACCGCACCAATCCGGCCAAGGCGCTGGCCATGGTGGGCGCGCTGATCCTGCCGTCCGCGTTCTTCACGCCACTCCAGTACTCGGTGAACAGCTCCACCGGCTTCTGGCTTCTGGGCATCCCGCAAGCCGTGCTCACCACGTCCGCCTTCGCGATGACCGCACCGGTGCTCCAGGCCGTCGTGCCCTACCGCCTTCGCGGCATGGGCACGGCATTGGCGACGATGTACATCTTCTTCATCGGTGGGTTCCTCGGTGGAGTTCTCTCCGGGTTCTTCACGAACGCGATCGGCGTGCGGGGCACCGTCATCGCGATTGGTGTGCCCACGAGCATCATCGGTGGTCTGTTGCTGATGAACGGCGCGCGCTTCATCCGCAACGACCTCTCGCTGGTCGTGGAGGAGCTGCTCGAGGAACAGGACGAGTATCACAAACGTCACGAGCAGGGTGTCGCGACGCCCGCGCTGCAGGTCGCCAACATCGACTTCTCGTACGGAACCGTGCAGGTCCTGTTCGACGTGAACTTCGAGATAGCGCACGGTGAGTGCGTGGCGTTGCTCGGCACGAATGGCGCCGGGAAGTCCACGATCTTGCGGGTGATCAGCGGGCTGGAGGTGCCGCAACGCGGCGTGGTCCGTCTCGACGGTCGCAACATCACCTATGTCGCGCCGGAGCAACGCGTGAAGCTCGGCATCGTCTCGCTCCCGGGTGGGAGCGGTGTGTTCCCGAGCCTCACCGTGGAGCAGAACCTCGCGGTGAGCGCCTGGCTCGACGAGGGCAGCAACGGCGACGTCGAAGCGCGGATCGCCGAGGTGCTCGGGCTCTTCCCGGAGCTGGTGGAGCACAAGAAGCAGCCCGCCCGCAGCCTGTCGGGCGGCCAGCAGCAGATGCTGGCCCTCGCCCGCGTGCTCATCCACCATCCCGACGTGCTCATCATCGACGAGCTCTCGCTCGGCCTGGCCCCGATCGTGGTGCAGCGGATGCTCGAGCTCGTGGACGAGCTGCGCGCACAGGGCCAGACGATGATCATCGTCGAGCAGTCACTCAACATCGCGCTCGCGATCTCCGACCGTGCGATCTTCCTGGAGAAGGGCGAGGTCAAGTTCGAAGGCGCAACGAGTGAGCTGCTCGAACGGGACGACCTGGCCCGTGCGGTCTTCTTCGGTACCGAAGGCGGCTGACAGCCGGTGCTCGCCTCGCTGCTCCAGCCGCACATCTGGACCGCGAACCTCGTGTTCATCGGAGTGGTCCGTGGCCTGATCGTGGCGCTCATCGCGATGGGGATCGTGCTCGTCTACCGGTCGAGCCGGGTCATCAACTTCGCGGTCGCGGATCTCGGAGTTCCCGCGGCGGCGCTCCTCGCGCTCATGGCGGGCAAGGCGAACTGGCCGTACTGGCCTTCGCTCACCCTGGCCGTGGGCGCCGGAACTCTCTCCGGCACCGTGGTGGAGCTCGCGGTGATCCGGCGGCTGTTCAAGGCGCCGCGGGTGATCGTCCTCGTCGCGACCATCGGGGTCGCAGAGCTGGCCCGTGCCGTCACGCTGACGTTGCCCAACTACCGCACCGGCCAGTTCCAGACCACCTTCCCCACGCCGATCACCGGAGAGTGGCACGTCGGCAGTGTGTCGATCGACGGTCCGCAGCTGCTCGTCCTCATCGTGGTCCCGGTGATCACGGTGGGACTCTGGTGGCTGCTCGGGCACACCCGCTTCGGCGTCTCCGTGCGCGCGTCCGCCACGAACGCCGACCTCGCCCGGCTCACCGGGATCAACCCGAAGCTGGTGTCGACCGCGATCTGGACCATCGCCGGCTTTCTCTCCGCGGTCTCGATCATCCTCTACGCGACCGAGCAGGGATCGTCCGAGCTCGTCACGATCGGACCGGAGACGCTGCTGCTCGGTCTCTCCGCGGCGCTCGTCGGCGGGATGCGTTCCTTCCCGCGCGCGGTAGCGGGCGCCATCGGCATCGGCGTCCTGTACCAGGTGCTCGTGTACAACTTCCCGAGCACCGTCGGGCTCGTGCAGTTCGTCGTGCTCATCCTGGTCCTGTTCCTCGTCGCGCGGATGAGTCGCTCGGACGACACCGGCGCGGAGAGCTTCTCCTTCGCGCCGCGCGTCCCGGCGGTTCCCGAGCGGCTGTTGGAGATCTGGTGGGTCCGGCGCATGCCACAGCTCCTGGCCGCGTCGGTTCTGCTCGGGGCGATCGTGCTACCGCTGATCGTCACCCAGTCGTTCCATCAACAGACGTACGCGATGGTCCTGGCTTTCGCCCTGTGCGCGGTATCGGTCACCGTGCTGACCGGATGGGGTGGCCAGCTCTCGCTGGGCCAGATGGCGTTCGCCGGGATCGGCGCCCTCAGCGCGGCAGCCTTCGTCCGGGGAGTATCGGTCGACATCGGCTGGCGATCGACGCGCATCCTCCAAGGGAGCCTGCCGAAGGTCCCGTTCATCCTCGCGCTGCTGCTCGGCGCGACGGTCGCGTGCCTCGTCGCGGTGGCCGTCGGCTTCGGAGCCTTGCGGGTGAAGGGTCTCCTGCTCGGGGTCAGCACGATGGCGTTCGCAATCGCCGCGCAGGCGTACATCTTCTCGAGGCCGATCTTCACCGGCGAGCTCGACGCGACCACCGTGCAGCTGCCACGCGGCAACCTCGGCCCGATCGACCTCGCGCACCTGAACCGCAGCTACTACTACTTCACCCTCGCCGCGCTCGTCGTCGTGCTGCTCGTCGTCGGCCATCTCCGCCGAACCGGGATCGGTCGCCGGATCATCGGCGTGCGCGAGAACGAACCCGCGGCCTCGGCGCTCACCGTGTCGCCCCGGCGAGCGAAGCTCACCGCGTTCGCCGTCGCGGGGTTCGTCGCCGGCCTCGGCGGCGCGATCCTCGGCGGGCTGGTCGTGACGATCGGCTTCCAGGAGCGGTTCTTCCGGGTCGAGGATTCGCTGCTGCTCGTGGCCGTCGCGGTGATCGGCGGTCTGGGGAGCCTGGCCGGCGCGGTGGTCGGCGCGGTATGGGTGGTCGGGCTGCCCGCCTTCTGGCCGGAGAACCAGACCGTTCCGCTCTTCACCTCCAGCATCGGGCTCCTCATCATCTTGTTGTACATCCCGGGCGGCTTCACCCAGATCGGCTACTGGGCCCGCAGCGGGATCCTGAACTGGCTCGAGCAACGGCTTCCCGAAGCCCCGACGAAGACTCGTACCGCGCCACCGGTCTCGCTGACCCGGGTCGTGACCGGTCCGGCGGAAGGGGCCAACGCCGATGGCAGCGTGCTGTCGACCGCGCGGCTCACGGTGCGGTTCGGCGGCATCGTCGCGGTCGACGACGTGGAGCTCCATGCCGATGCCGGCGAGCTCATCGGACTCATCGGCACCAACGGGGCCGGGAAGTCGACGTTGCTCAACGCGATCGGCGGATACGTCCCGAGCCATGGCACGGTCGAGCTGCTCGGGAAGAACATCTCCCATCTCCCGGCCCACCGGCGCTCGCACCTCGGGCTCGGGCGCACGTTCCAGGCCGCGACGTTGTTCCCGGAGCTGACCGTGCGCGAGACGGTGCAGCTCGCGCTCGAAGCGCGCCAGGCCACCTCGTTCTGGGGATCCTTGCTGTATCTCCCGGCCGCCGCGCGCGTGGAGAAGGCCAAGCGGGCCGATGCCGCGGAGCTCATCGACTTCCTCGGTCTGGGGCGGTACGCCGACCGCTTCATCGCCGAGCTGTCGACGGGCACCCGGCGCATCGTCGAGCTGGCCGCGGTGCTGGCCGTCGCCCCGCGCGTCATCTGCCTGGACGAGCCCACCGCCGGCGTGGCCCAGCGGGAGGCCGAGGCATTCGGGCCGTTGATCAAGCGGGTGCAACACGAGCTCGACGCGACCCTGATCGTCGTCGAGCACGACCTCCCGCTGATCATGGCCATCTCGGACCGCGTCTACTGCATGGAGGCGGGCGCCATCATCGCCGAAGGCGTGTCCGACGTGATTCGAAACGACCCACTCGTGATCGCCTCCTACCTCGGGACCGACGACCGGGCGACCCAGCGGAGCAACGCGCGGGAGCATCTCGGCGCAGCGGAAGGAAGAACGGACGATGAGCGCACCATTCGCTCCTGACGAGGCGGTCACCGCGTGGCGTGAGGACGGGTGGGTGCTCGTCCCCGGCCTCGTCGCGACGGACGAGATCGATGCCGCGGCCGCGGACCTGCTCGAAGCGTTCCCGAGCGCCGAGCAGTACCACACGGATCCCGAAGGCGAGCTCGAGAAGTGGCTCGGGCGCCCGCCACCCAGTCGCGAGAAGTGGACCTGGCCGCCCGACGGGCCCGGGTTCCGTCCCGAGCAGCACAAGTGGCTCCATGAGTTCCCGTTCCCCGGCTCCGGCGCGTTGAACCGGCTGTGCGTGCATCCTGCCGTCGTCGACTTCATGGAACGGGCGTTGCAGTCGACGGATCTCCGCATCTACCAGGCCCGCGTCAACGCCAAGTACCAGGGGCTGACGAACTACGAGCAGCCGATGCACACGGACCGCAACCACTCGTTCCTCCCGCCGCTCACCGAGCCGCCATGGCTCCACGTGGAGTCGTTCCTCTACCTGTCCGACGTCGATCACGGCACTGCTCCGACCCATCTCGTGCCGTTGCGCGACTCGGTGGGGAGGTCTCCGACCGAGCCGCTCATCATGCCGGATGGTGATCCGGAGCTGTACGCAGCCGAGCGCCCCGCCACCGGTGTGCGGGGCTCGCTGCTCGCATACCGGCCGGACGTCTTCCACCGCGGGGTGGATCTCACCGATCCCGGCAGCGCCCGGTTCCTGCTCAACGTGAGCTTCAAGCGCGCGGGCCAGGACTGGGTCGGCTACGACTCGATGCAGTCGCGGGCGAACTCGTTCGAGTGGGACGACTTCGCTTCCGCTTCGACGCCGAAAGAGCTCGCGCTCTTCGGATTCCCGCCCCCGGGTCATGAGATCTGGGACGGGACCCTGCTCGCGGCAACCGCTCGTCGCTATCCCGAGCTCGACCTCGCGCCATGGCGGGACGCGCTTGGATCGCGGTGACGGCGCGCGTACGGTGACGTTCGTGCCAGAGCCGGTGCTCCTTTTCGTGACGCAGGTGGCGCCATACGTCGACGGTCCGGCGGGGGTGCACGGTGTCCTCGACCAGGCCGCGATCGGCGTGAGCCAGGTCGCCGAGCTCCACGGGCTGGAAGCAACCCGGGTCGACGACGTCCGCACGCTGCCGCGCGACGCGATCGATCGGGCCGCAGCCCTCGCCCTCTTCACCATCGGTGAGACACCATGGAGCGAGCTGCAGCGTGCGACCATCCTGCGCCGCTTGCGCGACGCCGAGCTCGCGATCCTGGCGATCCACTCGGCGACGGACGCCTGCTATGGCTGGGACGACTACGGGCTCGTGGTCGGCGCTCGCTTCGACGGCCATCCGTGGACGCAGACCGTCGACCTGGAGGTCGTGGCGCTCGACCACCCGGCCACGAAGCACTTGGGAGAGCGCTGGCGGTGGCACGACGAGGTGTACCAGTTCCGCGACCTGCGCGACGACGCGCAGATCCTGCTGCGCGTTGCGCCGGAGGATCTCGACCCCGACGCGCCGGGTGCCCGTCACCCCGAGTTCGGCTACCCGCTCTCCTGGTGCTTCACCGAAGGCCGGGGCCGCACGTTCTCGACCAGCCTCGGGCACTTCCCCGGCGCGTGGGAGACCCCCGCGTATCTGCGCCACCTCGCCGGTGGTCTCGGCTGGGCGCTGGACGCTCGTGCCTGATTCCCGCACCGCCGCCCGGCGGCGCAACTTCTCGCCCTGGGCCCAATGGCAGCTGCAGCTCGCGTCGGTGCACCAGGCCGATCCGTTCCCCGACGATCCGAGCGCGCTCGCCGGATGGCGCGAGCGGGTCCGCGCCCGGTTGTCCGCCTTGCTGGGCGAGCCACCCGAGCCGATTCCGCTCGACGCCGAGGTGCTCGCCACCGTCGACTGTGGCACGTACCGGCGGGAGACGGTCGTGTTCGACGTCGAGCCGACCATGAGCGTGCCCGCGTACCTGCTCGTCCCGCACGACCGGCGTGAGCCGGGGCCGGCGGTCCTCGCGTTGCACGGTCACGGACCGGGCAAGGACGAGGTGTGCGGCGTCGACACCCCCGCGGTGCGGGCCGCGTTCGAGGAGCACCGGGGCGACTACGCGCATGCGTTGGCGGAACGGGGCTACGTCGTGCTCGCCCCGGATCTCCGGTGCTTCGGCGAACGAGCCGATTGGCAGCCCGACGACCGCTACCACTGCGACGTCAACTTGGTGCACGCGGTGATGGCCGGCTCCCACCCGATCGCGCAGAACCTCTGGGACCTCCGGCGCGCGCTGGATCTGTTGGCGGAGCACCCGCTCGTCGAAGCGGACCGGCTCGGGGTCGTCGGCTTCTCGTACGGCGCGACGATGGCACTGTTCGTCGCCGCCCTCGACCAGCGCGTGCGAGCCGCGGTCGTCAGCGGGTACCTCTCGTCGTGGCAGACCGCGCACCGAGTCCCGTGGAACATGTGTGGCTCGCAGGTGCTCCCCGGGATGCTCGGCTCCCTCGAGCACGTCGACGTCGCCGCGCTCATCGCGCCGCGCGCGTTGCTCGTCGAGACCGGGAGCGACGATCCGCTCTTTCCCGAAGCCGCCGCCCGCCGTACGGTCGAGCAGCTCCGCGCCCTCTACGCCGTGTTCGGGGCCCCCACCGACGCGTTGGTGCACGACGTGTTCGCCGGGGGCCACCGATGGCATGGGGAGCTGGTAGGAGAATTCCTGGATCGCCGGCTCGAGGCGACCCGACCATGAGCACGTGGAGGTAGAGCTGTGGCACCGCGCATAGCGATCGTCGGAGGTGGCAGCTACCAATGGGTCCCGAAGCTGCTGATCGACATCGCGAACACGCCGTCGCTCACCGACGCGGAGATCGTGCTCGAGGACATCGACCCACGACCGCTCCCGCGGATGACCGCGTGGGTGGAGCGCATCGCCGAGCTTCGTGGCGTCGGGCTGTCCGCAACCTCGACCACCGATCAGCGTCGCGCGCTGGAAGGCGCCGACTACGTCGTGGTCTCGATCTCGACCGGTGGGTTCACGAGCATGCGCCACGATCTCGAGATCCCGGAGCGCTACGGCATCAAGCAGAGCGTGGGTGACTCCGTCGGCCCCGGCGGCATCATCCGTTCGCTCCGCAACATCCCCGTGCTCGTCGGGATCGCCCGCGACATGGAGGAGATCTGCCCGGACGCGTGGCTCCTGAACCTGACCAACCCCATGACCGCGTTGTGCCGCGCGGTGACTCGCGAGACGCCCGTGAAGACGATCGGCCTCTGCCACGAGGTCACGATGACGCGATTCACGCTCTCGCTGCTGCTCGACACGGACTTCCGCTCCATGAGCATGGAGGTCACCGGCGTCAACCATCTGCCGGTGATCACGTCGCTCGACCTCGACGGTCGCGACGGGTTCGAGGCGATCCGAGAGGTCCTCGACGATCCGTCGCGTGCGGCCGAGCCGTTGGCCTTCGACCTGCCCGACGACTTCGGCGTGCCGGCCGCCGGTCCGGGTGGCCGCTGGACCCGGGGTGATCTCCTGGCGAGGAACCGGATCAAGCTCGACCTCCTCGGCCGGTTCGGCGTGCTGCCCGCGGCCGGTGACCGTCACCTCGCCGAGTTCTTCCCCGGCTTCCTGACCGAGACCTCGAACTACGGGAAGCGTTGGGGCGTCGAGCTCACGACGATCGAGGACCGAGAGCGCGGCCAGGACGGTCACGTTGCCGCGCTCGAAGCGCTGATCGCCGCGCCGGAGGTCCCGTCGATGCCGTCGGGCGAGCTGGTAGCGCCGCTGATCGACTCCTTCCTGCGCGATCACGCTCGTAACTACCCGTTGAACCTCCCGAACAGAGGCCAGTGCCCGGACCTGCCGCCGGACGTCGTGGTCGAGAGCGTGTGCATCGCGGATGCATCAGGTGTGCGCGGCCGCGACCGCGCCGAGTGCCCCCCGGGCCTGGCCGAGCACCTCCGCCGGGTATCGGCGAGCCAGGAGCTCACCGTGGAAGCCGGCCTGAGCGGCAGCCGCGAGAAGGTCTTCGAAGCGATGCTCGCCGACCCGCTGGCCGGCCGCATCGATTGGGACCAGCTGCAGGCGATGACGAACGAGATGCTCGACGCCACCAAGGTCTGGCTCCCGCAGTTCGCCTGAGAGGTCTCCGCGGCCGGATCGAGCGCGGCTCAGCGGGGGTCTTGGCAGGGACCCCCGTTGCACACGTCGACGAACGCGCCGTCGGGCTGCAGGAACGCGAGTGCCTCCTGCGCGACGCCGGGGTTGTCGTGGCCGAAGCCGTGGGGGTCGCTGCCGTACTGCGGCCCCTCCGGCGGGGTGTTGTCGAGCGGAGGCCGGGGTGTGCCGTAGTCCCACATGACGAGCACCGAGCCGCGGTACGGCGTCGAGGGCACCGGTTCGATCCCCCAGAACGGGACGACGTCAGGGCTCCGGCCGGGGGCCAGGGCGGGTTGCCAGACCTTCGCCCCGATCGAGCGGGCGAGCGTCTCGGTCCCGATGTTCGCGACCTGGTGATCGCCGAACGCCTCGATGAGCAGCACCTGGTGGCGCGGCGTGTTCGGCAGGGGATCGTTGGTGAGGTGCTGCGCGTACCCGTCCCCCTCGCCCCGGTCCCACAGCATCTGGATCAACGAGAAGTCGAGCTGCTGGTCGAGCGGGTCGGGGTACGCCGCGGTGCTGACCCCGGCGAACCGGGTGTAGTCGACGCTGCGATTCAGGAGCGTGCTGTAGTTGATCGCGGGAACACCGAGCACGGCGCGGGTGAACTCGGTCGAGACCGCGGTGATCGCGCCCCCGAGGATGCCGCCCTGGCTGTTGCCGTTGAAGTACACCTCACCGGTCTTGACGAGCGGGGTGTGCGCGGCCCCGGCCTGGAACGCCGGGTCAGTGGCGAAGCCGGCCGGGTTCTTCAGCAGCGTCGCGAGGAGCTGCATGTTGAGGATGCCCTGCTGCAACCGGTCCGCGAGCGTGGGGAACTGCGAGATGTTGCCGAGGATCGCGGCGACGTTGGGCAGGTCGCTGCTCGACATCCCGATCTCGTCCGTTCCGCAGATCACCGAGTTGCCCTGGTTGGCGAGCGGGCCGAAGCCCTCGACCTCGTTCGCGCTGCCGAGCAGGCCGTGACCGTTCACGATGCCGCGGGCGGGGTGCACCGGGTCGTTGCCGTCCGCGCTCGCGGACCGCGGGATCAGGCACCGGAAATTCGCGGTGTAGTCGCCGTTGCGGGCCGGCAGCCGGTTGGGTCCCGTGTCGCCGGGCGCGTAGTTGAAGCTCGAGCCGGGCTGGCCGGTGCCGGTCAGGTAGTTGGGGACGGTGAACGTACCCAGCACCCGGCGCAGCGTGTTGCTGTCGACGTTGTCGTCGACGTGGGTGACGGTGAAGCTGGGCGCGCCACCGTGCAGCGACGCGTACGCGTCGTCACGGATGTGGAGGAGGCGGCCGGCGAGGTTGCGCTCACTCGCCACGGTGAAGTCCCAGGCCAGGGTGAGGTCGCCGCGGGACACGTGTGCATGCTCCAACGTCTCGAAGAGGCGTTCCATGTGCGCGCGGCGGCCCTCGACCACCGGGATGAAGGTCGGGATCTGATCCCGGTACAGCTGGAACGCGCGGCTCGCCGGCAACACCGCGCCCGATCCGTCCTCGAGCTCTCGCAGCGCCACGATGTAGCGGTGACCTTCGAGCAGGTTGCGGGCCGGACGGATGATGAGCGCGCGGTTGGCGTCAGACGTGGCGTTGGCATCGAGCTCGGCGAAGAAGGGCCAGTGCTCACCGGTGCTCGCGTCGACGAGCACGATCGGGGAGTCGGGTGAGAGTGAGCGGCCGATGTCCGTGATCGGCGGGGCGCCGCTGGCGGCGAGGTCGACCCCGGGGATGTGGGCGAGGATCATCGCGCCCGGGCTGAAGCCGTCGTTGCGGTTCCACTCGCTCGGGTCGGTGTGTACCCCGGCCGTGTTGGCGGGGAGCGACGCGGCATCGAGCTGGACGCGGCGCCCGGTGTCGGTGCTGCGGTCGCGGACGGTGAACCAGTTGTTCGGGAACGGCAGCGCGCACCGGCTCTGGCCGAGGAAGTCGCAGCGGTTGGCGAGCGACACGTCCACCGCGGGCTCCCACGAGATGACCGCGCTCGTGGAGATGCGGTGGGCGTCGTGCGCGTCGGCGCGGGCGCTCGCCACGAGGCGGCTGATCCCCGGCGTGAGGTCGGCCGCGGCCAGTGTGGTCGTCGCGCCATGGTCCGCGGGCTGCAGGCGGTCGGTCAGGTCGAGGGGTGACCCGTTGCGCGTCACCAGCTCGAGCCGCAAGGTCGACTCGCGCAGCGAGTGGCCGAGCCGGACCATGACGTCCACCGTTCCGCTCGCCGGGACCTGGGTCTCGTCGCCCGGCGCCACGATCGTGATCGGCGAGCGCGGCCCGCCGGCGCGTCCGCCGTCATGCCAACGAGTGCACCCGGCGAGGACCAGCGCCATCAGCCCGGTCAGGACGAGCGCGCCCAGCAGACTCGGTCGACGCATGACGAATCCCCCCATCCCTGGTCGAACCGGGCTGAGCCTACCGTTCCCGATATTCCGGCCCGCGGTCGGGCAGTGACTCAGCCCCCGCTTCGAGGCGAGAGTGTCGCCGGGGTCATCGCGCCAGCACCGCTGATCGGTCTCACCCGTGAGCTAGCGCCGCTCCTGGCGGCGGATCCAGTCGACGAGGTCGTCCACCTCTCCGGCGCCGACCTCGGTGATGAACGACTCGGCCCACTTGTCGATCTCGTCGTCGGTGAAGCCGTCGGCCCGGAGCCGTTCCCGGGCCTCGTTGGCGAGGATGCGAGCGCCCTCGATCGCGCTCAGAGCCTCCGGCACCTCTTCGGGCACGCCGGCATCGAGTGGCCGTTCCGGCGTCAAGTTGTCATCCATGGGGCCATTCTGCCCGACCGCAGCACCCCTATGACGCTTGGGAGAAAGTGCGGCGTGGGACACTCCGGGCATGGAGCTACTGCATCGGATCCTGTCTGCGGCGCCCGTCGAGACGCTGGACGACTACATCGCCTCCGGCGGTGGCGAGGGTTTGCGCATCGCCCGGTCGGCCAACCCGGACGACCTGCTCGACCGGCTCGATGCCGCCGGCCTGCGCGGCCGCGGCGGAGCCGGGTTCCCGCTGTCCCGGAAGTGGCGGGCGGTGATGGCCAACGAGGCGTTCGAAGCCCGGGCGAGCATCGTGGTGAACGCCGCCGAGGGTGAGCCGGGATCGTTCAAGGACCGCGCGATCTTGCGCGCGAACCCGTATCACGTGCTCGAGGGCGCACTCATCGGCGCGCACGTCGTCGACGCGAGCGAGGTGATCGTCGGGCTGAAGCGCACCGAGACCCAGGGCATCGATCGGCTCGAGCGCGCGATCGAGGAGATGCGCGCGGCCGGGTGGTTCGGGGACGTGGACGTGCGCGTCTTCGCCGGGCCGAGCGAGTACCTCTACGGCGAGGAGACGGCGCTGCTCGAGACGATCGACGGGCGGTACCCGTTCCCCCGAATCGCGCCTCCGTACCGGCGCGGCGTCGAGGAGGTCGTCGAGTACGCGGAGGACTTGACCGCCAACAGCTCGTCGGCGGCCCACGTCGAGATGGCCGGCCCCGATCACATCGCGCCGCCGACTTTGGCGAGCAACGTGGAGACCTTTGCGAACGTCCCGGGGGTCCTGGCAAACGGCGCCGACTGGTTCCGGGCGGTAGGGACCACCGACTCACCCGGAACCATCGTCTGCACCGTGAGTGGGGACACACAGCGCGCGGGTGTGGCCGAGGTCGCGATGGGTACGACCTTGCGCGAGCTCATCGAGGACGTGGGTGGTGGGGTCGCCCCCGGTCGCGAGATCGCCGCGGTCATGTCGGGTGTGGCCAATCCCCTGATTCCCGGCGACCAGCTCGATACACCGCTGACGTACGAGGCGATGAAGGGCATCGGCGCCGGGCTCGGCTGCGCCGGTTTCATCGTGTTCGACGATCAGACCGACTTCACGGCAGTGGCGGCGGGGGTCGCGCACTTCCTGGGCGTGGAGTCGTGCGGGCAGTGTGCGGCCTGTAAGTCGGACGGGCTCGCGATCGCCGATGCGCTCACCAAGCTCTGCGCTTCAACGGCCGAGGCCAGTGATCTCGAGGTGCTCGACGCCAGCCTGGCGACGGTTGCCGAAGGCGCGCGCTGCAACCTGCCCTATCAGCAGCAGGCGGTCGTCGGCAGCATCCTCGAGCTCTTCGGCGAGGAGGTCGAGCAGCACCGGGACAAGTCCGGGGCGCCGTCGTCGCCGACACTGATCGCGGCGATCTACGACCTGGTCGAGGGGCGCGCGGTGCTCGACGAGCGCCAAGCCGCGAAGCAACCCGACTGGACCTACGACGAGATCTATTCGGGGCAATGGCCGGCCGATCGGCTGGACGACCATCGGGCCCACGAGACGCTCTGACCGGTCGAGCGGGCGGCATGCGGTTCAGTGCGCCGCGAGCGCGCTCTTCACCAGCGCGACGATGATGCCGAGCGCGAGCGCGGTGATGCCGTAGAAGACGGACGGCAACCGTGACCTCCCGGTCGCGCGGGCAACGAGGTACCCGATCACGCCGATGATGATGGCGGGGACGTCGCCGATCGTCTCTTGCGCCCGGACGTCCGAGAACAAGAGCACGGGCACGCTCGAGATGGCGGCCACGAGCACGGCGCCGGCCAGCTGGGCGAGCCCGATGTTCGTGTCGTGACGCGTGGGCCGATCGCCGCGGAAGCCGGGCGCAGCGACGCGAAACGCGAACCAGTGCGCGATTGCGAGTCCGATCGCGGTGCCCCAGACGATCGCGAGGAGCTGCGTGCCGACCGGGCCGCTGACGCGTCCATGCGAGAAGTGGCCCTCGGGCAGCGTCGCCAACTCGGCGATCTCGACGACCGAGACGTACAGCACCATGGTCGCGGCCTCGCGGAGCACCTCGGCGCGATGGGCGTGCGCTTCGAGCTGGTCGTGCTGTGCCGTCGACGTCACGTCCGCATCATCGTCACGCGACGGTGGTCCCGTACATCTCGAGCAACGGGTCCGAGATGAGCTCGAGCCGCTCGCCGTCCGGTCCGTTGAAGTAGAGCGACGACCCGCTCATCCGCTGCGTTGCCACGCCGGCCGCTTCCAGCTTTCCCCTGAGATGCTCCCAGCAGTCCGGCGCGATCGAGATCGCGATGTGGTGCAGGCCACCGAGGACCTCGGCGTATTCCCCGAGGTCGAGTCCCGGGAAGTCGTCGTCGCCGTGACGCGTCATGTCTCACTCACTCCCCAGGTACGAAATGGTGTTGCCGCGGTTGCGCCGGCGAGGTGACGAGGACCGTCGCAGCCATGGCCTACACCACTCACCCGACCGATGGCCATAGGCGGCACATGGTCGCGCCCGCGCCGGCCGTAGAATCGGCGGTGCTGACCGACATCACAGGAGGCCAACGGCGTGACCTCGCTCCCTGACCGCCCCAACACCGCCCTTCTGATCGTCGACGTGCAGCGAGATGTCGTGGCCCACGCTCACGACCGCGAAGCTGTGATCGCCAACATCAACGCGCTGCTGCAACGGGCTCGCAGCTCTGCTACCCCCGTGATCTGGGTCCAGCACGAAGGCGAAGGGCTGCTCAAGGGTTCCGAAGGCTGGCAGTACGTCGACGAGCTGCAGCGGGAGAGCTCGGAACCGCTGGTCCACAAGCGTTTCGGCGACTCGTTCGAGGAGACGGACCTCGAGACGCTCCTCGCCGAACGGAAGGTGGGACACCTCGTCGTGGCGGGCGCGCAGACCGACGAATGCATCCGGAGCACGCTGCACGGTGCGCTCGTTCGCGGCTACGACGCCACGCTGGTCGCGGACGCGCACACGACCGACGATCCCAGCCAGTACGGGCTACCCCTGAACGCCGAGCAGGTCATTGCCCACACCAACAGCTACTGGCGCTTCTCTGCAGCACCGGGGCGATCCGGCGGCGCGGTGGCGACTGCCGACGTCGACTTCGGCGCAACCGGCTGAGGCTCCTCAGTCCTCGTGCGTGGTGTAGTCGATCGGTGGCGCACCCTTCACACCGACTGCGAAGCAGAAGCAGTGGATCGGCGCGGTGTCACTGATGGGGCTCAGGCTGTGGACCGTGTCCGGCGGGATGTAGACGAGGTCGCCCTGCGCGATCTCGCGTTCCTCGTCGCCGACGGTCATGACGCCGCGGCCCGAGGTGACGTAATAGAACTCATGGGTCGGGTGCGAGTGCGGGTAGACGGATGATCCGCCGGGCACCTCGAACTCGTTTGCGAGCTCGAGGTAGCCGCCGTCCGTGATCTCCTTCATCTCGCGGGCGCCGACCAGCCACCAGACGGGCACGGTGCCGTTGTGCTCCACGACCGGTGCAACCTGCTCGATCGAACGTACGTCCATGCCTGCATCCTCCGGCGGCTCGCGTTCTGTGTTCGCGCAGTCTCGCGTAACGGCGGGGACCGCGGCGCCGCTGTGCGGCGGATCAGAGGGTCAGGAGGTTCGCGGCCGCCGCGGTGATGTCGTCGACCTGCGGCAGGATCGCAGCCTCGAGGGTCGGCTCGTACGCAACGTGGGTGTCGAGGGCGGCGACCCGGCGGATCGGGGCACGCAGGTCGGTGAAGAGCTCGTCCGCGGCCCACGCCGCGACCTCGGCGCCGAAGCCGCACGTGAGGACGTCTTCGTGGACGACGAGCAGGCGGCCGGTGCGCCGCACGGAGTCCGCGACGAGGTCCCGGTCCCACGGGACGAGGGAGCGCAGGTCCAAGATCTCGATCTCCCGATCGAGCTCGTCGTGCACGCGCGTCGCGGCTTCGATCGACTTCTGGACCGTTGCTCCCCAGGTGACGATCGTGAGGTCGCGGCCAGGACGCCGGATCGCGCCCCGGCCGAATGGCACGAGGTAGCCCGATGGCGGGAAGCGATCACGCGCGTAGGGCTGGCGCAGCAGGTGCTTGTGCTCGAGGAACAGGACGGGATCCGAGCAACGGAATGCGGTGCGGAGCAGACCGACCGCGTCACTCGCCCGGGACGGGAACGCGATGAGCAGCCCGGGTACGTGCGCAAAGATCGACTCACCTGACTGCGAATGCCAGATCGAGCCACCCTGGAGATATCCGCCGATCGGCACGCGCACGACCATCGGCACGGTGAACGCGCCGTTGGACCGCCACCGGATCGTCGCGGCCTCGCTCTTGAGCTGTTGCATCGCGGGCCAGATGTAGTCGAAGAACTGGATCTCCGGCGCCGGCCGCAGACCGCGCAGCGCCTGGCCGACAGCCCGGCCGATGATGTTCGACTCGGCGAGCGGCGAGTTGTAGCAGCGGGCCAGACCGAAGGCCCGCTGCAGGCCGTGAGTGGTGCCGAAGACCCCGCCTTTGCCTTCCACGTCGGCGAGCAGCGCTTCGCGCGCGTCGGCGACGTCCTCGCCGAAGACCCGCACCCGCTCGTCGTCCGCCATCACTTCGTGCAACGTGCGGTTGATGCTCTCGCCGAGCATGAGCGGATCCCCGTCCGACTCGTCGCGCAGCAGCGTGACGTCCTCGACGATGTCCGGGAGGTCCGTCACGTGGTCGGCGACCGAGATGGGATCGGGGCGCGCGGCGGCGAGCGCGGCCCGGGCGGCGTCGGCCACGGTCGCGACCGCATCGCTCCAGCAGGTGTCCGCTTCCTCCGCGGTGAGGAAGCCGGCGCCGACGAGCTCGCGCGCCATCGTGAGCAGGGGATCGTGGGCGGCTTCGTCGGCCAGCTCCTCACTCGAGCGGTACTTGCTCTGGGTGTCGGCCGCGGAATGCGAGTACGGCCGGGTCACCCGGGCGTGGATCAGCGCGGGTCCGACGCCGGCGCGCACCCGGGGAACGGCGTGGGCCGCGAGCTCGCGCACTGCGAAGTAGTCGCAGCCGTCCACCACGTGCACATCGAGCCCGCGAAATCCGCTCACCAGCTCGTTGATGGGTGCCGGAGCCTGGTCGATCGACGGCACCGAGATGGCATAGCCGTTGTCCGCGATCACGTAGAGCACCGGGAGGTGGAGCGTGCACGCCGTGTTCAGGCTCTCCCAGAATTCGCCTTCTGACGTTGCACCCTCGCCGATCGACACGTACGTCAGCTCGTCACCGTGGGCGGCGCACCCGGGAAGATCGGGACGCCGCGAGATGTAGCGGGCGGCTTCCGCGCAACCGACCGCAGGGAGGCACTGGCTTCCGGTCGGGCTCGACTGCGTCATCACGTTCTCGGCCGCGTATCCCCAGTGCGCGGGCATCTGCCGGCCGCCCGACGCGGGATCGTCGGCGCTCCCGACCGCCTGGAGCAGGATCGTCTCCGCACTGATGCCGAGTCCGAGCATCAACGCCTGGTCCCGGTAGTAGGGGAAGAACCAGTCGTAGCCCGCCCGTAGCTCCCGCGCGAGACCGAGCAGCAGCGCTTCGTGACCGGCCCCGGAGATCTGGAAGAAGACCCGGGTCTGCTTCTGCAACGTGATCTCACGGTCGTCGAGCGCCCGCGAGATGCACGCGAGGCGAAAGTCCGCGACGGCCTCGTCGCGCGTCACCGTCGCCGGTACCGAACCGGTTCGCTCCGACGTGGTCACAGCAGCTCCTGCTCCCAGTCGAGCGTGCCCAGGAGGTGAACGACGCGCTGGAGGAACGCGGACGCGTAGGCGCCGTCGAACGCGCGATGGTCGAACGACAGTGCGAGGTTGCCGATCGGGTGCACGGCGATGCCGTATTCCGCGCCCGTGTCCGCGCCCGTCATCGGCACGGCCACCGGCCGCATCGCGATGCCGTCGGTCGAGATGATCGCCACCTGCGGCTGGCTGATGATCGGCGCCGTGAGCAGCGTCCCGTACCCGCCGGCGTTCGTGAGGGTGAACGTGCCGCCGGCGACGTCGTCGGGGCTCAGCCGCCGCGCTCGGGCGGCAGTCGCGTGCTCGTGCATCGCGAGAGCCAGCGCGCCGAGCCGGAGCAGGTCTGCGTCGCGGATGACCGGAACGACCAGGCCTTCGAACTCCAGGTCCACCGCAATTCCGAGGTTGAGCTCGCGGTGCACGACCAGCTCGTCGTTGCCCACGCTCGCGTTGACCCGCGGGAACTGGCCGATCGCATCGACGACGGCACGCGCGACGAACGGGAGATACGTCAGCCCGAAACCGTGCTCCACGCTGAATCCGTCCCGTGCCGCGAGGCGGGCGCGTTCGACGGCCGAGTAGTCCACCTCCATGACGACCAGCGTGTGGGCGGCGGTGGTTAGCGAGCGGAGCATGTGCTCGGCGGTGCGCCGGCGGATCGGACTGAAGGGCTCGACGTCATCGTGCTCGCCCGCTCGGGCCTCCGCGCTCGGCTGCTGCGCGCGGCGTTCCGGCGCTGCGGCCCCGAGCGGCGCGGGGCGGGCCAGCGGTCGAGCCCGCGCCGCGAGGCGGCCGGTCACGTCGTCGCGGGTCACGTGGGCCCCGGGACCGACGTGACGCGCGGTGGACTCGAGCACCGTGCGGGTCGAGGTCGCGGGTGGCGAGGGCGCCGTCCCGGTCGTCGCCGGTGCGGGCCCGGCGTCAATACCCGCAGTCGACGCGACGGGCTCGGCCTCGGCACCGGCGGGCATGACGACCGCGAGCGCCGTCCCGACCGGCACCGTCTCGCCTTCCTGCACCAGGATCTCGCGCAGGATCCCGGCCGTGGGTGACGGCACCTCGCTGTCCACCTTGTCGGTGGAGACGTCGAACAGGACGTCGTCCTCGGCCACCTCGTCGCCGATCGCCTTGTGCCACTGGACGATCGTGCCTTCGGTGACGGTCTCGCCGAGCTGCGGCATCGTGATGACCATTGGCGGTCTCCGGGGTGGCCCGCGAGCGAATGTACCGCCGTGGCCTACCCGGTTCGCGCTCCCCACCATGCGAGTGGCGGGCTGACGGACGCGCTACGTGGGGCCGGGCGTCACGTCGGGGAAGGGGAAGACGGCGAGGTCGGGGGCTGTCCGCGCGAGAGAGTGGTACTGGCGGTGCGCGAACCACCACCGGCTCTCGAACCGGACGTACTGGTCGTGATACACGCCGTACGCGACGGACTGCCGACCGTCGACCGCGGTCTGGCGGAGCTCGCACATGTACAACCTCGCGGTGGCGCGATCCGGATCGTCGGACCCCACCACGACCCGGGTCCCGAGCACCACGAACTGGAAGTACTCGAAGCGGGCGATCGACGCGTCGATGAACTCGCCGATCGCCGCCGGCCCGACAAAGGAGCGCGGCTCACCCTGACGGGTATCGAGGACGAGCTCGGCGTCCGGCCGGAACATCTCGTGGAGCTCCGCCCACGCCCGCCGGGTCACGACGTCGGCGTACGCGTCCTGCAGGCGGCGCACCGCGAGGTAGTCGACCGCCTCGCGAACTTCGGGCTCCACCGCGCCGCCTCCGATCGTCCGGCCGGCACCACGGGTGCCGGCCGCACGATCGTAGTCAGCCTGGGCGCGACGCCCGGTCTAGAACTCGGATTGGGGAGTCGTGTTCGGAACGGGAATCTGTCCGAGCTGAGGCCGGCGGGCGAGCGTGACGTCGACGGTCTTGCTGGTGCCGCCGCGCGTGTAGGTCACGGTCACCTTGTCGCCGATCTTGAGCGCGTGAACCCGTTGGGTCAGCTGCGCCGCGCTGCTCACGGCGTTCTTGTCGACCGCGGTGATCACGTCACCACTAGCAAGACCGGCGCGTGACGCGGGGCTCGACGGTGCGACCTGCACGACCGCGGCGCCCGCGGGGTTGGCGGAGTCCTGTGGCACGACGCCGAGGTATGCGGTCGTACCGGAGGTGGAGCCACCTCCGTTCCCGTTGTTGCCGTTGCCGTTCCCGTTCCCGTTCCCGTTCCCGTTCCCGTTCCCGTTCCCGTTCCCGTTCCCGTTGTCCCAACGGTCCGCGTCGCGACCGTTGCCCGGGCCGGCCTGGCCGCCGAACGGGGCCAGCTGGCGCATGTCCCCGGACGAGACGGCCTCCCGGTGATCGTCGTGGCGCGATGCGATCGCCCAGCCACCGAGGAGGCCGAGACCGAACACGAGCAACGCGGCGACCGTCACGAGTGCCCAGACCGGCAGCAGGACGCCGGATCGCGGCGGCTTGCTCGGCGGAGTCGGCGCGGTCGATGCGAGCGGGTTGGCCACGGGCTCGACCGGGACGGTGGGCTCGGCGCTCTGCTGCCAGGGTGGGGGACCTTCACCAGCTGCCGCGGCTGCGTCACTCGGGACACCAACCGGGTCGGTGGGTACACCAGCCGGATCGGTGGGTTCGTTCTGGGGCTCGTCGTTCATCGTTCGTTCCTCCCGTTCGGGCGCTCAGATTGCCGCGGCAATCTGAATGTCCGCTGAGAGACCCGCCGCCCGAGTGATTGCAGGCATCGAGCGGTTAGGGCCAGCTGATCCCGTAACCCGGCGCGTCGACGATCCGACCGGTGAAGTCCGTCGCGATCTGTTGCGCGAGGAACGTCGCCGCGGGCACGACGGCTTCCGGCCCGGCCCAACCGGACCAGTCGTGGTCTTCGCCGAACTCGAGCGTGGTGAGCTCCGTCTTCACGGCGCCGGGGCGTAACGCGTTGACCGTGATGCCACGTTCGACGAGCTCGGGTGCCAGCGCGGTAGAGAAGCGCTCCATCGCCGCCTTCGCCACCGAATAGGTCACGTAGCCCGGTGGCATGAACTGCGTGACCGCATGGTCCGCTCCGTGCGACGACATGTTGACGATGCTCCCGCCGCCCTGCGCCGTCATGTGCGGCTCGACCAGCTTGGCCAGCAGGAACAGGCTCCGAACGTTGACCCGCATGGACTCGTCCCACAGGTCGACGGTGGACGCGTCGAAGGACGCCCGCGTCGGTGCCATCGCGTTGTTCATGAGCGAGTCGACGCGGCCGTACTCGGTGATCGTCCGGTCAACGAGCTCGTGGAGATCACGCTCGACCCCGATGTCGCAGCGCACCGCGATGGCCTGACCGCCCGCGTCGGCGATCGTGTCGACCGTCTCGTCGATCGTGCCCGGGAGCCCGGTGGCCGTGCCGCGGGCCGAGCGGGCTGCGCACACCACGGTCGCTCCCTGCGCGGCGAACCCGATGGCCAGTCCCTTCCCGATGCCCCGCGATGCGCCCGTCACGATGATCACCCGACCCGCGAGCGCCTGGTCGTTCATCGCCTCGGGCGGTCATGGGAGTCGCCGGAGTGGTGGTCACGGCGGTCGCCGTCCTGGTGCCGGGCCTTGACGATCCGGTGCCCGGTGGCGAAGTCGAGCACGACCGCACTGTCGCCGTCGGCGATCTTCACCACGGGTGAGTCGAACGGCGTGTGGCTCCACGGGTTGTCGTAGCGCGGGTAGCTGTCGATCGGTGTGACCGCGCCCTTCACCGTGAGCGGCGCGGTCGTGCCGAACGTCAACGGGCCCTCGGTCGGCGAGTCCCACGCGACGTCGAAGCCCCCGGGCAGCCCGGCGGCCGTCGCGGGTCGGGGCGCGACCTGCACCGGGCGGCCCAGCACTGCGTTGCGGAAGTCGGTGAACGAGCCGAACGTGGCACGGTCGCCGACCTGCGTGATCCACGTGTCGTCCGACCCGCCGTCGGCCACCAGGTCGAACGAGCGGGTGAGCCCGTGGGTGAAGATGCCCGGGTCGTCATAGGTGCGCCAGTGCGTCGGCCGCCACGACCACAGCGCGACGTACCCCTCGCCGCGCCGACCGAACGTCCAGCCGCCGGCCTGGACCACCTCGTCGAATCGCTCCTGGGGGAAGTACGCGTGGGTGTACGGGAGATAGCTGAACGCGTCGAGCGGTGGACCACTCGGCGCGAAGTTCGGCGCGTAGAGGCTCATCGACACGGCACCGTGCTGGGCCGCGCGCGGGAGCGAACCCGTCCCGGTCCAGTAGCCGTCGCTGTCGGGCCACTCCGTCCCCGTCTGCGGCTCGTTCTTCGGTTGGGTCGTAAAGACGATCGCGTGCTCGTCCAGAGTCGCTTGCGAGATGTGCGCCTGCTCGCTGAAGTCACCCGGGCGCCACGACTGAGCGGTCGACAGCATCACGCTCGGGCTCCGGTAGGTGATCGTGTTCACCTCGCTCAGCAGTCCGAACGAGATCTGTGACGCGAGCGCCTGTGCGAGGGTGCGGGCCACCGCCGGGTCGCCGCCGGCGATGTCCGCGAGTGGCTTGAACGGCTTGAAGAAGTCCGACTCCCACAGGTTGTAGCGGTCCAGCTCGGCGATCGTCGTCGGCACCACCTGCCACGCGGTCAACGCGCCGCGCTCCCACCAGAACGGGATGTTGGCCGGGTCGTCGAAGGTGTACCCGTACGGCGCGGGGGGATCCGGTGTGACCGGCGCGTGCGGATCGATCGGCACTCCCATTCGCTCCATGTCGACCGTGGTCGCATTGCTGTGCGCGACCCGGAGGAGGACGGACGGGAGCCGGTAGCGGTGCGCCCGGGCGAACAAGGTTGCGCCCGCGTCGCCACCCGACTGGTAGGGGAGTGAGGTGTCGTCGAAGAGGAGCTTGGCCATCCCGAAGACGTCCTGGTCCTCGGCCACGCTCTTGTCCTTCATGTACGAACGACCGTGGGTCGCACCGTTGTTGCCCTGTTGGAGATGCAGCGCGAGGTCGAAGAGCAGCAGGTCGAGCACCATCGACGCGCGCTCGACGCGCGGCGGGTCGTCGGCGAACTCGATGAACGTGAGGAGCGCGTCTGCGGTCTTCTGGTAGTAGACGTCCGAGTGCCACTCGGTGAACCCGAAGCGGGCCTTCTCGTTCAGCCAGGTGTCGACGAACGACGCGGCCCGGGCCCGATGATCGGTGCCGAGCTTGCCGTCGTCTCCGAACACGGTCGCCGGGAAGGCCTGGCCGGCCAGGTACTCCTCGACGTGGTAGAGCATCGAGTGGTTCTCGGTCCAGTAGTACCGGTTGTCGACGTACCCGGCCGGCTGCGGGTCCGTGTACCAGTACTTGAACGCCACCATCCGCTGCTCGATCGCCTGGCGCAGCTCCGGAGTCAGCTGGTCACGGTTCCCGAACCACAGGTTCATCAGGTAGAGCAGGTCGAAGTCGGCCGTGTCGACGAAGTGGTCGATCCGGTCGAACGACGCGGCGAACGTCGCGGGGGTCACCGCGGCCGCGTCGAAACGGAAGCGGTGATCGCGCCGGGCGCGCTCGGCGTGGTTGATCACATTGGTGATGGACCCGGGCGAGAGCTGCGCGGTCGCGAACCGGAGGTAGTCGTCCTGGCGCGCCCGCATCCAGGACGACGCCACGAACCCGTCGCGAACCGAAGGCGCCGGGTCTCCGGGGCCGGCATGCCTCGGGGTCCAGATCGGGTGGCACGCGGTGGCCACCATGACGACGACGACCGCCAGCGCGACCAGCGCCCCCTTCCGCTTTCCCCCCATTCGTCCACCCTGCCACGCCGGGAGCCGCACGAGCCAGAGGTGAGGTCCTCCGTGCGATCATGCGCCGGTGGCGAGAGAGATCGTGCAGGTGCGGAAGCTCCGCGACCAGGAGGCGTTCGCCGCGCACCTGGCCGCGATCGGCGCGGTGCTGCCTCTCCATTCCGATCCGGCCGCAGTGCTCGGCCGCTCCATCGAGCTGGCCGGTCGCACCCTGGCCAACCGCTGGGCGGTGCTCCCCATGGAGGGCTGGGACGGAACGCGCGACGGCCGGCCGACCGACCTCGTGCGTCGCCGTTGGCGCCGGTTCGGCCACAGCGGCGCGGCGTTGGTCTGGGGCGGCGAAGCGGTGGCGGTCCGGTCCGAGGGCCGGGCCAACCCGCGCCAGCTGAGCATCGGCCCGGAGTCCATCGGTGATCTCACCGCGTTGCGGGCCGAGCTCGTCGCCGGCCATGCCGAGGCGACGGGCGACGGACCGGCGCCGCTCGTCGGGCTCCAGCTGACCCACTCCGGTCGTTGGTCGCGCCCGACCGGATCGCCCGCGCCCCAGCTCGCGTACCGACATCCGTTGCTCGATGCCGCGGTCAACGCGACCGATGCGCAGGTCGTCACCGACGGCTGGCTCGACGACCTGATCGGCGCGTACGCGGCGGCGGCGCGGGTCGCGCGTGAGGCGGGTTTCGACTTCGTGGACGTCAAGCACTGCCACGGGTACCTGCTCCACGAGCTCTTGAGCGCACGCGAGCGGCCGGGACGGTACGGCGGCGACCTCGCGGGCCGGACCCGGTTCCTAGCGGTTGCCGTTGCCGCGATCCGGCGCGACGCGCCCGGCCTCCAGATCGGGGTGCGGCTCTCCGCTTTCGACGTCGTCCCGCATGTCGCCGGCGCCGGCGGCCGCGGCGTCCCCGCGACAGGTGAGCCGTACCCCTACGCGTTCGGTGGCGACGGCACGGGACTCGGGGTGGATCTGGCCGAGGTCCACGCGCTGTGCGCACTGCTCACCGAGCTCGACGTGCGCCTCGTGTCCGTGACGGCCGGGAGCCCGTACTACTCACCGCACGTCCAGCGGCCGGCGTACTTTCCGCCGTCGGACGGGTACCTGCCACCGCGCGATCCGTTGCTCGAGGTAGCTCGCTTGTTGGACGTCACCGCGGAGATCACGCGCGCTCATCCCGGACTCACGGTCGTCGCGAGCGGGTTGTCCTATCTGCAGGAGTGGATGCCGGTAGTTGCCGCCGCCGTCGTCGCGCAGGGCGGTGCACATCTCATCGGCTACGGGCGCGGCGTCCTCTCGTATCCCGAGCTGCCCGCGGAGGTGCTCGCGGGCCACACCCCGGAGCGCGCCCGGCTGTGTCGCACGTTCTCGGATTGCACGACGGCACCGCGCAACGGCCTGATCTCGGGTTGCTACCCACTCGATCCGTACTACAAGTCCCGGCCGGAGCGCCTCGAGCTCACGGCGGCGAAGCGCGCGGCTGGGAGTGGATGACGTGCCCCGCCCGAAGATCGCGTTCGCGATGCTCGACGGGTTCCTGCGTCATGCCTTCACAACCGAGCAGCTCGCGCGCCTCGGGGAGGTAGGGGAGATCGTCGACCCGGTACCGCTCGCGTCGTTCGACGAGGATCGGGCGGCGACGGTGCTCGGTGATGCGGAGGTGCTGGTCGGCCACTGGGGTTGTCCGACGTTGACCGCCGAGGTGCTCGCGGTGGCCCCACGGCTGCGGCTCTTCGCCTACGCCGCGGGCACGGTGAAGTGGCAGGTGACCGACGCGGTCTGGGCGCGCGATGTCCTCGTCACCTCGGCGGCGGCTGCGAACGCGGTGCCGGTCGCCGAGTACACGGCCGCGATGGTCCTGCTCGCCAACAAGGGCGTGCTGCTCTTCCGGGAGTGGTTGCGCGACCCGGCGACGGTGGTCCCACTCGACCCGAGCGCCGTCGGCAACTACCAGCGTCGCGTCGGCCTCGTCGGCGCGTCACTCGTCGGGCGACGCGTGATGGAGCTCCTCGAGCCCTACGACCTCGAGGTGGCGGTGTACGACCCGTTCCTGAGCGCGGCGGAGGCGAAGCGCCTGGGCGTGGTGAAGGCGGAGGACCTCGACGCGTTGTGTGTGTGGGCGGACGTCCTCTCACTTCACGCGCCGGACGTCGAGGCCACCCGCGGCATGGTCGGTGCGGCCCAACTCGCGCTGCTGCGCGACGGCGCGACCTTCCTCAACACCGCGCGGCCCGCGCTGGTGGACTCGGCCGCCCTCGAGGCCGAGCTGGTCTCCGGGCGCATCGCCGGCATTCTGGACGTGACGGACCCCGACCCGTTGCCGGCGGGCCACCCGTTGCTCGGCCTGCCCAACGTGTTCGTCACCCCGCACGTCGCCGGGGCCATGGGGAACGAGCTTCATCGCCTGGCCGAGCTCGCCGTGGTCGAGGTGGAGCGCTACGCCCGCGGCGAATCGCCCTTGCACCCCGTGCAGCGCGCCGATCTGGACCGCATCGCGTGACCGGGATCGTGCCCGGCCTGTGCTCGGTGACCTTGCGCCACCTGGGAGTGGAGGAGGTCGCCCGGCTGGCCGCGGCGGCCGGCCTGCGCGCCGTCGAATGGGGCGGTGACGTGCACGTACCCCCGGGCGACCGTGGGGCGGCGAGGCGCGCCTGCCTCGCGACCGTGGCCGCCGGGCTCGAATGCGCGTCGTACGGCTCCTACCTGCTCGCCGACGGCGACGCTTCGAAGGAGTCCGTGGCGCGCGCACTCGACACGGCCCTCGATCTCGGAGCACCGCACGTGCGGGTGTGGACTCCGTTCGGAGTCGAGCCCGGCTCACCGCGCACGAGCGAAGTAGTGGACGCACTGAGGATGATCTGCGAGGCAGCTGCCGATCGCGAGCTCACCGTCGGCCTCGAGTTCCACGGTGGCACGCTGACGGCCACGGCGTCTTCGACGCGCGGCCTGCTCGACGCGGTGGGCGCACCGATCCTCTCGTCCTACTGGCAGCCGCCCTACTGGCTCCCCGACCGGCCGGTCGCCGACGATGCGAGTGAGGTGCTGGAGCTTGCGCCCCGGCTCTCTCACCTCCACGTCTACGAGTGGGCGAGCTCCGGGGACCGCCGCCCCCTCGCGGAAGGCGAGGATCGTTGGCGCGCGGTGTTCGGCGCGCTGCGGGCGGGCGCGGCGCCGCTGCGGCCGTCTCCGCGCACCGCGTTCCTCGAGTTCGTTGCCGGCGACGATCCGGACAGCCTGCGGCGCGACGCTCGGACCCTGCTCGACCTGGTGGGTGAGCAGGGATGACCGGGCTCGCGCCCGAGATCCGGAGAGGCCGCACCATCACCGGCATGTCGGCGGTGCTGCTGCCGTTCACGGCGACGGGCGAGATCGACTGGCCCGGCTTCGAGCGACACGCGCAGCGCACAGTCGACGCCGGTCTGATCCCGGCGGTGAACATGGACACGGGCTTCGGCCCGGTGCTCGAAGCACCCGACCGGAGCCAGGCGTTGCGCGTGGTCGCGGCAGCAGCCGCGGGCGAGTGGGTGGCCGGTGCCCAGGTACCGGACCGACCGGGATCACCCTTCGATGCGGACGGGTACGCGCGGGAGTGCGCGGCGATCGCCGCGGCCGGCGGGCTCCCGATCGTCTTTCCTTCGTACGGCCTCGCCGGGTTGGACGACGAGGCACTCGTCGCGGGCCACGAACGGTTGACGGCGCGGGCGGGCCGGATCCTCGGCTTCGAGCTCGGCCCGATGTTCCACCCCGCCGGGCGGATCTTCTCGCTCGACGTGTTCCGGCATGTGATGGAGATCCCCGGCGTGATCGGCCTGAAGCACTCGTCGCTCGACCGGGCCCAGGAATGGGAGCGGCTCGCGATCCGGGACGCACGACGCCCGGACTTTCTCCTGCTGACCGGCAACGATCTCGCCATCGACATGGTCGTCTACGGATCGGACTACCTGCTCGGCCTGTCGACGTTCGCCCCTGATGCGTTCGCGGCTCGCGACCGGGCGTGGGCGGGCGGTGACGAGCGCCGGTTCTGGGCGCTCAACGACGTGCTCCAGTACCTCGGCCAGCTGGCGTTCCGGGACCCGGTGCCGGGGTACCGCCATGACGCCGCGATGTTCCTGGCGCTCCGGGGCTGGATCGACAACGACGGCACGCACCCCTCTTCGCCCACGCGCCCGGACTCGGATCGTCCGTTGCTCGCCGACATCGCGGCCCGCCTCGACCACCTCCTCCCCCTCCACCCCTGATTTTGGCGTCGTTTATGCACCGTAGAGGTGCACAAACGACGCCAAAATCGCTGGGGGTGGCGGGTAGAGGGTCCCGTTACGGCTCGTCGAGGACGACGCGGTCGAAGAGGTCGGCGGTGCGGGCGGCGATCGGCTCCCAGTCGAACGCGGCACGCCGGCCGCGGGTGGCCGCGGCGGCGACCGCGAGCTGCTCACGGGTCAGCGCGTCGAGGGCCGCGGCGATCGAGTCCGCGGTGTGACCGCACGGGATCGCGCCCGGGCCGAGCGTCTCGGTGAGGTAGCCCCACTCCGAGGCGAGGGTGGGTAGCCCGACTCCGAGGGCGTCGGCCGCGGTTCCCGTCGCCAGCATGTCGCCGTCGGGATCGAACACGAGCGCGAGCGCGTCGAGCGCGCCGAGCCGGGTCGCGTAGGTCGCGGCGTCGCACCCTCGGTACCGCTCCGCGATCGCGATCCGGGGGTCGTCGGGCACCGTGTCGCCGGGGCCGAGCGACCAGCAGACCAGCTGCACGTCGTCCCGCCCGCAGCCGGCCACCCCGTCCATCACCGCCTGCACGAGCTTGTCGGCCCGCGGCGCACCGAGCACGCCGATGCGGATCGTGCTGGGTGCGAGCCCGAGCCGCGCTTCTGCGGTCGCCCGATCGGGTAGACCCGCCGCAGTCCACATCCCGCCGAAGTGACCGTGCGGGATGACCTCGTGGCGGCAGGTCTCGCGGAACCGGTAGCGAGCCAGCATCCGGTCCTTGCCGTACTCGCTGTGGTGGATGACCGCCGCCGCCTCCCGGGCCCAGGCCGCGTAGATCGGGTCGTACACCTCGGGCCGCTTCTCGTGTGGCGTCAGGTTGTGCGCGGTCCACACGATCGGCCGGCCGTGGTCCCGGAGGGCGGCCAGGATCGTCTCGTGCGCGGCGAGATCGTCGAAGGCGACCCACTCGGGCCAGTGCAGGTGCAGGAGGTCGATCTCGTCGAAGCCCGCGTCCGGTGGTGCCTGCCAACCGACCGGTGCGGGCCGCTCGACGACGCGCTCCGCCATCGGCGCGTACAGCGCCGCGTCGTAGTGGTGCCCGAACGCCGTCGAGCCGGCGCGGAGCAGCGGGGTGACCTGCGCGCCGTACACCAAGTGTTTCGCCGGGGTGCAGTCGAGCTGGTGCACCGCGGTGATCTCGGACCATGCGCTGCGCCACTCGGCCAGCCCGTCGACCGTGATGCGGGTGGTGGCGTGTGGTGTCGAGCAGCTCCAGTCCACGTGCAGCGGCCGGCCCGCGACCTCGGGGATCGTGAAGCTCACCGCGTCGGGCGTCCGGTCGAAGGTGAGCTCGTCGTCGAGCACCAGGCTTCGGCGTTCGACCGTCAGCCGCACGGTGCGCGTCGCCGCGAGCGGCGTGCCTTCCTTCGTGGAGTCGAGGCTCACGCCCGACGGTGGCAGCGTCTCCCAATGGGCGGAGAGCACGCCGTCCTCATGCCGCATCGCCGCGGGGACGCCGGCCGCCGTGTACCGGCCCAGCGCCGCGATCACGAGCGGGGTCCAGCACGGCAGGTCCTGGTCGACCGGCACCTCCCACGTTCCCGGCTGGTACGGCGCGGGCAGGTAGTGGCTCCGGCTCGCGCCCACGAACGGGAGCACGAAGTCCGCTCCCGCGCTGCGGTGCGCCCACACTCCCGCGGCACGGTGCTCCTCGAAGCCGATCCAACGGTCGTCGTACGGGTAGGCCTCGACCGGTGCCGCCGCGACGACGCCGGGAGGCACGGGTCGAAGTGCTGCAGCCGCCCACGCGATCTTGCCGAGCAGGTCGAGCGTCAGCTGCAGCCTGCGCGCGGGGCCGCGGTACTGGTCCTGGTCTCGGTGGCGGTGAGCGTTCGAGACGCCGTCCGTGTCGAAGGCGCGAGTGAGCGTCCGGGTCGCGTCCATCGCCCGCCGCAACCACACCGGCTCGACGTCCTCCGCGTACCCCTCGGCGAGCGCGAACGCGGCGAGCTCGACCGTCAGTGCGGCGCCCAGCGCGCCCGTCGAGCGGCCCCATGGCACCGCGGTGCCGTCCCGCGACCCGACCGCGAGCACCAGCTCGAGCGCGGCCCGCATGCCTTCCTCCCACACCGGCCCGAGTAGCTCCGCGAGCGGCTCGCAGAAGAGCCATACGTCCGCGGTGTAGATGTCGTAGCGGCCGGCGCGGTGATTCGAGTCGTCGAGGTACCGGCGCGGGTTCTCGCTCAGCACCGCTGCCGCGCGCGCCACCAGTGAGGAGAGCACGCCGGGATCGTCCGGAAGTCCCAACCGCTCGCGGCCGAGTGCGCAGCGGGCGAGCACCGCGGCGTAGTTGCGGGGGAGGAGGTCGGTGTCGAGGAGCTCGAGCCAGTCCGAGCTGTCGGTGGCGAGGATCACCTGCTCCCGCTGGGCATCGGTGGTGCCGGCCAGCAGCGGGTTGCCGTCGAACCTTCCGTGTCGGGCGAGCGTCTCGGCGATGCGGTACGAGAAGAAGGTGTGCGTCGACCGCCCGTCGACGTCGCGCAGCAGGCGCGCGGTGATCGCGTCCGGGTGCTCGCCCGCGACGACGGTCACCCCGGCGTCGGCGAGGTGAGCGAGTGTGAAGCAGAGGTCCGCCCGGACGTCGGCGCCGACCGCGTGGCCGGCGAACACCCGTGGGATCCGCCACTCGGGCAGGTGGTGCCGCTCGAGCGCCTCGAGCGTCTCGACCGCGAGCCCGCGCAGACCGTCCGCCAGCGCCGCGGTCGTCACGAAGATCGCCAGGCCGCGACCGAATCCGCGATGCGGTCGGGTGTCCAGACGCCGTCGTGCACGATCACGAGGTGGCGGAGACGGAGCGTCGAGCGCCCCGCGACCTCGAGTGGCCCGTCCCAGAGGAATGCGGCGTTGAAGAAGTTCGCCCAGCCGTCCCCGTAGGTATCCGCGCGATTGCTCGCGTACCACGGCGTCGGGAAGCTCGGGTTGTCCCGATGGTCCACCATCACGACGCCACATTCACCTTCGCCTCCGTCCGGCAACGGCGCGGTGCCATGCAACGCGCACCACTCGGCCCGCTCGCCGAGCAACCGGTCGTGCCGGCTGCCGTCGGGGAGGATCAGCTCGGTGTCGTGCCAGTCGGGTGCGCCGCGCAGGGTGAGACCGCCGTAGCCACCCCAGGTCGTGAACGGCGTGCGGTCGAACACGGTGTCGGCGACCGGCACCAGCTCTTCGACCCAGTCCAGCGCGTACGCACCGTCGTCGAGCGCGACCGGAGTGAGGCGGCGGGTCTCGGTCAGTGCGACGGATCGGCCGTCCGGCCGCACCCAGTCGATGCGTGCCTCCAGTGCGCCACCGGGTAGCTCGTGGACCTCCCGGGTCTGCAGCGTGCCGAACTCGCCGTACTCCTCCCAGAAGTTCTCGCCGTTCACGAGCTTGATCGCGAACCAGAGCGCGTGATGCCACGGATGGTCCGCCGGCGCGTCGATCGTCAGCCGGGCACCGGCCGGAGTCGACACCGGATCGAGGAAGGGGCGCGGCGCGTCCCACACGGCTGACCAGGACATCCCGCCAGCCTCGCGCGGCCCGCACGGGCGCTCACTGCTGTGGCGCGGCGAAGCACGCAACGGCGATGGTCATCCCGGACCGGCGGCCGGCCTGGGTAGGCGCCCGAGGGTCCGCCCATGGGCGAGGGGCAGGATCGGGTGCTCGACCAGGTACCAGCTCGCCGCCGCCAGATCACGACAGGCCGCGAGACGAAGAGGACGAGGAACCAGTTGCCCTAACGGCCCGGCTCAGCCTTCCGTGATGAGGCCCGTGGGGATCGCCGGCAGGTGCGCGATCGCCGCGAGCATGTGCTCGGTCCACACCGCGTCGAGCTGCGCCAGGAACGGCGAGCTCTCGTCGATGCGGAGCTCGTCGACGTAGAGGGAGTCGTTCCGGTAGATGGCCGCGTCGTACGGGGGACCCACGGAGATGTTGGCCCGCGCTGTGCTCATCATCGAGCTGAGCGCGATCTTCCCCGCCGTCTCGAGATCCACGTGGGCCCGCACCGCCAGCTCGAGCAGGAACTTCCCGTACTTGCTCTCGCCGATCTGCAGGAACGGCATCTCGTCCGACGCGCGGATGTAGTTCCCCTCCGGGTAGACGAGGAGGATGTCGGCCGGCTCACCCGCGATCTGCCCGCCCAGGATGAACGTGGCCGTGCCGTCGACGCCGACCGTGCTCAGGGCGTCACGGTGCTCGGCGGCGACCTCGCGGCTGAGCCGCCCGAGGTAGAGCGCAGCCTCGAAGAGATGCTCGACGCCGGCGAGGCTCTCGGCGCTGTTGGAGCGCAGGTCGCGGTCGACGCGGTCGAGCACCTCCTGCGTCGTGGCGAGGCTGCCGGCTGACTCGACGACGAACACCCGGTCGTCGGCGGGGCGCAGGACGTGCTGCTTGCGGTACGTGCCCACGTTGTCGACGCCGGCGTTCGTGCGCGTGTCGGCCAGAAAGATCAAGCCGTCACGAAGCCGAAAGGCGAGGCAGTACGTCAAGACGGGGGACTTTACGACCCGTGTCGCGACAGGGCCTCACGAAGCAGGCGGCAACTAGGCGGTGACGAGACCTTCGCGACGGAGGTGCGCGAGCGCCTTCAGCCGTTCGTCCTGCGAATCGGTCAGCGGTGCGTGCTTCGCCGTCGTCTGCACCGGGTTCGCCGCCGCCGTGGTGGGCGGTGGCGGGGTGTTCGGCTGGCAGCTGCTCCCCGTAGCCGGCAGGCCCGGGGCGGCGAGAGCCGGCGGCTCGAGGAACGCGGGCCGGTTGCGGAAGTCGAGGCAGTCGAGGAGGTTGTCGGCGTTCGCGTCGCGACGGGTGAGCGCACCGAGGTTGAACTTTGTCTCGATGAAGCGCAGGACGGACGTGTGGTCGTGCACCACGTGCGAGACGTAGTTGCGCTTCGCGAACGGGGAGATCACGAACGCCGGCACCCGGAGCCCGTACTGGTTCCACGCGGCCGGCGCGTCCGGCGTCGCGACCACCGCCGGTGCGATGTCGTCCGGCGGAATCGCGGCAGGCGGGGCGACGTGGTCGTAGTAGCCGCCGTGCTCGTCGTACATGAAGAGGAGCACGGTCTTCGGCCAGGCCGGGCTGTGCATCAACGCGTTGATCACGGACGCGCTGTATGCCTCACCGAGCTGGATGTCGGCCGGGTTCTCCTCGCTGTACGCGGTGGCACCGGGGCTGACGATCGAGACGGACGGCAACGCGCCGCTCTCGCAATCACCGAGGAACTGCCGGAACGTCCGGAGCTTGTCGGTGTTGGCGCTCAACGTCTTCGGGAAGAGCGCGATGTCGGGAAGGTCCCACGCGTAGTCGAGCCACGAGATGCCGTGCGCGTTGAGCTTGTCCCAGATCGTGCCGCCCGCCGGATGCGGCATCGAGAAGGCCTTGGCGGTGTCGGTCGAGACCAGGTCCTGCGAGGTTGCCGCCTGCAGGTACATTCGGTTCGGGTACGTCTGCGCGGGGGCCGAGGCGAACCAGCGGTCGCACAGCGGGAAGGTGCTCGCGAGCGACCAGTAGAACGGGAGGTCTCCACCGTCCCAGTACTTCATCGCGTTGACGTTGTCGTCCGCGAGGAACCCGTCCATCCGCCCGCCGTCGATCTGGCGGTGCGTCGACACCCAGCTCTGCGACACTCCGGGCCCGTTCTGGCAGGTCTCCGTGGCGTGCTGGACCCGAACGGTCCGGCCCTCCACGTCCACGTTGCTGTTCGTCGGGACCCCGTCGCGGATGCAGTAGCCGTCGCCGCGGCGGAAGGTGCCGAAGTACGAGTCGTAGGAGTGGTTCTCCTGCATGTAGATGACGATGTGCTCGACCTGCGGAAGCAGATCCGTTCCCTCGGCGCGCCACGGGTTCGGACGGTCACCCGGGCCACGCACCCGCGGTCCGGGGCGCCCGTGGTGGCTCCGCCACGGTCGACAGCCCGCCAGCGCGATGCCCGACGCGGCACCGAGCCCGAGCAGGAACTTCCGGCGCCCTACGTCATCCCCCATGCCCGGGCGACGTTATCCCTTTTGGCCCGGATCCGGTAGGCGGGCGGTTGCGAATTCACCGTGGGTTCGCCGGCCGCTCGCCGGTCGGAGCGTATTGAGCGGAGCTACGCCTGATCGATCCGGTAGTTGCGCCCCCGCATCTCGAGCCCGCACGCGACAACCCCGGGATCTTCGACCGCGGCCTGGAGGCGGCGTCGAGCGCGACCCACACCGTGGTGTGAACCGCGATGACACGGTCTGGTCGCGCTGCGAGATCCGACTGGTATGCCCACTGATCGCGATCTGGGTGATCATGGCCGGGTGGCGCTTCCGAAGGCCGATCGGGCCAACGCACTGGTCGGCGTCGCGGTCGGCGCGCTCGGGCCGATCGTCGTGGCTCTGATCCTCGTCCCGGTGAGGACCGAGCTCGATAACGCGAATCTCGCGCTGATCCTCGTGCTCGTCGTGGTGATCGCCGCGATCATCGGTGGTCGCCGGGCCGGTGCAACCGCCGCGATCGTCGCGACGCTGTCGTTCGACTTCTTCCTGACTCAGCCGTATCTCTCACTGAAGATCGAGACGTCAGACGACCTGGAGACCGCGCTGATCCTGCTCGGAGTCGGGCTGCTGGTCGGTGCGGTCGCGTCCCGGGGGCGGCGCTCGGAGCGTGAACGCGAACGCGCCGCGGACGCGATCGCCCGGGTCCACCGGGTGGCCGACCAGATCGCTCGCGGTGCGTCGATCGACGAGGTGGTGGACAGCGTCACCCACGAGCTTCGGACGCTCCTCGCACTTCAAGACTGCTGGCTCGAGTTCCCACCGTTCGTCTATGTCATGCCGCGGCTCGAGCGGGGTGGCAGCATCGAGGGCTCGGAGCATCACTGGTTCGGGGGCGGCGTCGCCCTGGCGGAGGACGGCGTGGAGCTCGCAGTGCTCGAGCGAGGGCTCCCGATCGCGCGCATCGTCCTCATCGGGGATCCCGAGCATTCCGTGACCATCGAAGAGCGGGTGGTGGCGGTGGCGCTCAGCGACCAGCTCGGGGTGGCGCTCGCGCTCGCCGGTCCGAACGAGCAGGCGCGCCTGGCCGACGAGACTCGGCGCCGGTAGGAGGACGATGTTCGACGTCGTGAAGCGGCTACTCGTCGGTCGCCCACTCGCCAGCACCCAGATGGAGGAGCAGCGGCTCCCGAAGGCCATCGCGCTCGCGGTCTTCTCCTCGGACGCACTCTCGTCCACCGCCTACGCCACGGAAGAGATCCTGTTCGTGGTGGCCGTGGGGGGATCGAGCCTCGCCCTCGGTCTCAGCAAGCTCGTACCGATCTCCATCGTGGTCGCGGCGCTACTCGCGATCGTCATCATCTCCTACCGCCAGGTGATCTTTGCCTACCCGAACGGTGGCGGTGCGTACGTCGTGAGCAAGGAGAACATCGGCGAGATGGCGTCGCTCGTCGCCGGCGCGTCGTTGATGGTCGACTATGTGCTCACGGTCGCGGTGTCGATCTCGGCCGGTGTGGCCGCGATCATCTCTATTCCGTCACTCAGCGGCCTCGCCGCGCACCGGGTGGAGCTCGCGGTCTTGCTCATCGTGCTGATCACACTGATGAACATGCGCGGGATCAAGGAATCGGGCCAGGTGTTCGCGGTGCCCACCTATCTGTACATGTTCATCTTCGCCGCGCTCATCATCATCGGGCTCGGCCGCAGCTTCTTCGGCCATATCGATCCGGTGCCCTACGACGCCAAGCTGGCCGACACCTCACTCCAGATGGGTGGGTCGCTCTCGATCTTCCTGCTGCTGAAGGGATTCTCGTCCGGTGCGGTCGCCCTCACCGGGGTCGAGGCGATCTCGAATGGTGTGCCGTCATTCCGACGGCCGGAGGCGAAGAATGCGGCCGCGACGCTTGTCTGGATGGGCATCCTGCTCGGCTCGTTGTTCTTCGGCATCTCTGTGCTGGCGCACCGGCTCCAGCCGTACCCGAGCCACGACCGCACCGTGATCGCGCAGCTCGGCCTCCAGGTGTTCGGCAACGGATTCCCGTTCGTGTTCCTGCAGTTCGCGACCGCTGCGATTCTCGTCCTGGCCGCGAACACCGCCTACAACGGGTTCCCGAGCCTCTCGTCGATCGTTGCACAGGACGGCTACCTGCCCCGACAGCTCACGAACCGGGGCGATCGGCTCGTGTACTCCAATGGCATCATCATGCTGGCCGGAGCGGCGGCGTTGCTGGTTGTCGCGTTCGGCGGGATCACGAATGCGCTGATCCCTCTCTACGCGGTGGGCGTCTTCACATCGTTCACGTTGTCGCAGACCGGGATGGTGCGCCACCACCTGCGCTTGAAGGAGCCACACTGGCGGCGCAGCGTCGTGGTGAACGCGGTCGGTGCCCTCGCGACGTTGGTCGTCCTGGCCATTGTCGCGGTGACGAAGTTCACGAGTGGAGCGTGGGTACCGATCGCAGTGATCCCGGCGATCGTCCTCCTCTTCAAGGGGATCAAACGGCACTACCGCGGCGTCGAGGAGGAGCTGCGGATCCCTCCCGACTACAAGCCGCCGCGTCGGCGCCTCACTGCACTGGTGCTCGTGGAAGAGGTCAACCCGGGGGTGCTCGAGGCGTTGGCGTACGGCGCGTCGATCGCACCGGATCATTTCGTCGCGATGACGGTCGTGAATGACGATCAGGAGGCCGAGCGGATCGAGAAGCAGTGGTCGCGCCACGGGATCACCGTGCCACTCGAGATCGTGCATACGGCGACGGGTGAGTTCACCGCGGCCACACTCTCGTACATCGAGGAGCTCGAGCATCGCTGGCCGGGCACGCTCGTCAACGTCTTCATCCCCGAGTTCTTCGTGGAGCATTGGTGGGGCCACCTGCTCCACAATCAGAGCGCGCTGATTCTCAAGGGGCGGTTGTTGTTCAAGCGGACCAGTGTGGTCACGTCGATCCCGTACCGGGTCGAGCCCCCGGCGGAGCTGCGCGGAGCACGCTGAGGAAGCCGGGCGAGCTCGCGGTGGGAGTGTTAGGTTGCGCGGCGTTTCGGTCGATGGCGTGGCTGCGAAGCGTCGCGAGCATCGGCCCGTGGCTCTCTCGGGGGGACGAGATGGTCGGCAGGACGGCAGGGATCCGGGTGTCGCGCGCGGGCGCGATGTGTGTGCTCGTCGCGCTGGCGGTGCCCGCCGCGATGTTGGGGATCGCCGCGCCCGCGGGGGCGTTCGTCGATTGTGCGCACCCGCCCGAGTACCCGCTGGCTCCTTGGTTGGGCACGTGGTATTCGAGCCAGGTCATGCAGGGGGGCGTGTCGAGCGCGGACCTCTACGGGACGGGCTCGACGGTGGGCGGCACGATCCACTTCTTCAGCAACCAGGGAATCGTGTTCCCCGGCAACACCGAGATCGGCACCCGGACGGGGTGCGACTTCACTGCCCGCGTCGACACTGGATCGCCCGATCCGCGCGTGACGATGGCCGGGACCCTGGATCAGAACGGCGTCGAGATGGGCGGCACGTTCCTGGTGGAGAGCAACACGGGCACCACCTATTCGGGAAGTTGGCGCTCCGCGCTCGTCGGCGACTCCGCTTCGGGTGATGTCGGCGCCGGTGAAGAGCTGAGCACCGACCCCTCGCACCTCGGTCCTTCGGCGAGCCATCGGCTGCAGACCACCGTGCTGAGCCCGACCGCCGGCACCGTCGAGATCGAGGAAGCCTTCTCGAGCGGCGGGACGTTCGGTACCTACTCGCTGCTCGGAACCGTCGCGCACATCAGCGCGCCGGCGGGAACGGTGGGTAGCCCGCTGCAGCTCACGTTCGACATCGACGGCTCGGCGACAGGTGGCCATACGGCAGCCGACATCGTCGTGTTCCGCAACGGCACCGCGGTTCCGCCGTGCACCGGCGCGCCGCAGGCGATCCCGGACCCCTGCGTGTCTTCTCGTGTCAATCTCGCGGGTGGAGACGTGCGGATCACGGTGCTCACATCGGCCGCGAGCGGCTGGGACTTCGGTGTCCGGGCGACCGGTCCGGTGGCGAGCGTGGGCGACGTCAAGGTGCGGGAGGGGAATCGTGGCAGCAAGAAGGCCAAGTTCTTCGTCACGTTGTCCGCGAAGTCTTCGTCGACCGTGACGGTCGCGTACACGACTCGGGCGGGGAGCGCGGGCGCGGCCTCGGACTTCGTGAAGACATCCGGCACCCTCACCTTCCGGCCCAACAAGACGAAGCTCAAGGTCAGGGTCCCGATCGTCGGCGACCGGGTCCATGAGCCCACCGAGAGGTTCGTCCTCCAGATCTCGAAGCCGACGAACGCTCGGCTCGGACGCGATCTCGGCATCGGCACCGTGCAGGACAACGACTAGGGAAGCGTTCCGCTCGGCCAAACCTCAGGGAACTGCGCTCCGTGCCCTAGCGTTGAAACGGAGATGCGGGCGATGTGGTCAGGGCGCGGGTTCGTCGGCGTCGTGGCCGTGGTGGTGGCGGCACTCGTCGTCGGCCCGGGTGCGGCGAACGCCTCGGTGAGCAAGGCGGCAGCGCGCCGGCGCGTCGTGCGGGCGCTCGAAGCCGATATGGCCGCGAACCCGAAGATCCCGGGTGAGGTGGTCGCGGTCCGTGCGCCGGGACTCGACGTGACGGTGGCCACCGGGCTCGCCGACATCCGCGCCGGTACTCCGTTGAAAGCGAACACGCCGTTCCGGATCGCGAGCGTCACCAAGACGTTCGTCGCGGCCAGCGTCCTGCGCCTGGTCGAGCGGCACCGGGTGCGGCTCGACGCGCCGATCTCCCGCTATCTCTCCCGTCGGTCGCTCGCCGTGCTGCGCTCGGGCCGCTACCGGCCGCGCCGCATCACCGTCCGCCAGATGTTGGAGCACACGGCCGGGCTCTTCGACTACGCGGAGACCAAGGCATACGACGACATCAACGTCTCCGACCCGGGTCATCGCTGGACCCGCGCCGAGCAGCTTCTCTTCGCGACCGCGCACGGCCACCCACTCGGAGCGCCCGGCGCGGCGTACCACTACTCGGACACGGGGTACATCCTGCTCGGCGAGATCATCGAACGTGTGACCGCCAAGACCCTGCCGACCGCGGTGCGGGAGCTGATCGGCTTCCATCGCCTGGGCCTCGACCACACCTACTGGGAGATACTCGAACCGACTCCTCCGAACGCCACCGCGCGTGCGCACCAGTACTACGACGACTTCGACAACATCACGCTCGACGCGTCACACGACCTCTACGGCGGCGGCGGCCTCGTGTCCACGGTCTCGGACCTGACGCGGTTCTACCGGGCGCTCTTCCACGACAAGATCTTCCACAACCGCAAGACGATCCGCACCATGACGCACGTGCCGGCCGCCGGCCGCCGGGCCGGTGCGGGCTTGGGCATCTTCTCGGAGGACGTCGACGGGGAGCGGTGCTTCGGCCATCCCGGCTACTGGGGTACGGAGACGGTCTACTGCCCGCGGCTCGACCTGACGTTCGCGCGCTCGACGAACCAGGCGGACGACTCCGACTTCGACTCCGGTCCCCTCGAGGGGGTCGTCGCGGACCTGGCGCGGAAGGCGGCGCGACACTCCTGACCGCGGCCGGTGCCCCTCGGTAGCCGGATCCGGTACGTGTCACACCTCGTCGGAGACGTCGTGCTCCGCCTGGTACCGCCGGAACCGCTCGCGCTCCGTCGCCGGGTCGAGGCCGGTGTCGGCCAAGGAGTACCGGTGGGTGCCGCGACTGTCCTTGGGCCGGGCGGCCAGGTGGCCGCCCACCGCCGCGTCGAGCGTCGACGGGTACTCGAGCTCGAGCCGGCGGTAGAGGTCGTGGATCGTGGCGAGCGGATCGGTCATGAGATCGGCGTACCGCACGTCGACGAACTGGTGGTCCGGGAGCCGGCCCGTGCCGCGAGCGTCGATGGTGTCGTCCAGCATCATCCCGTAGCCCACCGAGATCCACGGCGCGAGCGAGTCGACGTCCACCCGCTCGGAGCGCATCGACTTGATCGTTCCCATCAGGCTGATGGTCGACGGCACGGTCTTGAGCGGGTCACGGTGGATCTGGATGACCCTGGCATCCGGGTAGACCTCGAACAGCGCCCCGAGCTGGCTCAAGTGGCTCGGCGCCTTCAGCACCCAACGATGGCCCCGCTCGCGGCGTTGGAGCGTCTGCAGGACCTTGCGGTGATACCGGTAGGCCTCGGTCTGGTCCGTGCGAACGAGGTACGCGGCGTAGGTCGGCACCTCGTACGTGCCTCCCCACTGGTCGGAGAGGAACTCCAGCATCGTCGCGAAGATGCATTCGTTCGGCTTGTCACCGGCGTTGCGGTGCATCGACTCGTAGGCCGGCTGCAGATCGGCCCAGAACGCGTGCACGTCGTGGCCGACGCGGCGCGCGACCGGCGCGCCGGCGCCGAGTGCTTCGCCGGGAAACAGCAGCTCCCACGTGGCGGGCGTCCGGTTGGAGGGATCGAGCGCGAGCAGCTGGTGCAGGATCGACGTGCCGGACCGACCGGTGCCCACGACAAAGACCGGACGGTCGATCGGCTCCTGCAGGATGCTCGGATCGGCGGCCCACCGCGCGGTGAGCAGGAGACGTTGGCGCAAGACCCGGAGCAGCTCGGTGCGAGCGAGGATCCGCCCGGCGACGGTCAGGTCGGCCTCGGTTCGTAGTGCGCCGACGAGCACGTCGAAGTGCGGCCGCCAGCTCTCGCCACCGAAGTCGAGCAGGCCGGTGCTGTCACGCGCCGCCGCCAGCAGGTCATCGGGTTCGAGGGACACGAGGTACTCGGCGCCGCCGGCCGCGGCGCCATGCGCGTTCAGCCGGTCGAGCCACTCGGGGGATGAGGGTCGGGCCCAGGGCATGCCGGCTCCGTTCAGCTCCAGCGCCTCTGCGCGGCGCGGGCCCGGTCGGCGAGCTGGCGTCGGCGCGCGGGAGCGTCGATGACCGGGTGATGCTCGGGGAGCGCGGCGCGCACGTCGGTGACGGGGACGACGCGCGCGGCCGGCTCGGGCTTCGTCGCCGCCCCGACGTACCGGTAGACGGCCATCCCGACCGGTCGGCTCTCGGTGTCGAGCCAATTCGGGACGCCGGGGTCGGTGTGGGAGACGACGACACGTACCTTGCCGTCGTCGTCGACGTGGGCCTGGTTCCCGTTGCAGGACATGAGGCGCTGATCCCATGCCCCGGAGTCGAACCAGTGAAGGTTGTGGATCGACCAGTTCCAGTACCGCGCGTCCGGCTCGTCGTGCTCGATGACCAGCGCGTCGGTGGGCCCGAGCTCCCAGCAGCCACCGCCGTAGGCGATGCTCGGCGCGCCGCCCGGCGGCGTGCTCGGCGCGGTGAACGTGTTGTGCTCCAGCAGGTCGCGAGACGCGGCGACGTATGCCGCCCAGTACTCGATCGACTGCTCGACCCACCGCGACGCCCGGTTGATCGCGGTCGCGATCTCGGCGGGCACCGGTGCGGGTGGCGACGTTCCCGCGGAGTCGCTCCGTTCGATCGTGAAGGTCGCGACCGGATCGTGGGCCCAGTCGTAGAGGTACTGGCGGATGAGGAGGAGTCTGGCGCCCGGGGCCGATTGCAGGTGGTTGCCGTCACCTGCGTCCGGTCCGATGCTCAGCTCCAGGCGACCGTCCGTCGCGGCGAGGTCGGTCAGCGCGACCTCGGCGAACACTCCGTTCTCGCCGAGGTGCATGTCGCCTTCGACGAGTGAGAAGAGCGTCTCGTGGACACCCTCCACGTTCCCGCGCAGCAGGTAGGTCGCACTCGGATCGATTGCACAACGCTCGTACACGTTGTCCGGGTTGGGCGCACCCCATTGCGACCACGGAAGCTCGTAGCGGTGCAACGTCGGGTGAACGGGATCGGCGTGCTCGAGCTCACCCTGCAGCGCCAGGCCGGCTTGGCGGGCGAGGTGGCGGATGCCTTCCGCGCGCCCGCGGGCGTCGGTGGGGAAGTCGTCGCGAGTCAGTCGTTCGGCGAGCCGGCCGAGCGTCGACGTCCATCGAGCCCACGCCTCACCCGCGGGATCCCCCATGACCGCTATCTATCACCGCCGCGGCCTCACGTCACAGATCAGGCGCGCGAGCCGACGAACCGCACGTCGATCTTCTCGATTCCCGCCGCCGCGCCGAGGCGCTTCACCATCGCCGCGGTGTTGCGCTCGGCACGGTCGGTCAGCGCGCTGAGTCTCGCGGCCCGGTTCATCTTCGTGATCGCGGCCCGCTCCAGCGCCCGCTCGCTCGTGGGGGAGTCCACGAAGATCCCACCGAGCCGGTCCAGAAACCCGCGATCTCGGTTCATGACGTGGCTATGGCCGGGGTCGAGGACGGCCAAGCCGAGCGTTGCGTGGGGGAGCGTGACGAGGACGGATCCGTCCGCGTTGTGGGTGACGTGCTGAGGGTCCAGCGCACTCAGGTCCACGGACGCGTTCACCGTCCCGTATCCGCTATAGATCACGCGCGAGCCGGCGAGGAACTGCGGGAGGATGCTGACGTCCTTCTCCTCGTCGACCGTCACGGAGAAAGTCCCCGACGACGCGTTGTAGGAGGAGAGGTTCCGGAGCCGGTGCAGGATCACCGGAGCCGAGCGATCGACGGTCCGGCTGGAGAAGACGTTGCCGAAGTCGAACAGCCCCCCGATGCCGAGGACGATCACGATCAGGACGCCCAAACCGGCGAGGGCGAGCAATCCGAGCAGTGATGGCCGGCGCCTGCGTCCGCCGTCGACGCGCACGACGACCTCGGGTCGGGCATTCGTTGCCTCGGGTCGTTCCTCGGTCATCGTCGGCATGTCGGGCTCCAGAGTCCAGGCGGCAGATGACCGCGGTCATCTGAGCAGAACGACACCGGAAGCCACCGGGTTCCTGGTGTGACTGGAGTCATGGCGCGATTCGGGTGCTCCGGTACGGGGTTGCCGCGGCGCTCGGTCGCCCGTTCGCGCCCGTGAACAGGCCGGTAGGGTCGGTCCAGGTACTCAGTCCTGAGGAGAATCGATGACCCGTCTCGGCTACCAGATCCCGAACTTCACGTATCCCGACACCGCACCCGCCGACCTCTTCGACGTGGTGGCGGCGCAGGCGGCAGCCGCCGACCGGTCGGGTTTCGACACCGTCCTGCTGATGGACCACTTCTACCAGCTGCCGATGCTGGGTGACCCCGGCGCCAACATGCTCGAGTGCTACACGACGCTCGGCGCGCTCGCGCGCGAGACGAGCACCGTGCGGCTCGGCGCTCTGGTCACCGGCAACACGTACCGCAACCCGACGACACTCGCGAAGATCGTCACGGCACTCGATGTGGTGTCCGGCGGGCGAGCGCAGCTCGGCATCGGCGCCGGCTGGTTCGAGCTCGAGCACGACTCGCTCGGCTTCGAGTTCGGCACCTTCACCGACCGGTTCGAGAAGCTCGAGGAAGCGTTGCAGATCATCCTGCCGATGCTGCGCGACGAGCGGCCCACGCTGAACGGCCGGCACTACCAGGTGAAGGACGCGATCAACCATCCGGCGCCGCTGTCGCGCATCCCGGTCATGATCGGTGGGAGCGGCGAGAAGAAGACGCTCCGGCTCGTCGCCCAGTACGCCGAAGAATCGAACCTGACGTGCCCCGAGGACGAGGTCTCCCGCAAGCTCGACGCGCTCGCCGGTCACTGCGAGCGGCTCGGGCGGGACCGTTCGGAGATCACGGTGACCAAGCACCTCAACGTCTGCATCGCGGACACGCATGACCAGGCGTACGCGGAGATGGGCCGCTTCCTCGGCGACCGCGGTCTCGACCTCGCCACGATGGACACGGAGACGAAGGACATGATCCTGGCGATGGTGATCTGGGGTGACGAGGACGAGGTCGGCGAACGGCTCACCAAGGTGCTGGCGCTCGGCGTCGACGGCTTCACCATCTCGTTGCCGGCGAACGGCTACCTCCCCGGTCGCGTCGAGCAGCTCGGCGCGACCGCGCGCAAGGTTCTCGGCATCTAGGCCCCCCCGTTCTCGGCCCGTTGAGTGGGCCCGGGACCGCTCGAGCGTGCCGAGAACAGGTCATCGGGGAAGCGTCGTGACCATCGCCTCTCCGGCGTGCGACTCTGCCCCGGCTACCGCGACAGGCGGTCGAGGATGTTGCGCGTCACCTGCTCGACCTGCGGATCGCGTTCCGCCAGGCCCCAGACCCAGTCCGTGCATCCCGACGTGACGACGGTTCCGCCGCGCGTGTAGGTGCCGAGCACGGCGTGCCCGTTGGCCAGGCGAGCGCACGCCTCGTCGTCGTGGCTCCCGAACAGCCGCCAGGCGTGGAACTCGAGCTCGGAGAGCTCGTCGGGCGCCGGTGGTCGGGCCGCGGTCTCGCGGGTGAAGGACGCCGCGGGTGACGAGCCGAGGACCTCGAACCCGTCCGGGGTGCCGTCGAGCCCGGTCGGGTAGGGCAAGCCGTCGCGGTAGGTGAAGTCGCAGCCGTCACACTCGTAGCCGACGACCGTTGCCGCACCGCCGAGCACATCTCCGTACTCGAGCTGTGTCCCCTCGAAGAGCCAATGCTCGGGGCGATGGATGGTGTAGCCGCCGGAGCCCATCGGCACCCTGCGCCCGATCCGCGCGTAGCCGCCCCGGGCGAAGCTCACGCCGGTCATCTCGTTCTCCGGTCGCCCGAGCAGGTGGTCCGACCAGATCGTCGTGACCTCGGCGGCGCGCTCGGTGCCGAAGCACGGGTCGTCCTCGAAGCGTTGCTTGTAGCCGACCATGGTGGCGCCGTCGTCTTCGAAGCGAACCTGCCAGAACGAGGTGTTGCCGGAGAGGAACGCGACGTTGCCACCGCCGGCGATGAACGCCTCGACGGTATCGCGCATCGGTCCGGACCAGTACTCGTCGTGGCCGATCGACAGCATCAGCCGGTACCCGCGGAGGAGCTCGGGATGCTGTTCGAGGTCGGCGTTCGCGACGACGTCGAAGGTGTAGCCCGCGCGCTCGGCCCACTGGACGAACGGGAGCTCCCAATTCGGCCAACCGGCGGAACCCGCCCAACCTGACAGCCGGTTCAGCTGCAGGTAGCCGAAGTGCGCGTTGATGAACCGGTCGGGCGGGTTCACCGAGGAGACCCGCTGGCCCGCACCCGGTGGCTTGAACAGGAACCCTCGCTCCATAGGCCGCTGGAGCGACGAGTGCGTGCCGCCGTTGTAGAGGTTGCGTCCGCCGAAGTCGTTGTACGCGTGCCACGTGTTCGTGGTCAGCACGAGGAGCATCGGCGCGCTCGGGCTCCCGATCCTCGGCCGCACGACGAAGAACGCGTGGTCCGTGAGCGCCCGCCCGTCGACCGTGGCGCTCAGCACAACCTCGTAGTACCCGGACGCCCAGTCGTCGCCGACGGTCAGCTCGTAGCTGGCGGGCCATCGGCAGCCGGCACTCGACGCGTCCCCGGGGATCGCATGCTCGGCGACCGGCACCGCCCGCTCGGACACCACGACGTCGCGAGCGCCGCCGACCCGGGCGACCTCCACCGCTACGGGGTTGCCGCCGCTGCAGGACAGGTGCAGCGCGACCTGCTCACCCGTCTCGACTGATTGCGGCCAGCAGTATCCGGACACCGTCGCTCGAGCCATGCGACAAACCTACGCGGGAGGTGTCAGCTCGCGGCCCAGAGGTGCCAATCGCCGGGAACGCCCTTCAGGGTGTGGTTGCCGCGGTCGTCGAAGCCGAGGTCCGAGCCGATGACGAGGTCCTTGACGGTATTGGTCACCAGCACCTCGCCGGGCCCGGCCAGCGCGCTGACGCGGGCGCCGATGTGCACTCCGATGCCGGCAACGTCGCCGGGCCGCCGCTCGACCTCGCCGGTGTGGAGCCCGGCCCGCACCTCGATGTCGAGCGGCCGCACGGCTTGCTGCAGGTCGCGCGCGGCTCGGATGCCGCGACCCGGCCCGTCGAACGTCGCGAGCAGCCCGTCTCCGGTGCGCTTCACGAGCGTGCCGCGGTGGCGTTCGACGGCCTGCGTCGCCGCATTGTCGTGCCGCTCGAGCAACCCGCGCCACGCCCGGTCGCCCATGGCTGACGCGCGTGCAGTGGAGTCGACGATGTCGGTGAAGAGGACGGTCATCAGCACGCGGTCGACGTCGATCTCGCGTTGCACCGGCGCGCCGGTGACGAACTCCGCGATCGCATCGAGGGTCGCGTCCTCGTCGCCCGGGTTGCTGCCGATGTGAAAGTCCCCGGCGAACATCTTCAGCTCCGAGTCGGCGATCTCGTCGGCCAGGTACTGCGCGGAGCGCGACGGGACGATCGGATCGCCGGTGCGGTGCAGGATGAGCGTCGGAACCTGCACGGAGCCGAGCGCGTACCGGACGTCCATGCTGACGTTGTGGTGCAGGATCTCCGCGGCCGCACCCGGAGACGCGGTCTGGCGTTCGTAGCGGGCGAGATCGGGCAGCCGTTCCTCGGTGACCCCACCGAGGAAGAGCTCGAGCGCGTGACCGGTGCCCCACCTCTCCTTGATCACCTGAATGAACGCTTCGGCCTGTTCGGGATCGATCCCGATCGGATAGTCGGGCGCGACGAAGGTGCGCGCGAAGGTGCCCCACAGGACGAGTGAGCGGACGCGCTCGGGAAAAGCCGAGGCGAAGAGGATGGAGAGGGGCCCTCCCTCGGACAGGCCGATGACGACGGCCCGGTCGATTCCCGCCGCGTCGGCTACCGCGCGGGCGTCGTCCATCCGGTCCTCGGCGCTGCCGGTGCCGAGCGACCGGTCCGAGCAGCCCGTACCCCGCTTGTCGAAGAAGACGAAGCGACCCATCTCGGCAAAGCGGTTGAACATGTCGGCCCAGAGCGGGATGTCCCAGAGCAGCTCGACGTTCGAGACGAACCCGGGGATGAAGAGGATGTCGAGCGGGCCGTCACCGACGGTCTGGTAGGCGATGCTCAGGTCGCCGCTCTGCGCGTATTTCGTCTCCGGCATAGGCCGGAACCGTAACCGCGATGGCCCCGCGCCGATCGGGAAGTGTGGTGCTCCGGGCGTCGCGGCCCGAGCGGTTACTTGCGCTTGCCGCTGCTCTTGCGGGCCTTGCTCCGCTGCTTCTTGCCGGCGGGACCTTCGGGACTTCCTGCGGGCGTGTTGCTGTCGCCCTTCTTCTTCGGTTTGGCCATGCCGGCGATCCTACGACCGCTGCGTCGATATCTCGTACGTTGCGAGAGAATTCCCGTGCCGGAGCCCCTGAGGCGAGTGCTGTCCGGCCCGTACCGCACGAGCGGTGCCGGCCGATCGCGCTATGCGGGCAGGAGCTGCAGGACCAGCACTGCGGCGATCGCGCCGATGCAGACGAGGTGGTCGCGCAGGATGAGGCGGGCGAGTCGCGACTCCTCGACCGCGTCGTCGACCTGGGTGCCGAGGCGCACGGCGTTCCGGACGGTCCTACCGGCTGCGAGCCCGACTGCGACCAGCACGAGGATCACCGAGATCGACGCGCGCCACGTGGGAAGGTCGCCGGTGAACAGCTCGGCGATCAGCGCGCCGATCGTGACGAGCATGGCGGTCGCGACGAGCCGGTTCATCGGGCGAGCCGCGGTCGTCACCCGCGCGTAGTAGCTCGCGATCGACCCACGGACTTCGAGCGGAAGCTCGCGCTCGGAATGGCCGCGGACCTGGACGTCGAACATCAGGTCGAACCACAGCACGGCGAGCAGGAACCCGGCGCCGGACGCGGCAAGCACTCGCACCGGAAGAGTCTGACCCGTCTACTCCTCGGGGTCGTGCCCTGCGTCGAGATCGTGGATCTGCTGGAAGCCGAGCTGGGCCTCGCCGCTCCGGTCGGCCGACCCTCCCGGAAGCACGTCGAGGAGCAGCGCGGTGTGATCGCCGGCATCCCGACGCTCGATGATCCGGCCGGCGAACCAGTCCGTACCGGCGAGAACGGGTGTGCCGGCCGGACCCGGAGCCCATTCACAGCGCTCGAACTTGTCGATCTCGTCGCCGGTCTCCGCCCCGAACAGCGTCGCCAGGTCGCGCTGCCCCGACCGCAGCACGTGGACGACCACGATCGGCGCGCCTTGCACGACCTTTGCGGTGTGGTTCACCTTGGAGACGCAGACGATGAAGTGCTTCGGGTCGATGCTGCATTGCGTGGTGAAGCCGGCGAGGCACCCGCTGCGCTCGCCGGCGGTCGTCGCGGTCACGATCACCATCGGGTAGTCGAGCGAAGCCACCAGGCGATCGAACGCGGCGGTCATCGGAGGCCGGGCCGCCGTCAGCCCGTGAGCCGCAGCGCGTCGGCGCGGCGCAGGGAGGAGCGGCAGTGCTCCCAAGCATCGATGAGGTGGGCGGTGAATCGCCGCTCGACGGCCATGAGCGTCCGAGCCCCCCACAACACTGCCGCCGCGTCACCTGGGCGGCGCGCGAGGTGCTCGCCGACGAGGGTGTTCGCGGCCAACGGGCCATGGTGGGCATCTGCTTCCACGTGCACGTCGTAGAAGAGCCGGGCTCTCGCGCCCAAGCCGCATTGGTCGACCACCTCTGCGTACCGGGTCATGGCTGCAACGGACGTCATCTCGAAGAGTGCGAGATGGCCCAGGAGTGCAGGAAGCAGCCGGCGGTGCAGGCCGAACCACGAGACGAGGTTGGTCGTGGCGAGCGTGATCGCGGGCAGGCAATCGAGATACGCACCGTAGGTCGGGTCGAGTCCGGCGGCGGCCATCGTCGTGCCGAACAGGTCGGCGTGGGCTGCGCCGGGGACTCCGTTGCCGTACTCGTCCGCCTGGATCTCGACGAGTGCTGCACGCGACGGTCCGTCGTAGCGGGGGATGGCCCAGCTGTGCGGGTCGGCTTCCTTGCGCTGGTACGCGGAGCGGTGGATCAGGAACTGCCGGAATTGCTCGCGGTTGCCGTGCTGCAGGAGGTGCTCCGACAGCGACGGGCCATCTGCTGCGGCGATCTCGAGCTCGATCGCCGGCCGGACCGCGCTCGCCACGATGTCGATCGGGAACGGTGCGATCGCGGCCAGTGCCTGTTCGAAGTCCCCCTCGAGCGCCTGCCGGAAGCGCAACACCTCGAGATCCCACTCCATCTCGGGTGAGACCGAGGCGAAGCCGCGATAGTGCAGCTCGTAGCAGCAGTAGAGCGCGAGCTGGAAGTCGTCGTCCTGGAGCGGATGCCGGGCCGCGGGCACCAAGGGATCGAGGCGCGCCGACTCACCCGTGAGGTACCGGAACAAGCGCGACGTGCGCGAGCCGATGGCCCGCGGCAGCACAGGATCCGGATCTGCCTCGGGGTTGAGCACGAATCGTTGGTACCCGTGCTCCCCTGGGGCCAAACGCGCTGCGAGCCGCGCGGCCGTTGGTCACAGTGCGGTGGGACGGAGCTGGTTGGTCGGGCTACGCGGGCTGCGGTTCCGATCGCTCGACCCGGTTCCGCCCGAGCTGCTTCGCGCGGTACAGCGCCTCGTCCGTCTCCTTCAGCACCTCGGCAGCAGATCGGGCGCAGCCCGGGTCCATCATCGCGAGGCCCGCACTGACGGTGAGCACGCTGAGTGGGCTGTCGAAGTGAGGGCACGACAGATGTTCGATCGCCGCTCGCATGCGTTCGACCGCGATGGTCCCGGTGGCGATCGACTGCTCCGGCAGGATGCACAGGAACTCTTCACCGCCGTAGCGGTAGAGCGCGTCACCGGCCCGCGCTTGAGCTTTGAGCTGCCAGGCGACGGCCTGGAGGATCTCGTCTCCGGCTTGGTGGCCGTAGTGGTCGTTGTACGCCTTGAAGTGGTCGACGTCGAGCAACGCCATGCAGTACCGGTGTCCGTAGCGGGCGACCCGCGCCTCCAGGAGCTCGAGGTCCTCTTGGAGCGCGCGTCGGTTGCCGAGCCCCGTCAACGGGTCGCGCCGCGCGATGGCCGTGAGCTCGTTGTTCAACCGCTCGAGCTCGATCCGTTGACGGGCCAGCTGGCGGTGCACCGACGTGACCCGGGCCGCGCCGACGAGACGGGCCTGCAGGTCCTCGGAGTCGAGTGGCTTGACGAGATAGTCGTCGGCCCCGGCGCTCATGCCCTCGAGGATCTCGTCGTGACTCATCTGGCTCGTGACCATGATGAAGTAGGTGTAACGGTCCGATGACCGGGCGCGAATCCTGCGGCACAGCTGGAGGCCGCTCAGCCCGGGCATCATCAGATCGCTGATGACGACGTCGGGCCCCTGGGCCTGGAACGCGTCCCAGGCGTCGGCGCCGTCGCTCACCGTCTGGCAATCGTGGCCGAGGGCACGGACCGCGATCTGCGCGATGAGCGCCGATGAGGGCTCGTCGTCGGCAACGAGGATCCTCACGATGCCTCGATCGGCGCGTGGGCCCACGGTTCGAGGGCGGTTCGCACCCATCTGAGCTCGGCCTCGATCGCTTCGAGGAGCGCCGCGCCGCGGAGCAGGTCGCCGGCGATGCCGTGCGTCTCCATCCAGGCGCAGCGGCGGGCCAGATTCGTCGCGCCGATGTTTGCGCTGGCGCCGCGCAAGGTGTGTGCAGCCATCGTCACCGCAACCGCGTCGGGGATCGCGAGTGCGGCGCGCAGCTCGTCGAGTCTCGATTCCGCGTTCGCGAGGAACATGGTGGCGAGCTGGCCCATCAGATCCTCGCCCGCGCTCTCGCCGAGGTGCTCGAGGCTCGCGATGACCTCAGGGTCCAGCACGGGCCGGGTGATCTCCGCCATGGGTTCGAGATGGATGGGCGCCGGCGCGATGGAAGCCCGCGTCGTCTCGCTGTGGAACATCAAGCGATTTCCGGCCGCGGCGCGGATCAACGCGGCACCGAGCTCGGAGAGGTCCAATGGCTTGGCGAGGCAGTCGTCCATGCCGGCCGTCCGGCACCGTTGGCGGTTGGCGGAGGTTGCCGTTGCGGTGACCGCGATGATCGGGGTGTGCCGCGCCTCCGCCTCGACCCGGCGGATCTCGGCCGCCGCGGCATAGCCGTCGAGCAGCGGGATCTGGCAGTCCATGAGGATGGCTCGGTACGCGGTTCGAGACGCGGCCGCCACCGCATCCACGCCGTCGGCGACGATGTCGACGGCGTACCCGAGGTTCTCGAGCATGACCCGCGCGACGAGCTGGTTGACGCGGTTGTCCTCGACGAGAAGGACTGTTCCGTTCGTTCCCTGGTCGGTGTCAAGCATGGAGCTTCCGAGGTTCGTGTTGGTCGGACGCGATCTGCGTGGCCCACGCGCGTTGGAGCAGCGCGTAGCCGACCTCGATGTCGCGCAGGTCACTCGCGCCGTCAGTGAGACTGGCCGTCGCCGCATTGCGTTCCATACGGTCGCACGATGCTGCGAGCCTCCGACCACCCAGCTGGCCGGAGCTTCCCTTGATCATGTGCGCGATGCGTGCGATCGCGATCGCATCGCGAGCCTCGAGTGCCTCTCTGAGCTGGACGAGCAGTGGCGCGGTGTCATGGACGAACTGCTCGATGAGCTCGGTGAGCAGGTCGTGGCCGGCTGCGGCCCCGAGCACCCTGAGCCGGTCGAACACCAACAGGTCGATCGTGATCTCCTCGGCGGAGGGGCGATTGGCGCCGGACATGGCGGTCGCGAGGGCCCGGCCGTTCTTCACGGAACGGGCCACCAGTGCGAGGAGCGCGTCCTTGTTGACCGGCTTCGCGAGATAGCTGTCCATCCCAGAGGCGCGGCAGCGGTCGCGGTCTTCGCGACGAGCGCCGGCCGTCATCGCGATGATGGGAGTGTGCCGACCCGCCCCTTCCTGGGCGCGGATGGCCGTGGTCGCCTCGTAGCCGTTCATCTCCGGCATCTGGCAGTCCATCAAGATGGCGTCATAGGCGTGTGTCGCGGCCGCCTGAACCGCGGCCGCGCCGGTCGGCACGATGTCGACCAGGTATCCGGCGCTGTGCAGCATTGCGACCGCCACCTTCTGGTTGATGCGGTTGTCCTCGGCCAGGAGGAGGCGGCCGACCTGCGGGTCGTCCGCCGTCGTCACGTGGGTCGACTCCGACACGCCATCAGGCGCGATCTCAAGCCCCAGCCCGATGCGCACCGCCGACCGGAGATCCTCGAGGTGGACGGGCTTGGACACGCAGGCGCGGAACCCGGACTCGCCGGCCGGACCCAGCTCGCGGTCCTGACCCAGCCCGACCAGCAGCACGAGTGCGGTCTCGAGCGCGGGCTCGCTCACGATGGTGTTCTTCAGCGCGAGACCGTCCATGCCGGGCATCGACTGGTCGACGACGGCTACGGCAAACGGTTGGTCGCGCTCGAGTGCAGCGCGGATCTCCGTCAGCGCGCCCGCGCCGGATTCTGTGGTGGTGACGGTCATGCCCCAGTCGGTCAGATACTCCGACAGGACGCGGGAGCACGTGCCGTTGTCGTCCACCACCAGCGCTCGCACGCCGACCAGATCGGCGTCCGGTGACCGGCCGTGCCGGTGCACACCCGCGTCGGCATCGGTGTGCACCCGGATCGTGAACGAGAAGATGCTGCCGTCGCCGAGGCTGCTGGAGACTTCGCACTCGCCGCCCATGAGCTCGACGAGGTCGCGGCTGATCGCGAGCCCCAGGCCGGTGCCGCCGTACCTGCGGGAGGTCGACGTGTCCGCCTGGACGAAAGGCTCGAACACCAGCGCGACCTTGTCGGGCGCGATGCCGTCGCCCGTGTCCGAGACCTCGAAGCGGACGGTGGAGTCACCGTCGCCGGCCTCCATGGCGGTGACGCGCACCACGATCTCGCCGATCTGGGTGAACTTGATCGCGTTGCCGACGAAGTTGGTGAGGACCTGGCGCACCCGACCGGGGTCGCCGTTCACCAGGGCCGGCACCGAGCGCTCGACGACCGCGACCAGCTCGAGGCCCTTGGTCTGCGCCGGCCCGGCCAGCAGGTCCGCCACGTGATCGACGATCGTCTGCACGTCGAACTCGATGTCTTCGATCTCGAGCTGGCCCGCTTCGACCTTGGAGAAGTCGAGGATGTCGTTGATGATGGCGAGCAGCGCTTCGCCGGAGTTCCGTACCGTCTGCGCGTAGTCGTGCTGGCGCGGGTCGAGGTCGGTCTCGAGGAGGAGATCCGTCATGCCGATGACGCCGTTCATCGGGGTGCGAATCTCGTGGCTCATGTTCGCGAGGAAGTCGGACTTGAGCCGTGATGCTTCGTTGGCCCGGTCGCGCGCTTCCGCCATCGCGGCCTCGGCGCCGACCTCCGCCGAGATGTCGGCGATGGTCCCCACCCAACCCGCCGTCCCGCCGTCGCGCTCGGGAATGGACTTCGACGTGACGAGCACGGTCCGCGTGGAGGAATCCGGGAGCTGGATCTCGAAGCGGTGGGAGAGCTCACCCGGATAGGCGTCCGGATCGGCCGGGTCCGAGACGGACGAGGCCCGGTGCTCGGCGCCGATGATGGAGCCCCAGCGCTGCCCGAGGGCCACGGCCGCCGGGATGCCCGTGATCTCGCTCCAGCGCGGGTTGGTATACGCGTAGCGATTCTCGGCATCAGTCCGGAAGATCCCGATCGGCGCGGCCTCGGTGAGGAGCCGCAGGTGATCGGCCGACGTCTGCACCGCCCGGGCGCGAATAGCCAGCTGCCGCGCGTTGACGAAGATGTTGGCGAACACGGTGACTTTGGCGCGGAGCTCATCCGGTGCGACGGGGGCGAAGAGGAAGTCGACCGCGCCTTGGGAGTACAGATCGGTGTAGGGGATCTCGTCGGACCCGTACGACGTGACGAAGATGATCGGCGTCATCTCGGATTGCCGGCGCTGACGCAGCAGGCCGGCGGTCTCGAAGCCATCCATGTCCGGCATGCAGACATCGAGCAGGATCACCGCGAAGTCCTGCTTCATGACGCACCGCAACGCCGCGAGTCCCGAGCCCGCCTGGACAACGGCGTAACCGAGCGGCTGCAACACGGTCTCGAGGGCAAGTCGCTCGCCGGCGTCGTCGTTGACGATCAAGACGGAGACGTCCGATCGAGCGCGGCTCGCCAGCGGCTCATCGGGAGCGCGCGGCTCGTCGGGAGCGCGCGGCTCATCGGGAGCGCGCGGTTCAGCCGGGCGCCGAGTGGAGCTCACGCAGTCCGCGCAGTCGCGGGCAGCCAGGGCCTGAGCACGTCGATGAGCCCGGCGACGTCGACCGGCTTGGGTACGTAGTCACTCGCGCCGGCGTCGATGCAGCGCTGCCGTTCGCCGACCATGACCTTGCCGGTGACCGCGACGATGGGAAGAGCCTCGAAGGCGTCGATCGCTCGGATCTTGCGCATCGTCTCGTACCCGTCCATGACCGGCATCATGATGTCCATCAGCACGATGTCGATGCCCGGCACGCGCGTCAGTGTCGCGATCGCGTCCGGACCGCTCTCGGCGACGATCACGTCCGCGTGGCCCCGCTCGAGCAGAGCCGTCAGCGCGAACCCGTTCCGGAAGTCGTCGTCCACCACCAGGATCCGCAGCCCGTCGATCGGGGTCTCTTCGAACGGGCCGGCCGGGCGAGGCTCGGGAGGCTCGGGAGGCTCGACTCCCGGCGCGATCGCGGGCTCGGGGCTCGGAGTCACCGGACCGGGGGCGGGTCGCGTCGCGGCAGCCGCGGCCGTCGGGGCCGTCGGGGCCGTCGCGCCGGGAAGCCACCGACCGAGCGCGGCCAGGAGCGCCGCTCCGTCGACCGGCTTGGGTACGTAGTCGTTCGCGCCGGCGGCGAGGCAGCGCTCGCGCTCGCCGGCGGTGGACTTGCCCGTGATCGCGATGATCGGGAGATGTTCGAACGCCCTGATGTTCCGAATCGCGCGCATGGCCTCGTACCCGTCCATGATCGGCATCATGATGTCCATGAGCACGATGTCGACGTCCGGCGTGGCTTCGAGCGCTTCGAGGGCTTCGGCGCCACTCTCGGCCGCGATGACTTCTGCGTTGGCGCGTTCCAGAAGCGCCGACATGGCGAAGATGTTGCGGAAGTCATCGTCGACGAGGAGGATCTTCGTGCCGCTGACGCCGGTGTCCACCGGTGCGACGGAAGGAGGCTGATCGACAGGCCGGCGCGCGGGTCTCGGCAGCGCGTCGACGGATCCGACCAGTGGAGCCGTCGACGGCCGCGCCGTCTTCATGGCGCGGGCGGGGATGATCCTGACCTCCGCCGCGGGCGGAACCGTGGGTAGGAGGTCTGAGGGGAGGTAGACGGTGAAGGTGCTTCCCTGACCCGGCGTGCTGGCGACGGCGATCTCGCCGCCGAGCAGGCCGACGAGCTCGCGGCTGATCGACAGACCGAGCCCGGTCCCGCCATACAGCCGGGCGGTGGTCCCGTCGCCCTGTGCAAACGCTTCGAAGATCCGCTCCTGTTGCCGCTCGTCGATGCCGATCCCGCTGTCCTCGACCGAGAAGGCCACGACAGACCGCGCGTTGACGAGTGACTCCGCCGACGGGCTCCATCCACTGTCCGCGAGACCGACATGCAGCTCGACCCGGCCGTGCTCGGTGAACTTGAACGCGTTCGACAGCAAGTTCTTCAGGACTTGGCGGAGTCGCTGCGGGTCGGTGACGATCGCGGCCGGGCAGTCCGGTGCAACGCCGACCACGAAGTCGAGGCCCTGGGCCCGCGCGACGTGGTCGAACTCGCGTGTGATCCCCGAGCGGAGCTCCTCCATCACCATGCTCGTGAGCTCGACGGTGACTGTTCCCGACTCGGCTTTGGCCAGGTCGAGGATGCTGTTGAGCAGCTCGAGGAGATCGTTTCCCGAGGAGTGGATGACGCTGGCGTACTGGACCTGCGCCGCGGTCATGTTGCCGTCGGCGTTGTTCTCGAGCTGCTGGGCCAGGATCAGGAGGCTGTTGAGCGGAGTGCGCAGCTCGTGGCTCATGTTGGCGATGAACTCGGACTTGTACCTCGACGAGACGGAGAGCTGGCCCGCCTTCTCTTCCAGCATGCGCTTGGAGTCTTCGACTTCGCGGTTCTTGTGCTCCGCCTCGATGTTCTGCTCGGCGAGGAGCTTCGCCTGGCGGCCCAGGTCCTCGTTGGACTCACGCAGCTCCTCCTGCTGGGTGCGGAGCTCCTCGGCCAGTGATTGCGACTGGATCAGCAGCGTCTCGGTCAGGGTGCTGCCTTCGATGGTGCTCAGCACGAGGCCGATGCTCTCGGTGATCGAGTCGAGGAACGTCTGGTGCGTGACACTGAACGTCGAGAACGACGCCAGCTCGATGACAGCCCGCATCGATCCCTCGAAGAGGACCGGAAGAATGATGATGTTGAGCGGTGTCGCTTCCCCTAGCCCCGATGTGATCGTGACGTAATCGCTCGGCACATCAGTCAGGAGGATCCGCTTCTTCTCCTTGGCGCACTGCCCGACGAGTCCTTCGCCGAGCCGGAACGACGTGGAGCGGTGCTTGCGCTCCCCGTAGCCGTAGCCCGCCTGGAGCTCCAGCACGGGCTCCCCGCCGTCGGTCGCGCTCCCGATCGCGTAGAAGGCGGCGTGCTGCGCGGAGACGAGCGGCGCGAGCGCGGAGAGGATCATGCTCGACGTCGCCGCCAGATCGCGCTGGCCCTGCAACATGCGCGTGAAGCGCTCCTGGTTCGTCTTCAACCAGTCCTGCTCGACGTTCTGGCGTGTGGTCTCACGCAGGTTCCGGATCATCTCGTTGAGCGTGTCCTTCAGCACCGCGACTTCGCCGCTCGCTTCGACCCGGACCTGCCGGGTGAGGTCACCGTCGGTGACCGCCGTCGCCACCTCGGCGATGGCGCGTACCTGGTTCGTGAGGTTGGCCGCGAGCTGGTTGACGTTGTCGGTCAGGTGCTTCCAGACGCCTGCGACCTCCTTCGACTGGGCCTGGCCACCGAGCTTGCCTTCGACGCCCACCTCGCGAGCGACTCGGGTCACTTCGCCGGCGAACGCGTTCAGCTGGTCCACCATCGCGTTGACGGTGTTCTTCAGCTCCAGGAACTCGCCCTTCACGTCGATCGTGATCTTCTTGCTGAGGTCCCCGTTCGCGACGGCGGTGGTCACCTCGGCGATGTTTCGCACCTGGCCGGTCAGGTTGCCGGCCATCAGGTTGACGTTGTCGGTGAGGTCCTTCCACACGCCGCCGACCTCGATGGTCACCGCCGCGGCTTGACCGAGCTTGCCTTCGGTGCCGACCTCGCGCGCGACCCGCGTCACCTCGGAGATGAAGCCGTTGAGCTGGTCGACCATCGCGTTGATCGTGTTCTTCAGCTCGAGCATCTCTCCGCGTACCTCGACCGACACCTTCTTGCTCAGGTCACCGCTGGCGACTGCGCCGATCACGCGCTGCATCTCGAGGGTCGGCCGCACGAGATCGTCGATCAGGGTGTTGACCGAACCGATGCTTCCGGCCCAGGCCTGCCTCCATCCGCCGAGCACGACCCGTTGCGAGAGCAGGCCTTCCTTGCCGACCGACTGGCTCACGCGGGCGAGCTCCGTTCCGAGCGCCTCGTTGGCGATGATGATGTCGTTGAATCCGTCGGCCACCTTGCCGGCCACGCCGGTCCACTCGAGCGGCATGCGGGCGGTGAAGTCGCCCCCCTTGACCTGGGCCAGCACGCTCAACAGGACCTTGGCATCAACCGTGTCGGTGTCGGCCGGTGAATCGGGCACTGCGGCCTCCAGGAGGCTGTAGGAAGCCGCCCTTACGGCTTCGTGATGCCCCATCGGCATCGCTCCGCCGATCTGGATGCACCAGGACCCGATCCGACCACGGATGTTCAAAGCGTCCATTCACGGTCGGTGGCCGGGGGGCGCGGCTCCCAACCTCCCGGAGTAGCGCGCTCCGCTGGACGGGCCCCGCCCCAACCCGGTTTTGGCGTCAGCAGGGACCCGCAGAGGTGCCCTACTGACGCCAAAACCATGGTGGTGGGGAGGCTCAGCGGTTTCGCCGGCGGCAGACGGGGAAGGGCTTACCCTCTGTCACGGCCCGGCAACGGAAGCTCACGGGAGGTCGGTCGCAGTGCCAGTGCCAGTGCCGATGAACGTCGCGCAGAAGCTGATCTCGGCTCACCTCGTCCAGGGCGAGATGACGGCCGGCCAGGAGATCGGGATCCGCATCGACCAGACGCTCACCCAGGACGCGACGGGCACGATGGTGATGCTCGAGCTCGAGGCCATGGGCCTCGATCACGTGCGCACCGAGCTCTCCGCCCAGTACGTGGATCACAACCTGCTGCAGGCCGACTTCCGCAACGCGGACGACCATCTGTTCCTGCGCAGCGCGTGCCAGCGGTTCGGGCTCTGGTACAGCAAGCCGGGGAACGGCGTGAGCCACCCGGTGCACATGCAGCGCTTCGGCATCCCGGGCAAGACCCTGCTCGGCTCGGACAGCCACACGTGCGCCGCGGGCTCGCTCGGGATGCTCGCGATCGGCGCCGGCGGGCTCGAGGTCGCCATGGCCATGGCCGGCGAGCCGTTCCATCTCGTGATGCCGCAGATCTGGGGGATCCGGCTGGTGGGGGAGCTCCCCGACTGGGTGAGCGCGAAGGACGTGATCCTCGAGGTGCTGCGCCGCCACGACGTCTCGGGCGGTCTCGGGCGGATCATCGAGTATTCGGGCCCCGGCCTTGCGCATCTCTCGGCGATGGATCGCCATGTCATCGCGAACATGGGCGCCGAGCTCGGCGCGACCGCGACCGTGTTCCCGTCCGACGGCGAGGTCCAGCGCTTCCTCGCGTCGGAGGGTCGTGGCGACGATTGGGTCGAGGTCGTGGCAGACGCGGACGCGCCCTACGACATCGACGAGGAGATCGACCTGTCGAGCCTCGAGCCGCTCATCGCGCTCCCGTCGAGTCCCGGCAACGTCGTGCCGGTGCGCGAGGTGGCGGGCGCGGAGATCTCCCAGTGCGTGATCGGCTCGTCGGCCAATCCCGGGCTACGGGACTTCGCGATCGCCGCGTTGATCGTCGACGGCAGGCAGACCCACGACCGGGTGTCGTTCGACGTGAACCCGACCTCGAGGCAGACGCTCGAGACGCTCGACGCCGAGGGCTACCTGCTCCAGCTGATCGCCGCCGGGGCGCGCATCCACCAGGCCGGTTGCATGGGGTGCATCGGCATGGGCCAGGCGCCCGCGACCGACCAGATCAGCTTGCGCACCGTGCCGCGCAACTTCCCCGGCCGTTCCGGTACCCGGGAGGACAAGGTGTACCTCTGCAGCCCGGAGACCGCGGCTGCGTCCGCGCTCACCGGGGTGATCACGGATCCGCGAGACCTCGGGATGCCCTACCCCCGCTACGAGCCGCCGGCGCACGTGCGCGTCAACACGGCGATGCTGCTCGCGCCGCCACGCGACGGCCGGCTCACCATGCTGGTGAAGGGACCGAACATCGCGTCGCTGCCGGACTTCGAGCGGCTGCCCGAGACGATCGTCGGGCCCGTCCTGTTGAAGATGGGTGACAACGTCTCGACCGATGAGATCCTCCCGGCCGGCGCGGAGGTGCTGCCGCTGCGCAGCAACATCCCCGCGATCAGCCGCTTCGCGTTCTCGCGCATCGACACGACGTATCACGATCGCGCGCTCGTGGTGCGCGAGGAGGGCGGGCACGTGGTCGTCGGCGGGGAGAACTACGGGCAGGGGTCGAGCCGCGAGCACGCGGCGATCGCGCCGCGGTATCTCGGGTTGCATGCCGTCATCGCCAAAGGGTTCGCGCGGATCCACGCGCAGAACCTCGTCAACTTCGGTGTGCTCCCGATCACCTTCCTCGACCCCGCGGACTACGACCGCGTGCAACCGGGCGACGAGATCGTGATCGCGCACGCGGCGGAGCAGATCCGGGCCGGCTCGGGCGTAGAGGTCGAGAACCGCACCCGAGGCGAGATCTACCACTGCACGCACCAGCTCTCGCCGCGCCAGGAGGACCTGGTGGCGGCGGGCTCGCTCATCAGCTTCCTCCGGGACCGGGTCAACCCCACCGGGTGAGGGTCCGGATTGAGGGTCGGCGCGACGGGGTATGACTGCTCTCGTCCCCTACCGACAATCCGAGGAGTCCCCGTGGAAGGAAAGATGGATGAGATGAAAGGGCGGGCCAAGGAAGCGGCCGGCGACCTGACGGACAACCAGGACCTGAAGCGCGAAGGCCAGGCGGACAAGGCCGGCGGCAAGGTCAAGCAGAAGGTCGAAGACGCCAAGGACTGGGTCGAGGACAAGATCGACGACATCAAGAAGTAGCGCCGGCGAGCTGCGCGCTCACGTGGACGGCGGGACTCCAGCTCCGCCGTTCACGTGCGCGCGGTGATCCCTGCCTACGCTGCGGCGGTGATCGACACCAGGCGCGATCCACGGGCGCGGTGTAGGGCGCGCCGGCTCGCGACGGTCGGGATGCTCGTGGCCTCGGTCGGACTCGCCGCGACGGGTGCGCCCGGTGTCGCGGCGGCCGCGGCCGCCGCTGACGGTACGGCGGCCCCGCCCGTGGTGATCTCGCACCGCGGTGCCAGCGCCGAGGCCCCGGAGCACACCTTCGCGGCGTACGACCGCGCGATCGAGGAGCACACCGACGTCCTCGAGTGCGATCTGCAGCTCACGAAGGACGACGTGCTCGTGTGCATGCACGACACCACCGTCGACCGCACGACGGGAGGCACCGCGACCGGCCGGGTCGGCGACTTCACCCTCACGCAGCTCCGCGCCATGGACTTCGGGTCCTGGTTCGGCCCGCAGTTCGCCGGGGCGAAGATCGTGCCGTTCGAGGAACAGCTGCGGTGCTACGCCAGGATCGACCCGAAGCTGCAGTTCGAGGCCGAGACGAAAGCACCGTCGGAGTACGGCGGCCGGATGGAGCCGGCGCTGATCAAGCTGCTCACCCGGCTCCGTCTGATCCCGCAGGGGACCGCCGATCCGTCCCGCTCGAAGGTGATCATCCAGAGCTTCGAGCTGCCGAGCCTGCAGACGGTGAAGCAGCTCGCGCCGGGCCTCCCGACGGTGTGGCTCTACGTGGCGCCGCCGCCGGAGCTCGCGGGCGGCGCGATCCCGAGCGCGGTGGACGTGCTCGCGCCGGTGGCGGAGTACGTCGAGGCGAACCCGGGTGTCGTCGCGCAGGCTCACGCGGCCGGCCGTGAGGTGCAGACCTGGACCGTCGACGACCCGGCGGTCATGGACGTGCTCCTCCAGGACGGGGTGGACGGCATGTTCACGAACCGCACCGCGACGCTGCGAGCCCGGATCGACGCGCGGACCGGCCGCGCGCCGCGCCGGCCCGTCCACCTCGTGCCCGGGTGCCCCGGCATCGCCGGCACCGTGACCGCGGCGAGCACCGCGGCGAGCACCGCGCCATCGACCTCGGTGCCGTCGACTCGCGTCGCGCACGTCGACGACTCCACCGCAGCCGCCACGGCGCAGCCGTCAACCGGCAACGACCTCTCCGACTGGGCCCAGGTCGTGCTCGTCGTGCTGCTGATCGGTGCGGCCGGTGCCCTCGCCGCCTGGGCGTTCGCCCGGCGGCGGAGCGGCTAGGCCACCTCGACCGCGGGAGCGGCGAACTGCGCGTTGTAGAGCCGGGCGTACGCCCCGTCGAGCGCCAGCAGCTCTTCGTGGTTGCCCTGCTCGACGATCTGGCCGTGCTCCATGACCAGGATCGTGTCGGCGTCGCGGATGGTCGACAGGCGGTGGGCGATCACGAAGCTGGTCCGGTTCGATCGCAGCGCAGCCATGGCCTGCTGGATGAGCACCTCGGTGCGGGTGTCGACCGAGCTCGTCGCCTCGTCGAGGATCAGGATCGTCGGGTTCGCGAGGAAGGCGCGGGCGATCGTGAGCAGCTGCTTCTCCCCGGCGCTGACGCTGCCACCCTCGTCGTCGACGACGGTGTCGTAGCCGTTCGGCAGCGAGTGCACGAAGCGGTCGACGTACGTGGCGCGCGCCGCCTCGATGATCTGCTCCTCGGTCGCGTCGAGGTTGCCGTAGGCGATGTTCTCCCGGATCGTCCCACTGAACATCCAGGTGTCCTGCAGGACCATCCCCATGTTCGAACGCAGGTCGCGGCGGCGCATCTTGGAGATGTCCAGGCCGTCGAGGGTGATGGCACCACTGTCGATCTCGTAGAACCGCATGATGAGGTTCACGAGCGTGGTCTTGCCGGCACCGGTCGGGCCGACGATCGCGACGGTCTGGCCCGGCTCGGCGATCAGCGACAGGTCCTCGATCAGCGGGCTCTTCGGGTCGTAGGAGAAGGAGACGTGCTCGAACTCGACCCGGCCCTTCGGATCGAGGTCCTCGAGCGGGACGAGGTCGTCCTCGACCTCCTCGGGTGCGTCGAGCAGCTCGAACACGCGCTCCGCCGACGCGATGCCGGACTGCATCACGTTGATCATCGACGCGAGCTGGGTGAGCGGCTGGGTGAACTGGCGGGAGTACTGGATGAACGCCTGGATGCCACCGATCGTCAGCTGGCCCGATGACACCATCAGCCCGCCGATGAGCGCGATGGCGACGTAGTTCAGGTTTCCGAAGAACATCATCGCCGGCTGGATGGTGCCGGAGATGAACTGCGCGGCGTAGCTGGACTCGAAGAGCTCGTCGTTCTTGTCGTTGAACCGCTTCTCGACGTCCTTCTGCCGGCCGAACACCTTCACGAGCGAGTGACCGGTGAACGCCTCTTCGACCTGGGCGTTCAGGGTGCCGGTGTGCCGCCACTGATCGACGAACTTCGTCTTGGACCGCTTGGTGATCGCCCGCATCGTGAAGACCGACAGCGGGATCGTCACGAGCGCGACGAGCGCGAGCATCGGTGAGATCGTGATCATCATGATCAGGACGCCGACGAGCGTCAGCGTCGACGTGAGCAGCTGGCTCATCGTCTGCTGCAGGCTCTGAGCCAGGTTGTCGATGTCGTTCGTGACCCTGCTCAGCATGTCGCCGCGCGGCTGGCGGTCCACGTAGCGCAGAGGCATCCGGTTGAGCTTGTCTTCGACGTCCGCGCGCAGGCGGAACATCGCGCGCTGCACGACACCCGCGAGCAGCCGGCCCTGCGCGAGCGCGAGTGCTGCGGACGCGGCGTAGATCACGAGCGCGACGAGCAGGGTCTTGTGCAGCTTGGAGAAGTTGATGCCCTTCCCGCTGGTGAGGCCGTCCACGATGATGTTGGTCGCGGTTCCGAGGATCTTCGGCGCGATCACCAGCAGCGTCACGCTGGCGACGGCCAGGACCAGGACCGCCGCGACCCCGAGCCCCTCGGGCCGGAGCCGGGCGGCGAGGCGCCGGGTCGAGTTCTTGAAGTCCTTCGAACGCTCGAGCGGCATGCCGGCAGCGCCGAACCGTCCCATGGTCCCGCCGCCGCGCATCTCCTCGGGCGGCTTCACCACCTCTTGCTCGTCGGGAGTCTGCGTGTCGTCGCTCACGCGGCCTCCTCATCGGTCAGCTGCGACGCCACGATCTCGGCGTAGGTCGGACAGGTCTCGAGCAGCTCGTGATGGGATCCGAGGCCCACCTGCTGGCCGTCCTCGATGACGAGGATCTGATCGGCGTTGATGATGGTCGACACGCGCTGGGCGACGATCACGGTGACAGCATCGGCAACCACCGGCATGAGCGCGGCTCGCAGCCGCGCGTCGGTGGCGAGATCGAGGGCCGAGAACGAGTCGTCGAACAGGTAGATGCCGGGTCGGCGCACCAGCGCACGCGCGATCGCGAGACGCTGGCGTTGCCCTCCAGAGACGTTCGATCCGCCTTGCGCGATCGGGGCCTCGAGCCCGCCCGGCATCGCAGACACGAAGTTCTTCGCCTGTGCGATCTCGAGCGCGGCCCACAGCTCCTCGTCGGTTGCATCAGGGTTCGCGTAGCGCAGGTTGCTGGCGACGGTCCCCGAGAACAGGTACGGCTTCTGCGGCACGAGCCCGATGCGGCTCCACAGGAGCTCGGGCTCGATGTCGCGCACGTCGAAGCCGTCCACGAAGACGTGACCGCCGGTGGTGTCGAAGAGGCGCGGGACCAGGTTCAGCAACGTGGTCTTGCCGGCACCGGTGCTGCCGATGATGGCCGTCAATTCGCCGGCATTGGCCGTGAACGAGATGTCGGAGAGCACCGCGTGCTCGGCCCCGGGGTACTTGAACTCGACGCCGCGCAGCTCCAACGACGTGCGCTCGTTCAGGTGTGTGACCGGATCCGGCGGCGGGACGACCGAGGACTTCGCGCCGAGCACTTCCTGGATCCGGTCCGCGCTCACCTTCGCCCGCGGGGTGAGGACCGCGACGAAGGTCGCCATCATCACGGACATGAGGATCTGGATCAGGTAGCTCAGGAACGCGATCAGCGCCCCGACCTGCATCTGTCCACTGCCGATCCGGTCCGCCCCGAGCCAGATCGCGGCGACGCTCGACGCGTTCAACACGAGCATCACGGTCGGGAACATGAACGCCATGAGCTGCCCCGCGCGCAGCGACGTGAGCGTGAGCTCGTCGTTCGCCCCTCCGAACCGCTCGACTTCGTTCGGCTCGCGGACGAACGCCCGCACGACCCGGATCCCGGTGATCTGCTCGCGCAGCACCTGGTTGATCCGGTCGATGCGTTCCTGCATCACCTGGAACTGGGGGACCATCCGGATGATCACGAGTCCGACGCAGATGACGAGCACGGGGATGCTCACGACCAGGAGGAGAGAAAGGGGTCCGTCCTCACGTACCGCGAAGATCACGCCGCCGACGATCGTGATCGGCGCGGCGACGAGCAGCGTGCAGGACATCAGCACGAGGATCTGCACCTGCGTCACGTCGTTCGTGATTCGGGTGATGAGCGACGGGGCGCCGTAGCTGGCGACGTCCTCGGCCGAGAAGTCGGTGACGCGGTGGAAGAGCGCGCCGCGAACGTCACGGCCGAACGCCATCGCCGCGCGCGCGCCGTAGTAGACGGCGACGATCGCGAACGCCACCTGTACGATCGTGATGGCCAGCATCACGCCACCGAGCCTCCAGATGTAGCCGGTGTTGCCGGTGAGCACGCCCTTGTCGATGATGTCCGCGTTGAGCGTCGGCAGCAGCAGCGTGCACATCGTCTGGACGAACGTGAACGCGAGTACGAGGAGCAGCAGCTTGCGGTAGCGGAGCAGGTACGTGTTGAGCAGCCGGAGCAGCGTCATGCGGATCGATCCCCCGATCGCGGCGAGCGGATCCCGTCGAGGAACAGCGAGACGATCTCGGCCGACGGCAACGGCTCCTCCAGGATCAGCGCCGGATGGGTGCCGGCGATCGTCATGCCGCGCAGAAGGTGAGCCGCCTCGAGCGGGTCACGCCGGATCTGGTCGGCATCGGCGGCGAACACGCCGGCGAGCGTCGTGAGATCCGGCGGCCGGTGCTTGTCGGTCATGGAAGGGCCGCCGCTCGAGACCTGCATCATCCCGAGCGCGGTGCGGAGCTGCCAGAGATCCGCGACGCGGCGGCGCAGGATCTCGACCGCCTCGACGAGACGCGCTTCGAGGGGCAGCGTCGGATCGATGGCGGTGAGCGCGGCGTCGACCGAGGCGCTGTCGAACGCGGACTCGACCACGGCCTCGATGAGGGACTCCTTGTCCGGAAAGACCCGGAAGATGGTGCCTTCGGCGATGCCCGCGGCCTCAGCGATCTGGCGGGTGGTGACCGCGGTGCCGTGGGAGAGCAGGAGGGGGAGCGTCGCCGCGATGATCTCGGCCCGGCGCTCGGACGGGGGGAGGGCGGTCGCTCGGGTGCGGCTGGGGGCGCTGGGCATGACCCGGGAGGCTACATGAGTGAGCACTCACTCACCCCACCTGGGGGCCATGTGAGACGGGCGTCACACCGGTTCCCAAGATCTCCCTCGGCCGAACGGGAGACCTGAGGGTCTCAGGCGGCCGAGGGCGGCACAGCGGTTCCCAAGATCTCCCTCGGCCGAACGGGAGACCTGAGGGTCGCCGGCGGCCGAGGGCGGCACAGCGGTTCCCAAGATCTCCCTCGGCCGAACGGGAGACCTGAGGGTCTCAGGCGGCCGAGGGCGGCACAGCGGTTCCCAAGATCTCCCTCGGCCGAACGGAGACCTGAGGGTCTCAGGCGGCCGAGGGCGGCACAGCGGTTCCCAAGATCTCCCTCGGCCGAACGGGAGACCTGAGGGTCGCCGGCGGCCGAGGGCGGCACCCCTCTCTCACCTCATTTCTTGCACGACGCATACACGGCTCTTGGATTGCTCTGCCGTGACCGCCCCAACGTGGCCCGATGCGCCGACTGCTCCGACAACCGATCGTCGTCGTCCCGATCGCCATCGTGGTGACGATCGTGGCGGTCTGGTGGCTCGCGTTCCGGCCCGGCGGCGCAACGGCATCGGCCGACACCACGAAGCAGGTCGTCGACGTCACGAGCGGCCCGATGAGCGACACCGTCTCCGCCGAGGGGACGGTCGCCGCGGCCCAGACCGACGACCTGAGCTTCGCATCGTCGGGGACCGTCACCGCGGTCAACGTCAAGGCCGGAGACACCGTGCAAGCCGGTCAGGTGCTCGCAACGATCGACTCGGCCGAGCTCGCCGCCGCCGTCACCGCCGCGGAGGCGTCGGTAGCCGGGGCAGAAGCGAAGCTCTCGGACGACCAGGCCGCCGGCGCGTCGGCGCAGCAGCTCGCAGCCGACCAGTCGAGCCTCACCTCGGCCAACGACTCCCTCACGAACGCGAAGGACGCGCTCGCGGGCGCGTCGCTCGTCGCGACCTTCGACGGCACGGTCGCGTCGGTGACCATCACTCCGGGTGAGCAGCTGTCGAGCGGAGGCACCGGAGGAACCTCGAGCGCCGGCTCCGGCAGCGGGTCGGGCAGGTCCGCCGGCTCGATCGGCTCGGCGAACGGCAACGGACCCGGCGCGGCCACCGGCACCGGGAGCTCGGCGGCATCGAGCTCGAGCGCGCAGATCCAGGTGGTGAGCAGTGGCCGCTTCACGGTGGAGCTGGCCGTCGACACCGCCGACATCGACCGGGTCGCGGTGGGCCAGACCGCCACGGTGACGCCCTCCACGTCCAGCGCGTCGCGCCGGTTCGGCGGATTCGCGGGCGGCTTCGCCGGCCGTGGGCTGAACGGGGTGGGCAGCACCGGCCAGGGTTCCGGCGCGGCCAACAGCTCCGGTGCCAACGGCGCACCGTCGAACCAGTCGGGTGCTGCGACGAGCACCGCCAGCGCGACCGGGACCGTGACCGACGTCGGCAAGATCGCCGACGCGAGCTCCGGCGTGGCGACCTACCCGGTGACGATCAGCTTCGACTCGACCGGCAACGAGTTCTACGTCGGCTCGACCGTCACGGGCGCGATCGCGACCGACGTGCGCGCCAACGTCGTCCAGGTCTCGTCGCTCGCGATCACCACGACGAACGGGGTATCGACCGTCACGGTGGCCACCGACGGCACCACGACCGGACCGACCGAGACCCGGGCCGTCACGACCGGGCTCGTCGCGAACGGCAGCACCGAGATCACGAGCGGCCTGAAGGCGGGGGAGAAGGTCATCGTCACGATCACCCGGCCCTCCGGCGCGGGCGGGTTCTCACCACCGGCCGGGGGGATTCAGGGCGGCGGGTTCCCCGGCGGCGTCACGTTCGGGCCCGGATCGGGCGGCTGAGCGCGATGACCGCCTCCGCCCCGCGCGACCCCGGTCTCCCGGCGATCATCGAGCTGCTCGACGTCAGCAAGATCTACCGGACCGGCGCGTTCGAGGTCGCCGCGCTGCGCGACATCTCGGTGCGCATCGAGGAGAACGACTTCGTCGCGATCACCGGGCCGTCCGGGTCGGGGAAGTCGACGTTGATGCACATCCTCGGCTGCCTCGACGTCCCGACCTCGGGGATCTTCCGCCTGGCCGGCCACGACGCGCAGTCGTTCGACGAGGACCAGCTCGCTGACGTGCGAAACCTGTTCATCGGCTTCGTGTTCCAGCAGTTCAACCTGCTCGCCTATCTCCCGGCGTGGCGCAACGTCGAGCTGCCCCTGATGTACAGCGGCGTCAACCCGGCCGAACGACGGGAGCGCGCGCTGGCCGCGCTCGACAAGGTCGGCCTGGGCGACCGCGCGGACCACAAGCCGGGTGAGCTGTCCGGTGGCCAGCAGCAACGGGTCGCCATCGCGCGGGCGCTCGTCACCGAGCCGGCGCTCATCCTGGCCGACGAGCCCACGGGCAACCTCGACTCCACATCGACCGGCGAGGTGCTCGACCTGCTCGCAGCGCTCAACCAGGAGGGGCGCACGATCGTGCTGATCACGCACGAGCCCGACATCGCGCGGCGCGCGCAGCGGTCCATCCAGATTCGTGACGGGCGGGTATGGACCCCGGACTCCTCCGCGGCGGGCCCGCGTCTCACCGGCGTGGCGCCATGAGCTGGCGCGACACGTTCCGCACCGCAACCGAAGCCGTCCGCACGCACCGGCTGCGCTCGGCGCTGACCATGCTCGGGATCCTCATCGGCATCACCGCGGTCGTGCTGACCGTCGGTCTCGGTGAAGGCGCGCGGGCGCAGGTGCAGGACCAGATCAACGAGCTCGGTACGAACCTGCTCGTGATCTCGCCGGGCAGCACCACCTCGAGCTCCGGCACGCGGGGCGGGTTCGGCTCCGCGTCCACGCTGACCGTGCAGGACGCGGCCGCGCTCACGTCCAAGGCGGCCGCGCCCGACATCCAGGCGGTCGCCGCGACGTCGACGTCGACGGTCTCGCTGGTCAACGGCTCGACGAACTGGACGACGACGCTCACGGGCACCACGCCCAGCTGGAAGGCGGTGCGGTCGCGCGGGGTGTCCTCGGGCCGGTTCCTCACCGCGGCCGACGAGAGCCAGGCGAAGGCCGTCGTCGTCCTCGGACCCGATACCGCGAGCGAGCTGTTCACCGCGGGCGATCCCGTCGGCCGGAGCGTCAGCTACAACGGCGTCAAGCTCGAGGTCATCGGGGTGCTCCGAGAGCTGAGCTCCTCCGAGGCCACGTCGAACAACGATCTCGCGATCGTGCCCCTCAGCACCTACTCGCAACGGCTGGTCGGCGGCACGAGCCGGAACTCGGTGAGCTCCATCTCGGTGAAGGCGGCGTCAGCCGCCACGCTGTCCGCCGCGTACCAGGAGGCCGACGCCCTCCTGCTCAACACGCACCACATCACGGCGCGCACGGACGCCGACTTCTCGATCGCGACGCAGCAGTCGATCCTCAGCGCGGCCAACTCGGTCGACGACACCCTGACCGTCATGCTCGGCGGGATCGCGATCATCTCGCTGCTCGTCGGTGGGATCGGCGTGATGAACATCATGTTGGTGTCCGTGACCGAGCGCGTGCGCGAGATCGGCTTGCGGAAGTCGCTCGGCGCGCGGCCCCGGCTCATCCGCCGCCAGTTCCTGGTCGAGGCGTCGGTGCTCGGGCTCGCCGGCGGGGTGCTCGGTGTCGCCCTGGGTCTGATCGGCGCGGCGGTGCTGCCGCTCTTCACGGACTCGAGGGTGATCCTCTCCGTCCCCGCCGGCCTCGGCGCCATCGTCATGGCGATGGGCATCGGTGTGGTGTTTGGCGTGTACCCCGCATCCCGCGCGGCTCGGCTCGCCCCGATCGACGCGCTCAGGAGCGAGTGAACCATGGCCCTCGAAGCGCAATCGTCCCCGAACGCTCGCGCCGCGGGTCTGCCGCTGCGCTCCGCGTCGGCGCGGGAGCGGCTCGCGACCTTGTTCCCGGACCCGTCGGCCCCGCGGCCGCGGTGGTTTCAGCGGAAGCGCCGTCTGGTCGTGGGCATGATCGCGGTGGTCGCCGTCGGGAGCCTCGTGCTCGCGTCGCAGGCCTTCGGGGCCACGGATGCCGGTTACCGCACGGCCGTCGTCGACCAGCACGATGTCGACGCGCTCCTGAACGGTGTCGCGAGCGTCGAGCCGATCTCCCAGTCTTCGGTCTCGTTCCCGTCGTCGGGGACCGTGGCCTCGGTGAACGTCAAGGTCGGTGACCCCGTGACGGTCGGGCAGCCGCTCGCGTCGCTCGATCCGGCGGCATTGACCCAGACGCTGCACGACAGGGAGGCATCCCTCGCGCAGGCCGAGCTCGTCCTGTCCCGGGCGCTGAACGGCGAATCGGTCTCCGGTTCCGGTGGCGTGTCGGGTGCCGGAACCGGCAGCGGTTCGAGCGCGTCCGGCAGCGGTGGGGGTGTCAAGCTCACCGCGCTGTCCATCCCGGCCGGTGCGAGCGGGCCCTCGGGCACGAACGGCTCCGGTGCTCCGGGTGCCGGCGCCTCGCTCCCGGACGCCCAGCAGGCCGTGCTCGCCGCGCAGCAGCGCGTCGACGCGGCGATCAACACCGCAACGGAGGCGCTCGACTCCGCCGCCACGGTGTGTGCGGCGGCCGGCGTCGGCACGACCGGCCCGGCGGCACCGACGAGCGGTGCGTTGACCGCGTGCCAGACCGCGACGCGATCGGTCCTACGCGCGCAGACGGCCGTCAGCACCGCGCAGCAGCAGCTCGCGCAGGCTTCGACGGCTCTCGACGCGCTCCTCGCGCAGCAGGCCGCGGCAGCGGTGTCCGGAGGCAACGCGGGTTCGGGGACCGGCGCGAGCGCCGGCGGGAGCTCGCCGGTCGGCGCGCCCGGATCGAGCCCGGCCACGGCGGCGGCACCGTCGTCGGCCGACCTCGCGGCCGACCAGAAGGCGGTGGACGCGGCCGCCGCCGAGGTCGTCGCGGCCCAGCAGGCGATCGCGCAGGCGACGATCGTCAGCCCGATCGCCGGCACCGTCGAGGCCGTCAACCTGGCCGTGGGTGACTCCGTTACGAGCGCGTCCTCGACCGCGAACATCGTGGTGGTCGGCACGGGTGGCTACGAGATCACCACGACGGTCAGCGTCGACGACATCACCAAGATCAAGGTCGGCCAGCCCGCCACGTTCCTGCCGGACGGCAGGAAGCAGCCACTCGCCGGCACGGTCACCGCGATCTCGATCGCCCCGGACAACAACGCGACCGCGACGAGCTACCGGGTCGTGATCGGTCTGACCGGCAAGGGCACGAACCTCGACAATGGCTCGACCGGCTCCGTCGCCATCGTCACCGCGAGCTCGCGCGCCGCCCTCGCGGTACCGACGTCGGCCGTCACGGCGATCGGCAGCCGCCACACGGTCACCGTCCTCGACGGGAGCACCGCCCGGCGGGTGTTGGTGCAGGTCGGGGTGATCGGCGCCACGTGGACGGCGATCGAGTCCGGGGTCACCGCAGGCCAGCAGGTGGTCCTCGCCGATCTCTCGCAGCCACTGCCCGGTTCCGCGACCGCATCCTCCAGCTCGGGCTCGGGCACGACCGGCCCGGGCGGGTTTCCCGCCGGCGGGCCGCCCGGCCCGTTCTTCCGCGGCGCGCCGGGCCAGTGACCAGTCTCAGCAACACCTCGACGCTCTCGAAGGAGAAGACCGATGGATGACGACACGACCACACCGAGCTCGCCACCCGAGCCCGAGACCCCCACGTTCGGGCTGCCCGAGACCGGGCTGCCCGAGACCGGGCTGCCCGTGACCCGGGCGACGGAGAAGGAGCCGTGGAAACCCTCGTGGCGGACGTGGGTCGCCGTCGGCGCGGGTGCCGCGGTGGTCGGTGCGGCCGCGGTGTTCGGAATCAGTGCCGCAACCTCGTCGGACTCCTCGAACGCCGCGGTCTCGAGCCAGGCGCCGGCCGCGAACCAGCCGGGTGGTGCGGGCCAGTCACAGGCGCAGGGTGGCCAACCCGGCTTCCGGCGCGGACCCGGCGGCTTCGGCACGATTGCGAGCATCGAGGGTTCCAAGCTGACCATCAAGGACCGGAGCGGAGCGACCACCAAGGTGGTCACCACGTCCGCGACGGCGGTGACCACGTCCGCCAGCGGGACGACCGGCGACATCAAGGTCGGCGACACCGTGACGGTCGTCGGCACGGGATCGTCTCCCAACATCGCGGCGACGCGGGTCACCGATGACGGTGTGGTGTCGAGCGACGCGAACGGTCCGGGCGGATTCGCCGGACCGGGCGGCAACGGCGGGCCCCCGGGCGGCGGCAGCGGCCAGGGCTACGGCGGCCGGCGGTTCGGCGGTCCCGGCGCCGGTGGCCAGGCCCCGGGCGGCGCGAGTGGCACGACGTTCACCCGTGGGGTCGTGCAGTCCGCGGGTGACGGAACGTTCACGGTCACCGGGCTCGACGGCAACGCGGTGACCGTCACCACGACGTCGTCGACCGAGGTGACCGTCTCCAAGCCCGGATCGCTCTCCGACCTCAAGGTCGGGGACACGATCATGGTGCGCGGCCAGGACTCCAACGGCACCATCACCGCCACCTCCATCCGCGAAGGCGCGCTCGTCGGCTTCGGCGGGCCCCCGCCCGGCGCCGGCGGCGACGGCGCCCCCTCGGGGGTGACGCAGTAGGCGGTCGGACGTCCGGACCAGTTGTATGCGTGCGCATGGATCTCTAGGCTGGGCGGGTGAGCACGATCTGGATCCGCCGGCCTACCGCTCCACCCGCCCCCGAGGTCGCGGCCCCGACCTTCCGGGTCGACGGCCCGCTCCGCGGCCTCCGGGCGGGGATCCGCACCGACGCGGCCTGGCGCTCGTGGCGTCTCATCGCGGCTGACTGGGAAGCGCGCCTGCGGCGCGACGGCGTGCTCGCGGTCGAGACGGTCGAGACGCACGGCCAGGTCGGTCGCACGGGCTCGACGGACCGGAGCCACGTCGGCGACCTGGCCGACGCCGTCGACTTCGCGATCGTCGGCCTCGGCACCTGCGGCTCGTGCACATCGTTCGCGATCGCCGACGCGGTCGCGCTCGAGGAACGGAGGCGGCCGGTGGTCGCGGTCGTCACCGACGAGTTCGCGACGCACGGGCACAACATGGCCGGCCATCTCGGCCACGGTGACCTCCGCATCCTCGTGCTCCCGTACCCGCTCGAAGCGCGGCCGCACGACGAGCTCCTCGCCATCTCGGCGGACGCCTACCCCCGCGCCCTGGACCTCCTCGGCGTCACGCGGTGAGCAACCTGTCCAGCCCGCGGCTCGAGATCTCCGCCGACGCGGCCGCGTTCTACGAGCTGTCGCTGGCCGAGCACTGGGGGGACGGCGCGCCGCTCCTGCCCCCGACGGATGTGGCGATCGAGGCGCTGCTCGCCTGCACCCCGGATCCGCCGGACCAGGTCGTGGGGGTGTTGCCGCCGCGCGCCGGGGTGGCGACCGTCGAGCTCGTGGCGACGAACGCGGCGATGGCGGGCGTGCAGCCGGAGGCGTTCCCGCTCGTGCTGGCCGCGCTCGACGCGCTCCTGGCGCCCGAGTGGAACGCCTTCGGCCTCACCACCACGACGTCGAGCGTGTTCCCCATGCTGATCGTGAACGGGCCGTCGCGGGACCGGCTGGGCATCGACTACCGAGCCGGCTGCATGGGTGGCGCGGCCGGCCGCGGATCGATGACGGTCGGCCGCGCGGTCTCGCTGTGCCTCCGCAACATCGGTGGGCAACGAGCGGGGGAGACGTCCCGAACCGTGTTCGGTCAGCCCGCTCGCTTCGGGCTGTGCTTCGGCGAGTGGGAAGAACGCTCGCCATGGCCGTCGCTCGCCGAACGGCGCGGGTACGCGCCGGAGGTCGACGTGGTCACCGTCCACGGGGGCAAGGGGACCTTCCCGATGGCCGACATCCACAACGACGACGCGCGCGACCTGCTGGAGCTGCTGGCGAAGAGCCTCGCGTACCCACTCGCGAACATGTTCCTCGGCAATGCCGAGAACGGTGAGGTGGTCTTGGCCGTGAACCCGATGTGGGCCGAGCGGTTCGGTGCGGTCTTCGCGGAGGTCAACGACCTCCAGACCTTCCTCCATGAGCACGCCTGGCAACCGCTCGATCTCTGGCCGGAGCCGAACCGCGAGATCCTGCGGGCGAAGGGGCGGGTGGCCCCCGGCGACCGCGTGTACCTCACCGCGCGCGCGGATCAGATCGTTCCCGTCGTGTGCGGTGGGCTGGGCAGCCTGCATGCCGTGGCGCTGCCGAGCTTCGGTGAGAGCCAGATGCAGAGTGCGCCGGCGCGCGGCACCCGCTGATCGTGGAACGCGAAGCAGTCGCCGGGGCGGTGGACGAGCTGGCGCGCATGTTGCGCGCCGATGGCGCGGACCTCGTGCTCGTCGAAGCAGACCCGAAGACGCTCCGTGTCCACCTCGAGCTCCGCTTCGACGACGTGAGCTGCGCGGAGTGCGTGCTCGCGCCGGACGAGCTGGCCCGGACCATCAACGACGCGATCGGGCGGCGGGTCCCCGGTGAGTTCGAGCTGCTCCTCGACGATCCGCGCCGGCCGTGACCGACGGACACGCCGCCCGGCTCTGGAGCGCGCTGGTCGCGGTGTACCAGCCGGTGCTCCGCGACGTGGTCAGCGCGCTCGAGCGGGACGGCGGGATCGACTCCGGGACGTACTCCGTGCTTGCGTACCTGGATCGGTCCGGCAAGCCGATGCGGCTCCGGGAGCTGCAGGAGCTCATGCGGGTGCGGTACAGCCAGCCCGGCTTGAGCCGGCTGATCCAGCGGATGGAGCGCGACGGGATCGTCGAACGCCGCGTGGATCCCGATGACGGGCGTGCGACCCTGGTCGCGCTCACCCGTAGCGGGAGAACGCGCTTTCGCCGGGCGCACGCGGTGTACACCGCGGCCCTCGACGAGCATCTCGGGCGCAACGTCTCGCCGGCCGTGGCCGGTGACCTGACCCGGGCGCTCGGCGCCGTTGCGTCGGCGCGCGCCGGCGGCCGCTGAGTCAGCGCGAGACGAGCGTGGCCGGGTTGGCCACGACCATCGTGCGGATCGCGTCGGTGCTCAGGCCCTCGGCCGCCATCAGGTCGGCGAACTGCTGCAGACCTTCGACGGGTGGTGCGTTCTGCGCCTGGCCGTAGTCACTCGCCAGCGTGCACCGGCCGGGGCCGATCTGGCCGGCCGCGGCCGCGAGATCACCGACCGGTCGTGAGGCCAGCGCACCGACACAGGTCAGCGCGCAGAGCTCGATCCAGGCACCGAGATCGGCAAGCTCCTCGAGCTCGGCCACGGTCAGGTGTGGTCCCACCATCTCTTCGAGCGCGTGGGTCACGAGCACCCGCTGGCCCGCGCCGAACGCGCGAGCCACCGCGAAGTGCTCGCCGGCGCTGACGTGTCCGGTCGCGAGGACAGCGTCGTGTTCCCGGCACAGCGCGGCGATCTCGTGCACCACGGGAAGGATCTCGCCGTCGTCGTCGGTCACGACGAGCCCGGGGCCGGGGATGCCGAGCTGCGCGGCGACCCCGTTGACCACGTCCTGGCGAGAGGCGAGCGTCGGCAACCAGACGATGCGACCGCCGAGCATGAGCGCGGTCTCGACCGCGGCCGGGTTCAGCCCGCCGATCTCGTGGTCGCAGCAGATCCCGCCGTAGACGGCGATCCCCTCGACCGCGTCGGCGACGATGCGGGCGAGCTGCGCGGTGGGCTCCGTGTGCGACTTCAGCAGCACGCCGGCGTGACCGGCTGCGTGGGCCTGGGCCGCCGCCTCGAGCGCGGTGACCGATCGTTGCCGGTGGGCGTCGGGACCGAAATGACAGTGCAGGTCGATCGCGCCGGAGATGTCGACACCCATGCGGCGACTCTAGGTGCCCTCGTCGCGCCGGACTCCGCTCACCGGACGTACTGCCACCTACGCTCGCAGAATGCTCAGCGTTGGGGTGGCCGACCTGGCGTACGCGACCGAGCCGACCGTTGCCCGCCGCGCCGAGCTCGCGCGCGACGACGGATTCGCGCACATCGATGTGGCGCTGGAGGTGGATGCACGCGCGCTCGCCCTCCCGGTCGGGTGCCCGATCGCCTTCCCGCGCCCCGCGCCGACGTGGTGCTCGACTCCGGCACCCCCGGCAGGCGACGGGGGCTGGGAGCGCACCGTTCGTTGGTGGCGGGCCGCGCCGCAGGCTCTCTGTGAACCGTGGGCCGGCGGCACCGTGAGCTCCATCGACCACGTCCGCGCGCTCGTCGACGAGGTACCCGGGGTGCGGTTCCTGATCGACACCGGCCACGTGACCGCATGGGGCGGCGACGTGCTCGAGCTGTTGCCGTATGCCGCTCACGTCCAGCTGCGAGATGCGCGAGTGGGTGAGGCCCAGGTCGCACCGGGCGAGGGTGACGTCGACTTTCGCGCGGTCCTCGCCCGCCTCGATCGCCTCGGGTACGAGGGCAAGCTGTCGATCGAGTACTTCGACCTCCCCGAGTACGGGTGGCCCTGCGCGGACGCCCGCGCGTGCGCGACGAGCCTCCGTGAGCTCGTCGAGAATGGTTCTTGATCTGCCGTCCGGGTCTCGCGCCGGCCGGTAGAGTGGGAGCGTGGCGACGAAGCGGAAGACCGTGCCGCTCACCGACGGCTTGCGGGACACGGTGCGCAGCCGGTTGCGGCAGGCCAACCAACGCCTGACACCCAACCGGGAGGCGCTGCTCGAGGTGCTCGCCCGCGGGGGCACCGGGCCGTTGACGATTCCGGAGATCACCGCGATCCGTCCCGATCTCGCGGTCAGCAGCGTCTACCGCAACCTCGTGGTGCTCGAGCAGGCGGCTGTCGTCCACCGGGTCGTGACCCGCGGCGACTTCGCGTACTACGAGCTCGTCGAAGAGCTCACCGAGCACCACCACCACGTCGTGTGCTCGAGCTGCGGCACCGTGGAGGACGTACCCGCGTCGCCGATGATCGAGCGGTCACTGCGCGACGTCGCCCGCCAGGTCGCCCGGCGCACCGGCTTCAAGACCCAGCAGCACCGACTCGACCTGTTCGGTCTCTGCGAGAACTGCGCCTGATTCCGGAGGTCTCCGGAGGCGAATGGCCCGAGCGCGATCGCTCAGGCGCCCTCGGGCGGTCTCTCAGGCAGTCAGTGTCCAGGCCCCGCGAGCAGGTTGGCCATGTTGGAGCGGCGGATGCCGGTCGCGAGGACGGTGACGAGGAACACGGCGGCGGACACGAGCACGATGACCCCGCCGGGCGCGAGCGCCCAGATGCGGGCGATCGCGAGGCCGACGATCACCGAGAAGAGGCCGACGCAGACCGCGGCGACGATCGTCGTGCGAAACGACCGGGCCACCAACCGGCCCGATGCCACGGGCAGCACCATGAGCGCGGCCACGAGGAGCGTCCCGACGACCTGGGTCGCGGCGACGATCGTGACCGCGGCCAGGGTGACCAGCAGACCGTTGAGCATGACGACGGGCAGGCCCGAGACGCGCGCCGCCTCCTCGTCCACGACGACCGCGAACAGCGCGCGGCCGGCGATCGCGATGCTGGTGACGATGACGGCACCGAGCGCCACGATGAGCCAGACGTCGCCCGGTGTGACCGTGAGGATCGAACCGAAGAGGTAGGGCAGGACGTTGACGCTCTGCCCTACCGCGGTCGCACGGCTGGCGAGCACCGCGCCCGCGGCGATGCCGCCGTAGAAGAACAGCGCCAGGACGAGGTCGCCGGAGCCCTGGCCCCGCGATCGCAGGTATTCGAGCGCCAGCGCGCCCACGACGGTGACGACGAGCGCCGCCCACAACGGCGAGACGGCGAGCAGCAGGCCGACCGCGACTCCCGCGAACGCGAGGTGGCCGAGGCCGTCGCCGAGCAGGGACAGCTGCTTCTCCACGAGGAACGTCCCGATCAGCGGTGCGCACAATGCGACGACCAGCCCGGCGACGAGCGCGAGCTGCATGTAGTCGCGGTCGAAGGGATAGGGGAGGGGCAGGTTCATGTCAGCGTCTCCAGCCAGAGCGGGAGGTCTTCCTGGTGGATGCCGAGGCTCACGCCGGTTGCCGCGAGGTCGGCGGGCGGGCCGTCGAACAGCACTCGGCGCTTCAGCACCACGACGCGGTCGAGGTCCTCGGCGACGGCACCGAGCTCGTGGGAGACGAGGACGACGGCGCCGCCCCGCTCGCGTACCACGTGCACGAGCGCGTCACGGAAGAGGCGCTGCGACTCGGCGTCGACGCCGGCGATCGGCTCGTCGAGCACGAGGAGCTCGGGTTCGGCCGCGAGCGCCTTCGCGATCAGCACGCGCTGCTGCTGGCCGCCGGACAGCTCGCGGATCGGGCGCCGGCGCAGGTCCCCGAGGGCCACCGCGTCGATCGCGGCGTCGACCGCGGCCCGGTCGTCCCGACCCGGTCGCCGCCACCAGCCCCGGCGGGCCAGCCGGCCGGCGGAGACGAGCTCGGTCACCGTGGCGGGGAGCGCGCCCACGAGCTGGGAGCGCTGGGGCACGTAGCCCAACCGGGCGCGGTCGGTGAGCCGGCGGGGCGTCTCGCCGAACACGAGGACCGTGCCGGCGTCAGGGGTGAGCAGGCCGACCAGGATGCGCACGAGGGTGGACTTGCCCGAGCCGTTCGGGCCGACGAGTGCGACGAACTCGCCCGCGTCGACATGCATGCCGACGTCGTCCAGGACCCGCTCGGTGCCGTACGCGAAGCAGACCCCGTCGGCCGCGATCACCTCCACCGTGGTGTCCCCTTCCCAGCTCTCGCGATTTCGGAGCCTCGGGATTGTAGATGCCTCCCGTCCCATGATAGTAATGAGACCGATTCTTAGATTCAAAGGAACTTGGATTCAAGCGAACAACAATGCAAGAGAACGATTCGGGAGAACGCTTCAAGGGAACATGGAGGGTGGCCCGTGCGACGGTGGCTGGTGCTGGGTGCGGTCGTTGCCGTGCTCGGCACGGCGTGTGGGAGCGGTCAGCACTCGAGTCAGACCGCGACCGGCAAGGCCAAGGTGGTGGCGGCCTTCTATCCGGTGGCCGAAGCGGCGCAGCGGGTCGGTGGGAGCTGCGTCGCGGTGCAGAACCTCACCCCCGCCGGCGCCGAGCCCCATGACCTCGAGCTGGTCCCGGACCAGGTCGATGCGATCCAGGACGCGAAGGTCGTGTTCGTCATGGGCCACGGCTTCCAACCGGCGGTGGAGCACGCGGCAGACCAGCGCGACGGGATCACCGTCGGGCTGCTCGACGGTCTGCACGCGAGGCCGTCCGATCCGCACGTGTGGCTGGACCCGATCCGCTACTCGGAGCTCGTGGGCACGGTGTCGCGATCGCTCGTGCGCGCGCTGCCGCGCTGCCGGGCGCAGATCGTCCGCAACACTGCCCGGTTCCAGGCCGAGATCCGGCAGGTGAACGACGACTATGCGAACGGGTTGCGCACGTGCCGGCGCCGCACGATCGTCACCGCGCACGAGGCGTTCGGCTATCTCGCCGACCGCTACGGCCTCCGGCAGGAGGGGATCGCCGGCATCTCGCCCGACGAGGAGCCCAACGCGCAACGGCTGGGTCAGCTCGCCGATCTGGTGCATCGGGGCGGGATCACGACCGTCTTCACCGAGGCTCTGGTGTCGCGTCGGGTGGCGGACGCCCTGGCCCGCGAGGCCGGCGGGGTCAGGACGGAGACGCTCAACCCGCTTGAAGGGCTCACCGACCGCGAGATCGCGCACGGCGACGACTGGGCTTCGGTGATGCGCGAGAACCTCGCCAAGCTCCGGAAGGCCCTCGGCTGCAGCTGAGGACGGCCCGGCGGCGGCCGGCGCGCGGCCGATCTCATTGCCGTCCGATTCCCGCCAGACAACCCGGTCCGGGCGTGGCACGGTGGTCGCATGATCTTCGACCCCGACCGCAGCTGGCACGCCGTGGAGACCGGCGATCCGCGCTTCGACGGCTGGGTGTTCTGCGGGGTGACCTCGACCGGGATCTACTGCCGGCCGAGCTGCCCGGCCCGGACCCCGAAGCGCCGCAACGTGCGCTTCTACGCGACCGCTGCCGCGGCGCAGGCCGCCGGGTTCCGTGCCTGCAAGCGCTGCCGGCCGGATGCCACTCCGGGCTCGCCCGAGTGGGACCGCCGGGCTGACCTCGTGGGCCGCGCCATGCGGCTCATCGCCGACGGCATCGTGGACCGCGAGGGCGTCACCGGGCTCGCGAGCCGGCTGGGCTACGCCGAACGCCACGTGCACCGCCAGCTCGTCGCCGTGGTCGGCGCCGGGCCCTTGGCGCTCGCACGTGCGCAACGGGCGCAGACAGCGCGGGTGCTCGTGGAGACGACCGACCTGCCGATCGCCCAGGTGGCATACGCCTCCGGCTTTCGGAGCGTGCGCCAGTTCAACGCCACCGTGCAGGAGGTCTTCGCCACCACACCGAGCGCGCTCCGCGCCCGCGCCGGCCGCCATGGTCGACCGGAGGGGAGCGGTGCGGTGGACCTGCGCCTTCCGTACCGCGCGCCGCTCGGCGCCGGTGCACTTCTCGCGTTCCTTGCCGCCCGCGCGGTGCCGGGTGTCGAAGAGGCAGTCAACGGTGTGTACCGGCGCAGCCTGGGTCTGCCCCGCGGCGCCGGGATCGTCGAGCTGCGCCCCGGAGACGGTCACGTGAGGGCTCGATTCTGGCTGGACGACCTCCGCGACCTGGCGACCGCGGTGCAACGGTGTCGTGCGCTGCTCGACCTGGACTCCGATCCGCACGCCGTCGTCGACGCGCTCGGCGCCGATCCCCTGCTGGGCCCGCTGGTCCGGGTGCAACCGGGGCGAAGGGTGGCAGGTGCCGTGGACGGCGACGAGCTCGCGGTGCGCGCGGTGCTCGGCCAGCAGGTCTCGCTGGCGGGCGCGGCCACGCTCGCCGGGCGGCTCGTCGCGGAGCACGGGACACCGCTGGCGCGCCCGCTCGGTGGCGTGACCCACGTGTTCCCGCGACCGGAGGCGATCGCGGAGGGCGACCCCGACCGTCTCGCGATGCCGGCCGCCCGCCGTCGCGCGTTGCTCGCGCTGACCGGGGCACTGGCCGACGGCAGCATCGTCCTCGATGCGGGAACGGAGCGCGACGAGACGCAACGACAGCTGCTCGCGCTTCCCGGCATCGGTCCGTGGACCGTGGCGTACGTCGCGATGCGCGTCTTGCGGGATCCCGACGCCTTCCTCCCGACCGACCTCGGTATCCGCCACGCGCTCGAGGGTCTCGGACTCAACTCGCGACCGGCGGCGGTGGCGCGGCTCGCCGAACCGTGGCGACCGTACCGGGCCTACGCGGTGCAGCATCTGTGGGCTCAGGCGACTGCGGGCCCGGCCGGCGACGCCGAGGTGGCCGCGTGAGCAACGAGGTGACCTGGTACACGAACGTGGCGAGCCCGATCGGAGACCTTCTGCTGCTCAGCGACGGGCACGCGCTCCAGGGGCTCTGCATGCAGGAAGGGCGGCGCCCGGTGACGCTGCGCCCGGAGTGGCAACGAGCCGACGAGCCGTTCGCGGAAGTACGGGAGCAGCTATCCGCGTACTTCGCCGGCGCGCGCACCGAGTTCGACGTGCCGCTGCGGCTGGACGGTTCTCCATTCCAGCGGCGCGTGTGGAACGCGCTCTGCGAGATCCCGTACGGAACGACCACCAGCTACGGCGAGCTGGCGCGGCGCGTGGGGAAGCCGTCCGCCGCGCGCGCTGTCGGCCTCGCGAACGGCGCGAACCCGATCGCGGTGATCGTCCCGTGCCACCGGGTGATCGGCGCCGACGGGAGCCTCACCGGCTACGGCGGCGGGCTGGAGCGCAAGCGCCTCCTGCTCGGGCTCGAAGGCCACGTGCCGCCGGGTGCCTCCCCGCAGCAACGCCTCGAAGGAATCGGCTAGGGCGGGCCCGGAGGTCTACGAGACCTCCCGAACCCCGAGAAAGGTCCGCTGCAGCCACCGCTGGGTCCGCGGCTCGAACCAGGTGAGGCAGCCACCCGGCGGCACCTGACGCGGAGAGGTGACGGTCTCGCGGAAGCTGTACCGGGCGACGAAGCCCGGCGGGAAGTCGAAGTAGCTCGGCGTCACGAAGTCCGACACGAGCACGTTGCCGATCCGGTAGCCGAACGAGGCGGCCTGCACCGGGTCGCAGACCTCGACGAGCAGCTCGACCTGGCGATCGGGTGCCGCGGGCGACGGGCCGATGACCACGCGATCACCGAGTGGGTTGATCAGCATCTCGAGACACTCGTGGCTGGCCGTCAGCGACCACAGCGGGCGGAGCTTGACGAGACCGCTCGGCCGGCCGCTCGCGTTGCGATGCAGGCCGGAGCCCCCGTCGAGGTCGCGCACGACGACGAGCGGCCAGTACCCGGGTGGCACCGCGCTGGTGCCCGGGAACGCGCGTACGGCCGCGTCGATGCCCCAGATCGGCCCGAGATCGCGGGTGACCTGTTGATGGAGCGCGTGAGCGACCTGTTCGAGCGCGTCGAAGCTCACCTCCGGTACGTCCGACGCCAGGCCGATCTTCCGGATCGGCTCGGTCACGGCGGTCAGGCGCGCGACACCTGGATCGTGTCCGTGCCGCCGACCTCGTTGACCTCGACCGCGACAGGAACCCCACGCTGGAGCTCACCCGGATCGACGGAGCAGTCGAGCGGGAGGGCCTGCTCCTCCCGGTCGAGCATCGCCAGCGTCGAGGCACGGATCCCCGCCACGACCTCGGGGCTGAGGCCTTCGAGGACGGAGCGGATCTCGGCCGTCAGCTCGTCGTCGAGCCCGAGATCGGTGACCATGCGCAGGAGCGGGTACTCCTGGCGATGCATCTCCCGGACCGTCTCGCGGAACTGGGGATCGGCGAAGCCGGCGTTCGCGGCCAGGACGAGCGGGGCCTCCGCGTGACGCAAAGCGGACGGGGGCGCGGGCCTACGGGATTCGTGCGTCACAGGGAGTTCCTTCGGGTCGGGGTGGTGAGGCGACGGGTTCCTCGTGGTCGTCGTTGTACGCGGTGGGCGTAAAGCGCGCGTAAAGCGCGTCGCGGCGCTCGGATGCCCCCCGGTTGTAGCCTTCGCGCCCCACCGTTTCCGGCAGGAGGTGCGGGTGGAGATTCGGGTGTTGGGCCCGCTCGAGGTCGATCACGGTAACGGGCCGACCTCGCTGCGAGGGGCCAAGCCCCGAGCCGTGCTGACCCTGCTGACCCTGCGCGCCAACCGGCCGGTGCCGGCCGAGCAGCTGATCGAGGAGCTCTGGGAAGAGGATCAGCCGCCCAGCGCGGCAACGGCGCTCCGGGTCCACATCAGGCGGTTGCGCCAGATCCTGGAGCCCGAGCGGGCCACGAACGCGCCGAGCATCCGGCTCCCCGCGAGCCCGCACGGCTACCTCCTGCGGGTGGAGCCGGACGAGCTGGACGCGGAGCGGTTCGAGCGCCTGCTCGTGCTCGGTCGCGATGCGAACGCCGAAGGTGATCCGGACGCGGCGGTCCGCCATCTCTCACGTGCCTTCACGCTCTGGCGTGGGCCGCCGCTGGCCGACGCCCGTGACCTGCGGGCGGTGCGAGGAGACCTCGCCCGCTTGGAGGACCTGCGCGCCGCCGCATTCGAGGAGCTGGCCGAGGCCCGCATGACGCTCGGCGACCATGCCGTCGTCATCGAGCTCCTGACTACGGCGATCGAGGCGTTTCCGCTGCGCGAGCGGCTCACGGAGGAGCTCGTGCTCGCGCTCTACCGGAGTGGCCGGCAGGCGGAAGCGCTTCGGGCGTGCTCCGACCTCACCCGCCGGCTGGACGAGCAGCTCGGCATCGGTCCGTCGCTCGCTTTGCGCAAGCTCGAGGAAGACGTGCTGCTGCAGCGGCCCGGCCTCGATTGGGCGCCGGAGAGCCGGTCGTCGGTCGCGGTGCCCGAGCGGCCGGAGCCCCCCGGGCGGTTCATCGGTCGGCGCCAGGAGCTCGAGGACTTTCGCGGCGTGTACGGAGCCGCCGTGGCGGACGAGCGACGGCTCATGCTCATCACCGGCAATGCCGGGGTCGGGAAGAGCACGTTGCTCGGCGAGACGATCCGGCGGGCGACCGCCGCGGGTGCGATCGTTCTCACCGGTCGCTGCGACCCGGATCCGCCCGGTGAGTACCAACCGTGGGTGGAGATCCTCCGCGCGCTCGTGCCGCGCCTCGATGCCACGGGTGGCGAGCTGCCCGGTGAGCTCTCGGTGCTCGGTCTGACGGGGACGATGACCGGGGCCCACGCGAGTGCCGATGCCACCGCGACCGTGCAGCGGTACCAGCTCTTCGCCGCGATCGCCGCCACCATCGCGCGCGCCCCGGGGCGGCCCGTGGTGCTCTCGGTCGAGGACCTCCACTGGGCCGACGAGCCGACGCTGCTGGTGCTGCGGCACCTGCTGCGCGACCCCGAGCTCGAAGGGCTCCTCGTCCTCGCGACCTACCGGGACGACGAGCTGAGCTCGAGCCGGCGCGAGCTGATCGATCGGCTCGCGCCGCGGACCCGGCGCGTGCACGTCCGGCTCGAGGGCTTCGATCACACCGAGGTGCGGGCGATGCTGCGCGCCACCGCACCACCCGACGCGGTGCAGACGCTCGTCGGTCTCGTTCCGACCATCGCGTCGGTGACGCGCGGCAACCCACTGTTCATCCGCGAGCTGCTCCGTGAGCTCGACGAGCACCGCATCGAGACCTCCGACGCGGCGGTGCTCGAGGAGATGTTGCGCACGATGGCGCCGGCCGGGGTGCGGGCGCTCGTGAGCCGGCGGGTCGAGCGGCTCTCCGATCGCGGCCGCGACGTGCTGCACATGGCGACCGTCGTCGGCCGGCTCTTCTCGGCCGACCTGCTGGCCGCGGCCTGCGGCCTGACGGCCGACGAGACCCTCGACGCGGTCGAGGAGAGCCTCGCATCGAGGTTGCTCGCGGAGTACCCCGGCGACCGCGACATGTTCGAGTTCTCCCACGCGCTCGTTCGCAACGCGGTCTACCTCGAGATCCCGGAGGACTGCAGGAGGCAGCTGCATCGGCAGGTTGGCATCGCGCTCGAAGCGACCGACCCGACGGGCGCGGCGCCGAGCGCGGCCGAGATGGCCCGGCACTTCGTCGCCGCCCTCCCGCTCGGCGATCCGGAGAAGGCCGCGCGCTACGCCCGGTGCGCCGCGGAGGACGCGGTGGACCGGTTCGCGTTCTCCGAGGCCGCGCCCTGGTTCGAGCAGGCGCTGGAGCTGGGCCGCGCCGCTCGCTGGAGCGCGCGGGAGCTGGGCCAGATCCAGTTCGGGCTCGCGCGTGCGCTGGACAACGGCGGCCAGCTCGAACGGGCCCGGGATGCCTACATGGTGGCGGCGGACTTCGCGCGCACCGCCGGGGACCCGGAGCTGCTCGCCGACATCGGTGTGGCCGCGACCGGTCCGTGGAGCGTGGCACTCCACCTGCAGTCGGACGTGCTCGCGCTGCTCGACGATGCGTTGGAGCAGCTCGGCGAGTCCGATCGGCTGCGCCGGGTGCAGGTGCTCAACAGCCTGGCGGCGACGCTCTACTACACCGATCCCGATCGTGAGGGTGAGGCCGCGCGCGCCGCGCTCGCCCTCGGCGAGGAGCTGGGCGACACCGCGGCCCGGGCGGCCGGGAACCTGGCGTACCACCGGTGGTTGACCCACGAGCCCGGGGCGCGATGCGAACGGCTCGAGCTCTCGGCTCGCACGGTGGAGCTGACCCGCGCCGACGACTGCCGGCACCTCCACCTCCGGGCCGAGCGGCTGCACCTCTCCGATCTGCTGCAGAACGGTCGGGTGGACGAGTTCGACGACCGGCTCGAAGAGTACGAGCGCCAGGCCTCGACGTTGCGGAGCCCACCGGACATCTACTGGTCGATGGCGCTGAGGGCGACGCAGGCGACGCTGCACGGTGACCTGAGCGCGGCGGAGCAGCGGGCTCGTGGTGCGCTCACGCGTGGTCGCGAGCTCGGGCAGACCGACGTCGTCGGTGCCCATGTGCTCCACCTCTTCGTCATCCGCTACCAGCAGGGCCGGCTCGCCGAGCTCGTCACCGGCCTGAGCAACGCGCCGGAGCACCAGCACGGGTACTGGGCCGGCTTGGCGCTCGCCGCGGTCGCGTGCGCAGAGACCGGCCGGACCGGTGACGTCGTGCCTATCGTGCGCCAGGCGCTCGGCCCGGACGGGCACCGGTTGCAGCGCGACGGCTTCTGGCTCGCCGCGATCTCCCTCTTCGCCGGTGCGGCGGCCCGGACCGGGGATCTCGACCTGGCCGACCTCCTGATCGAGATGCTCGAGCCGTTCGCCGACCACGTCGTGGTGTTCGGTGCCGGCGGCGCGGTGTTGGGATGCGTTCACCACTGGCTCGGAGCGCTCTCCGCCGTCCGGCACGACACGTCACTCGCGCTGGCGCACTTCGAGGCCGCGGCCGCGATGTCCGAGGCGATGCGGGCGCCGTACTGGGTGGCGCAGGCTCAGGCCGGGACGGTGCAGGTGCTCCGGCAGTCGGATCAGGCAGACGACGCGTCCGAGACGCTGGCCACCGTCGTGGCGCGGGTGGCAGAGGCGAACGGGTACGAACGGCTTCTCACGGAGCTCGACGCGACCTGAGCTCGCATCGAGGTCTAGGCGGGAGCCGTGGCGCCCATCAGCTCGCTGACGAACGCGAGCAGCTCCGGTGATGCCTTGCTCGGCGCGCCCGAATCGAACGGCGGTTGCGGGTCGTACTCGATGGCGAGCTGCACCGCGCACGCGACGTCATCTCCGAACAGGCGCGACGCGAGGGTGAGACCCATGTCGATGCCCGCCGACACGCCGGCGGCGGTGATCACCTTGCCGCGCTCGACGACCCGCTGCTCGGTGGGACGAGCCCCCAGCGCGGCGAGACGCTCGTAGGCCGTCCAGTGCGTGGTCGCATCGAGACCGTCGAGCACCCCGGCCAGCCCCAGGAAGATCGAGCCGGTGCAGACGCTCGTGGTCCACGTCGTGGTCGGGTGCACCGCGCGGATCCACTGGACGACCGGGTCGTCCGGGCCGGCGTGCCGGTCGGCGAACCCGCCCGGAACCACGATGACCTCCGGCTCGGTGACCTCGTCGAGTGCCGCGGTCGCGGTCAGTGACAGCCGGCCGGTGTGGTCCGGCACCGGGCCTCGCTTCGGCGCGACGAACACGGCCTCCACACCGGGAAGGTCCGCGAGCGTCTGGAACGGCCCGACGATGTCGAGCGCCGTGAACTGGTCGTAGAGCACGAAGGCAATCTGCATGACCCCATCGTGCGGCCACCTCCCCGCGACCACAAGGACGGCGAACCCACCTTTCCCGCCATCCTTCAATTCGGAGATCTCCGGAGGGCGAATGGTGGAGCGCGGTTGCCCGGCGCCCTCCGGCGGCATTCCGAAGATCTCCGGAGGGCGAATGGTGGACCGCGGTTGCCCGGCGCCCTCCGGCGGCATTCCGAAGATCTCCGGAGGGCGAATGGTGGCGGTACCTAGTAAAGAAGCGGTTGTGTCTGGGCTTCTGGCGGGGATGCGGGTGTTGGATCTGTCGGCGTGGCGGCCGATGCCGCACGCGACCCAGATCCTCGCCGACCTCGGCGCCGAGGTGCTCAAGGTCGAGCCGCCGGGTGGCGACCCGATGCGCGGCTATCCGGAGATCTTCGCCTCGGTCGCCCGCGGGAAGCGCAGCATCGTGCTGGACCTCCGCACCGAGGCCGGGAGCGCGCGGGCGCTCGAGCTGGCGGCGGCGGCCGACGTGGTGTGCGAGAGCTGGCGGCCGGGTGTCGCGGACCGGCTCGGGCTCGGCTACGAGACGGTCGTGGAAGCGAACCCGACGGTCATCTACTGCTCGCTGACCGGCTTCGGCCAGGACGGGCCGCTTCGCGATGTGCCCGGCCACGACGTGAACTTCCAGGCGATCGCGGGTGCGCTCGCGCCGCGCCGCCCCGAGCTTGCTCCCGAGGTGTCGCGGCTCCCGGTCGCCGACCTCGAAGGTGGGACGGTGTGCGCGATGTTGATCTGCGCGGCGTGGGCGCACCGGATCGCGACCGGCGAGGGCGAGCGGATCGACGTCGCGATGGCCGACGTCGTCGCGTGGTGGGTGGGGACGCGCAGCGGGACCGCGAACGCGGAGGCCGGTAGCCGAACCGTGGGGTCACCCGGTTACGGCGTGTTCCGCGCCGCGGATGGTGCGTGGATCGCGCTCGGCGTGCTCGCGGAGCAGAGACTCTGGGACGCCATCTGCCGCGCCCTGGGGCTCGAGGAGCTCGCTCCGCTCACGTTCGCGGCGCGACTCGCGCGCACGGACGAGATCAACGCGATGATCGCCGAGCGGATCGCCGGGCTCGGCTCGGAGGTCGCGCTCGCGCGACTCGAATCGTTCGGCGCGCCCGTCACACCGGTGCTGTCTCCCGAAGGCGCGACCGAGCATCCGCAGCTCCGCGGCCGCGGGTTCCACCTCGAGACGGAGGCGGGGCTGGTGGCGCGTCTCCCGGCCCGGCTCCGCGGTGACGGGATCGCGCCGTCCGGCCGCGTCGCGGCGCTGGATGCCGATCGCGCCGGCTTCTCACCTCGTTGAGCGCGTCTCCGGGGTGGACGGCTCGCGCCCGTCCCGACCGCGAGCACGGGCCGGGCTGCGCTTGCGCCGGGCGGGCCCTACCAGCGCAGGGAGTGGGCTCCTTGCGCGTGTGCGGTGTCCTCCTCCACCAGGACTACGCCCTCGCGCTCGAGCAGATCGCGGGCATGGGCGACATCGCGCGCGTCATGCACGCGTACAGCGATCCACGTCGAGCCGTCGATGTGCTCCGAGGGACGCGCCGGTGCGTTGTCGTCGGCCATCGAGCGGGCGGCGGTCAGGCACGCGGCCGCCCACGCGCCGAGCCCGGTGAACACGAACACGATCGCGAGGAACGTGGTCAGGTCCCGACCCACGTGGCCGCTCGTGGCGAGCACTCCGCCGAGCGCACCCACCGCGCCACCCGCCAGGGCGCCGATCAGCGCGCCCGCTTCGGCCCGACGGCCGGCGTGGCCGATCGTGACCTGCCCGAGCTGATCACGAACCGCGGGGTCGAGCGAGGGCTGCGCGTCGGGCTCGACCGCGGCGAGCTCGAGCCGGACGTCGTTCGGATCGATGCCATGGTTCTGGAGGTAGCCGAAGACCCGCCGGGCCTGGCCCAGATCCGGTGCCAGTCCGACGACGACCTGTTGGTCGGCTACCCGGGGCTCTCGCTGGTTCACTCGTGCCTCCGCCGGTTCAGCGCCGCCGCACCGCGCACGTCGCGTTGTCGTCCTGATACCCGCGCCGCGCCCGGGTCACACGTCCGCGTTGAGCGTGTTTCGCCCGTTGAGGAAACGGGTAGCCCGATCCGCATGCCGAAGACGTTGGTAGCGACGCTGGGCGCGGGAATGGCTGCCGACGCGCGTCCGTGGAGCCGGCGCGCCGCGTGCGCCGGGAAGACCGACCTGTTCTACCCGGCACCCGGAGAACGACCCGAGGTCCGCGCGGCGCGCGAGCTCCGGGCATGGCTCGTGTGCGCCTCCTGCCCGGTCGTGAACCCGTGCCGCGAATGGGCCCGCGAGCACCGCGAGTACGGGTACTGGGGTGGGGAGTCCGAGGAGGCACGCATCGCCGCCGGGTTCCGGGTCCGCTTCCCGAGCGTCAACCGCCGGGCCAGGCGGTCCGACCCCCACCGCGCCGCCTGAACGAGCTGCCGGAGGAGACCGCCGGAGGGCGCCGGCTCAGCCGCGGTCGAGCGTCCGCCCTCCGGAGATCTTCAGGGCTACTGCGTGCTCTCGACCTTCACCACGAACCAGAGGGTCTCGCCGGGCGCGATGTCGGGGCCCTGACCGTTGTCCCCGTACGCCTGGTCCGGTGGGATGCCGAGCAGCCGGGTGCCGCCGACCTTCATGCCGGGGATGCCGTTGGTCCAACCCGGGATCATGTTGGCGAGCGGGAGCGTCACCGGCTGGCCGCCCTTGTACGACGAGTCGAAGATCACGCCGGTCGAGCACGAGACGCCGATGTAGTCGACGGTGACGGTCGCGCCCGGCGCGACCGTCGGGCCGGTTCCGACTTCGAGGTCCTTCGAGACGAGCGTGGTCGGCGGCGGGCCGACCTCCACCGGCACGACGGGTGCACCCGCCGGCGGCGTGCCGGTCTCGGCCACGCACGGCTTGCCTGCGACCGAAGCCGCGGCCGGAGTGGCAGCGGTCGACGGGGCCGTCGTGCTCGCGGTGTCGTTCCCGGAGTTGCCGCTGCTGCCGATGGCGATGGCGATGACGGAACCGAACGCAAACACGATGGCCAGCGCGAAGATCGCGATCCGGACCCACGCCTTGCTCTGCGGGGGCGGGGTCGACGACTTGCGCCTCTGACTCTGCTTCTGCTTCTGGCTGGGGCTCACCGGCAGGAAAGGTAGCGGGGGTGCGCGGCCCAGACCGCGCACCCCCACGAGATGCCCAACCGGTCGGGCCTCTACGAGAGATCGAGCCGGGCCGCGAGTGCCTGGTGGTCCGACGGGGTCAGCACCGAGCCGGCGAGGTCGAGAAGACGGGGCGCGGCCGGTTCCGGCTCCTCGTCGACACGACGCTCGCGCTCGAGTCGGTGGGTGGCGCATGAGCGATCCTCGCCGCCGGGCGCGCGTTTAGGCTTCGGCGCCATGGCGGGAGCTCGAGTCGGTGTCATCGGAGCCGGGGGAGTCGGCGTGGCCACCGCGTCCGCGCTCATCCACCGGGGCCTCGCCAACCGGGTCACGATCTACAGCCGCAAGCCCGAGGCCGCGCAAGGTGTCGCGATGGACTTCCTCCACGCCCGCCCGCTGCTCCCGAGCATCGAGATCCAGGGTCGCGGCCTCGACGACATCCAGTACGAGGACATCCTCGTGTTCGCGGCCGGCGCTCACACCGTCACCGGTGGCACCCGCCTCGACACGCTGCACCAGAACCTCGCGGTGATGGACGACATGGCGAGCGCGGTGGAGGCGGGCACGCTGCCGCACATCGCGCTCGTCGTCACCAACCCGCTGGACGTGATGACGGAGTACCTGGCCCGCCGCTGGGCCGGTCAGCCGGTGTCGATCATGGGCTCCGGCACGTCGCTCGACACGCTGCGGCTCACCCAGCGGATCGCGCAAGAGTGCGCGGTGCACCCGCGCAGCGTGCATTCCTGGGTGGTGGGGGAGCACGGGGACTCCTCGGTCTTCCTGCTCGGCAGCGCGACCGTGGGCACGTTGCCGCTGGTGGAGTTCGCCGCGCAGCGCGGGGTGGAGCTGACACCCGAACGCCTCGACTCGATCGAGCACGACGTCCGCCGCGCGGCGTACCACGTGCGCGACCTGAAGGGCTCGGCGGTGCACGGCATCGGGCTGACGGTCAGCGGGCTGGTCCACGCGATCTCTCACGAAGCGGGTGCGATCATCCCGGTGTCGGTGCGGGTCGGCGACGACGTGTGCGCCAGCCTCCCCTGCGTGCTCGGCCCCGACGGCCCGAGCGCGCCGCTCCAGCCGTTGATGACCACCCGCGAGCGCGAAGCCTGGGACCACACCCTCGCGGTGCTGCGCCAGGCGAACGAGAACCTGCCGATTTAACAAGATCTCCGCCGGCCGATCGCTCGACCGCGATCGCGGGGCGGCCGGCGGCGGTCTCGAGTCCGCCGGCTCGAGTCCGCGAAGGGGTCTCAGCCGAGAGACAACCTCTCGGCGATGGTTCGGCCGATCTCGAGTGACGCGGTGGCGGCGGGGGACGGGGCGTTGAGCACGTGGAGCGCGCGGCCGACCTGCTGGAAGGCGAAGTCGTCGACGAGGTCGCCCGTGGGCGTGACGGCCTGGGCGCGCACGCCCGACGCGGCCGGTTCGAGGTCGCCGACCGTCACGTCGGGCACGAGCCGGTTCAGGGCCTTGACGAAGCGCCGCTTGCTGACCGAACGCGCCATCTCACCCGCGCCGTAGCGCCAGTGCTGCGCGGCGAGCTTGCGGAAGCCGGAATAGCGCACCGTGTCGCGCACGTCGGCGAGGTCGAGCTCACGCCAGGAGTAGCCCTCGCGGGCGAGCGCGAGCACCGCGTTGGGGCCGACGTGCACCTGGCCGTCGATGCCGCGGGTCAGGTGGACGCCGAGGAACGGGAACTGGGGGTCCGGCACCGGATAGACGAGGGTTCGCACCAGATGCGCCCGCTCGGGCGGGAGCGCGTAGTACTCCCCGCGGAACGGCACGACCCGCAGGCCCGCCGCGCCGTCCGGCCCGCTCACCGCGACCGCGAGCCGGTCGGCCTGCAAGCCACCGCACGTGACCACGCGGCGCGCCGCGATCGCATCGCGGTTCGTCTCCACCACGAGACGATCGGCCTGCTCGGTGCCCGACAGGATCTCGGTGTCGAGCTGCAAGCGCCCGCCGGCCTCCTCGACCTCACGCGCGAGTGACAGGCAGACCGCGGTGTAGTCGGCGATGCCGGTGTCGAGCACGTGCAACGCGGCGACCCCGGCCGTGTAGGGCTCGATCTCGTGCAGCCGGTCCGGCCCGATGCGCTCCACCCGCACATCGTTGACCTGGCATCGTCGCTCGAGCTCCACGAGCCGGCCGCGCTCGTCCTCGTCCACCGCGACGACGACCTTCCCGCACACCTCGTGCGGGATGCCGCGCTCGCGGCAGTACTCGACCATCGAGACCCGCCCGGCCGAGCACAGCCGGGCCTTGTCCGAGCCGGGCGCGTAGTACACGCCGGCATGGATGACGCCCGAGTTCCGGCCGGACTGATGGCGGGCCGGTGCGTCCTCCTTCTCGGCGACGACGACCGTGAGCCCCGGCTCCGCCTGCTGGACCGCGCGCGCGGTCGCCAGCCCGACGATGCCGGCCCCCACCACGAGCACGTCGACCCGGTCCATATGGCCGGACACTCTGGCATGCCCGGCTGCGGCCGCCGGAGGAAGCTCGCGGAGCACCGGGTCGGGGCTCACACACACGTCCCGGACCGGAGGTAGTCCTGCGCGATGCCCTGCCGATCGCGGGTGCTGATCCGCATCGAGCGGTAGATGTCCTCGTCGAAGTCGATCTGCACCCAGTCGACGAAGCGGATCCCCGCCTCCCGGTAGCGGCGCTTCAGGATCTCGAACAGGGACCAGCTGCTGAGCTGCCGGTTCTCCCTCCACACCCGGGAGAACAACGCGACGCCCCGCACCGGTCGGGGGATCCCGGGTCGCTCGATCTGCTCCGGGCAGAAGACGAGGTCGGCCTCCGGGTTCGTGAGCATCAGCGTGATGCGCCGATCAGCGTCCAGCAGCGCCAGCATCAGCTCGAACTCGGGGAGCTCGGGCCACGCGGTGGCGAGCGCGAGAGCATCCGCCGGACCGCGGATGTGGAAGGGCGCGCAGTCGGGGCAGGGAATCCAGATCTGTGACTGCAGCTCGGTCGATGACATGACGGCTCCTCCGCGGGCAACGGCTCAGCGAACGGAGGAAGGACCGGGGAAGGGCTGACCTGACCATAGGACAGGGGTGGGACAACGGCTCGGAGGGCGCGGGCTCCCGGGCGCCGTGCCCGATCGCTAGAGCATCCGCTTGCGGATGAGGTCGTGGGTGGCGAACCAGCCGGGAATGGCGGGGAGGTACGTCACGGCGAGCTGATGGGACAGCACCGCCGCGCCGGCGGCGGCAGGGGACACCCCGAGCGCCGTCAGCAGGCCGGCGAGGCCGACCGAGGACACCGCGGTGCCCCCGCCGGGGATGGGGACGAGCGACGCGATCGTCGTGATCCCGATGTTGAGCGCGAGCAGGGTCCAGAAGTTCACACTCGCCCCGAACGCGAGGAGGCACGCGAGCAGCGATCCCGCGAACAGGCACTGGGCAACGATGTTGCCGACCACGAGCAGCGAGATGCGGCTCGGGGTCTTCACCGCGTCCCAGACGGTGCGTGTCGCGCGGGCGACGGGCGGGAGCACCCGGTGCCGGATCCGGCGGATGCCGAAGATGATCGCCAGTGCGACCCCCACCGCGAACACGACGATCAGCGCGATGACCACGAGCTGTTCGGTGTCGATGCGGCCCAAGTCGATGGAGTCGGGCGCGAGCCGGACCGCGACGAAGAACAGCGCGACCTGCACGATGATCTCGGAGACGGAGCTGAGCACCCCGCCGGTCGCGACCGCGGAGGGCAGATCGAGCCCCTGCTTCTGGAGGAAGCGCACCTGGATCGCGGTGTCGGCAGCCACCGGGACCGCCAGGTTCGAGAACGACATCGCGGATTGCAGCTCGATGCTCGGCCAGACCGGGATGCGGATGGGGACGTTGCCGAGGAACGTGATGCCGAACGCGACGTCCGTACCGAGACCGAGCACGAACGCGAGCGCGACGTACCACCAGTTGGCGTTGCGCAACGAGTGCCAGAACTTCTCGGGGTCGCCCACCCGGCTGAACAGCACCGCGACCGCGACGAGCGCGCCGATGGCCATGAGCAGGTTCCGGGGATGCACGCGGTACAGCTGGCGGAGCTCGGGCGGCTCGGTCCCGGCGGCCTGCGCGGTTGCCTCGCGGAGCTCGGCGAGCCGGTCGTCGAGCCCGCTGCGACCGCCGAACGCGTCGTGGGTCCAGCCGGAGATCGACTGTGGCTGCAACATGGGAAGTGCCGCGAGCAGCTCCTCGTCGCTGATCTCGCGCCGGGCGGCGGCGACCGCGCGCTCGGTACCGACCATTGCCGCGGTCGCCGCGAGCAGGTTGGCCGCGTCGGCCGCGGCCTGGCCGAAGCCGGCACTCGTCGTGGCCCATTCGAACTCCGTCACGACCGTCTGTTCGCCGTCGACGAGGAGATGGTGGCCGTCGAGCTTGCCGTGCGCGAGGTGTGCGTTGCGCAAGCGCCCGAGCTGCTCCCACGCGTCGTCGAGGACGGAGTCGGTGATCTCGTCGACGGGAGCGTCGAAGAGGGCACGCCCGGGCATGTCGTGCTCGACAAGCACGGCCACCGCTCCCGCGTTGCCGGCCAGCACCACCCCGGGGACGCGCACTCCCACCTCGCCGGCCTGCAACTCGAGGTACGCCTCGTACTCGACCTGCTGCCGGCGGCTCCAGAGCAACGTTCGCGGCGCGTCCTTGCGCGTGATGTAGCGCCAGGCGCGGGCCAGGAGCTGCGCGTCGGCTTCGTCGCGCCCGAGCGCCGTGATCCGCAGCGCGCCCGGTGGGCCGGTCGCGGTGAAGACGGCCCGGCCGACCGGCTGCTCTTCGGCCGCCTCGACCTCTTTCACGTCGAGGCCGAGCCGGGCGAGCGTGCGGGTCACGGACTCCGCCGTCGGCCGGCCTACGGGGGTCCCGAACCCGTAGTGGACGGCCGCGGCCACGCTCCACCCGAGCACGAGCGCGCCGAGAAGGTCGGTGGGGAAGACCCGGCCGATGTAGAGCGCGTCGATCGCGACCGCGATCACCAGGATCTGGCCGACGTGCCGGAGCGGCCGCGCCAGGTACGGCGACGCGACCACCACCATCGCCACGACGACGGCCACGCGCACGGTCGGGAACCGCGGTGCGCCGGTGAGGTCCGCCGTGTCCTTCACCGCGTTCCACAGCCGGCCGTCGCGCGTGTAGAACGCGAGGACACGTCCGATGCACCACGCGCCGGCGCCCGCAACGGCGAGGTCGCGGGTCAGCCGCCACCGGCGGACGAGGATCGCGCCGAAGATCAGCAGGCCGATCGCCCACACCGCCAGGATCCGGTAGATGAGGACGACGAACGAGTAGCCGTCGTGGGGCAGGTCCGCGATCGAGCGGACGATGTCCCGCTCGAGTGGCGCATGGTCCTGCGAGTAGATCGCGAGCCCCGCGAGCAGCGCCGCGCCGACCACCACCCGGACGACGTCACCCGGCCGTCGCCGGCTCGGCCCCACCTCGCGCCGGTGGACCAGCAGCCCGTGCAGCCGCGCCTTCCAGGACACGATCTACTTGCGGCGGCGGGCGGCGAGGAGGCCGCGTGCGGTGGCGGGGAGGTTGACGGGTTCGAACCGGTCGCTCTCGGCCGTGAGCTCGCGCGCTTCCTCGTCACTGAGGTCGAGGTCGGCTGCTTCGACGTTGCGGCGGAGCTGGTCGACCGAGCTCGCGCCGGGGATCGCAACGACGTTGGGCTTGCGGATCAGCCAGGCCAGCGCGACCTGCGCCGGCGTCGCGTCGTGGCCCTTGGCGACGCGACGCAACGTGTCGATGAGCGCACCCGCGCGTTCGAGGTTCTCCGGCAGGCACAGGGGGTTGTTCGTCCGCGCCGGACCCGGTGGCGGGTGCGCCGCGTCGTAGCGACCGCCGAGCACGCCCTGGCCGAGCGGGCTGTAGGCGATCACGATGCGGTCGTTCCCTTGCGCGTACGGGACGTTCTCCCGATCCGGCTTGCGCTGCAACAGGTTGAACTGCACCTGGTTCGACAACACCGGCGCGCCGAGCGCCCGCTCCGCGGCGGCCCACCGGCCGGCCGAGAAGTTGCTCACTCCGACGTGGCGGACGAGGCCGCTCTCCTGGAGCCGGCGCATCCCCTCCATCGTCGAGGAGATCGGGACCAGCGGGTTGGGCCAGTGCACCTGGTAGAGGTCGATCGTCGCGACGCCGAGCCGGAGTGACGAGATCCGGCCGTGCTCCGCGACGCGCGTCGCGGTCGGCCAGATCGGGAGGACCTTGGTGGCGAGGAACGCCTCGTCACGGCGGCCTTCGAGCGCGCGTCCGACGATCGCCTCCGACGCGCCGCGCGCGTACACCTCGGCCGTGTCGATGAGGTTGACGTCGTGATCGAGCGCCCAGTGCACCAGCTCGATCGCCGTGCTGTCGCCGTAGCTCTTGCCGTAACCCCAGTCGTGCGATCCGAACTGCCAGCACCCGAGCCCGATCGACGAGACCCTGGCTCCTCCCGCTTCGACGTACCGCATTGCGTCCCTCCCGGCCCGCGACTCCGTGTCGGCGGCGAGTCTGCCAGCCGGGGCCCGAGTGGCGTCGCCTCTCGGGTCAACCGGCGACCGTCTTGCGGGCCCACACGTAGTCGGCCTTGCCGTTCGCCAGCCGCTGCACCTCGTCGACCAGGTACAGCGCGCGCGGCATCTTGTAGCCCGCGAGGTGTGCGCGGCAGTGCTCCTGCAGCCCCTCGAGGTCCAGCGCGGTGCCCACGGGCGCCACGATCGCGGCCACCTGCTCGCCGAAGCGGGGCTCAGGGACTCCGACGATCACCGCGTCGGTCACGAGCGGGTGCGACTTCACCACGGCCTCGACCTCTTCCGGATAGACCTTCTCGCCTCCGGTGTTGATGCAGAACGACCCGCGGCCGAGAAGCTGCACCACACCGCCCGCGTCGATCGTCGCCATGTCGCCGGGCAGCGACCACCGCTGGCCGTCGATCTCGACGAACGTGCGCGCCGAGCGCTCGGGGTCCCCGTAGTAGCCGAGCGGGACGCGCCCGGTGGTGGCAAGCCGCCCGACGATCCCGGACCCGGCGGGCACCGGTCGCAGCGCGTCGTCGACCACCATCGTCGTCGGCTTCGCGGTGAAGCGCAGCGACGGCGTCGGATCGCTCCCACGCGTGGTGACCGCGACGGCCTGGGCGGGCGACTCCGAAGACCCGATACCGTCGATGAGCGCGAAGACCGACGGGAGCGCAGCCAGGAGGTGATCCTTCACCTCGCCGGACAGGATGCTCCCGCCGGACCCGAGCAACAGTAGTGACGAGGTGTCCCACGCGCCGGGTCGGGCTTCGAGCAGCTCCACGAGCGGGCGTGCGATCGCATCGCCCACGAGGTTGAGCGCGACGACACGCTCGGCCGCGACGAGGTCCAGCACGCTCGCGACGTCGAGGTGCACGGCGGGAGAGAGGACGACGGTGCCGCCGCTCAGCATGGTGCCGAGCGCGGACCACTGCCCGCTCGCGTGCACGAGGGGTCCGAGCGCTAGCGCGACGAGCCGCGGCGGGCCCGGATCGTCGGTCGGTAGGAATGCCCTGACCCGCCCGGCCGGGTTGGCGAGCACACCGGGGCCGATCGCCTCAGGTTCCGTGATCGGCGGTCCCCCCGGGTTCCCGCCGCCGAGCGCGGCGAAGAAGATGTCCTCGTGGCGCCACACGACTCCTCGGGGCGCGCCGGTCGTGCCACCCGTGTAGAGGATGTAGTGGTCGTCGCCCGAGCGCGGTCCGAAGTCGCGGGCCGGCGAGCCGGCGAGCAGGTCGGAGTAGTTGCGCACTCCCCGTGTCGGAGGCTCCTCGTGGGTGACCTCGATCAGGTGCTCGATGCCGAGACCCCGGACGCGGTCGGCATGGGCCGCGGGATACACGAGCGCCACGAGATCCGCGTCGGCGCACAGCGACGCGAGCTCCGCCGCGACGTACCGGTGATTGACGTTCACCGGGACGGCCCGCAGCTTGTAGCAGGCGAGCATCGCCTCGATGTGCTCGATGCAGTCGAACAGCGCGAGCCCGACGTGGCTGCCGGGTCCGATCCCGAGATCCGCGAGACCGTGCGCGACCCGCGTCGCGGCCTCGTCGAGCTCGGCGTAGGTGCAACGGCGCGCTCCCCAGACGAGGGCCTCGCGCTCGGGCACGTGATCCACCACGCATTCGAACAGATCTGCGAGGTTGAAGTTCACGATGACCCCCCGCCGGTAACCGGCCGGCCGGACGCTACTGTCTTCGCATGGGCTCGAGCGACGTGCTCGTCCGGAGTGACGGTCGCGTTCCGAAGGCGCGCTACATCTCCGCCGACTTCGCGCGTCTCGAGCTCGACCGGCTCTGGAACCGGGTCTGGCAGATCGCGTGCCGGGAGGAGGAGCTGGCCGAGCCGGGCGACTTCGTCGAGTACGAGATCGGCGATCAGTCGATCCTCGTGGTCCGGGGTGACGACGGCGTGATCTCGGCCTTCCACAACGCGTGCCTGCACCGCGGGACCCGCCTCGCGGCCGGCTCGGGGTGCTTCACCGAGGGCTTCGTCCAATGCCGCTATCACGCCTGGCGCTACGCGCTGGACGGCCGGTTGACCGAGGTGGTCGACGCGGCGGAGTTCGACGCCCTGCCCGAGGGCCTGTGCCTCGCCGCAGTGCGCGTCGGGCGCTGGGGCGGCTTCGTGTTCGTGAATCCCGACCCGAATGCCGAGCCGCTCCTCGATTTCCTCGACCCGCTCCCGTCGCTGCTCAGCTCGTACCACCTCGAAGACATGCGACTGCGAGCGCATCTGAGCACGGTGCTCCCGGCGAACTGGAAGAGCGTGGTGGACGCGTTCAACGAGAGCTACCACGTGCAGGGAACGCACCCGCAGATCCTGGCGTGGACCGACGACGTGAGCATCGCGTACGAGCAGCTCGGGAAGCACGCCCGGTACGGCCGGCTCGCCGGCGCGCGGCGGGAGCTGCGGCCCAGCCCGCGCCTCGGGCCGCGCGGCGACGAGTACGACGAAGGTGAGATCCTTGCCGCGCTCGTGGGCGGCCTCGGTGGCGCGTTCCTCGCGGACGAGCGAGCGCTCGTCGACGAGCTGCGGGCCGCCGGGCTACCGAGAGGCGAGCTGCTGCCCGCGTACCAGGCGCGGCGGTTGGAGCTGCTCGCGGCGCGCGGGCTCGACGTATCCGGCTTCGAGCCGGACCAGATGTCGAGCGCGGAGGACGTGTACTGCTTCCCGAACGTCGTGGGACCGATCTACCCGGGGAGCGCCATCCTCTTCCGGGCCCGACCGTTCGGCCTGGACCCGGACCGGGCGATCCACGACACGTGGGTGCTCGAGTGGCCGCGGCCGGGGAAGGAGCGCCGCCGGGTGGAGCGCCGCTTCTACCCGGACTGGACCGAGCACGAGTGGGGCGAGATCACGACGCAGGATTACGCCAACATGGCCGAGGTGCAGATCGGGATGAAATCGGCGGGCTTCGATGGGCTGCGCCTCAACCCGCGCCAAGAGGCCAACCTCCTGCACATGCACCGCGTCATCGACCGCTACATCACAGGTGAGGACGGGCGGGCCGAGGGGTAGGTTCCTGGCATGGAATCAGTGAACCTGGGTGCGACCGGGCTGCGCGTCTCGCGCGTATGCCTCGGGATGATGAGCTTCGGCAACGACAGCGACCGGCCGTGGGTGCTCGACGAGGACGCCGCCGAGCCCATCGTGCGGGCTGCCGTCGAAGGTGGGATCTACTTCTTCGACACCGCGGACACGTACTCCGCCGGTGCGAGCGAGGTCGCGACGGGTCGGCTCGTGCGCCAGCACCTGAGCCGCGACGAGGCCGTGATCGCGACCAAGGTCTTCATGCCCATGACCCCGGGCCCCAACGGTGGTGGCTTGTCCCGCAAGCACATCCTCTCGGCCATCGACGCGTCGCTGCAGCGGCTCGAGATGGACTACGTGGACCTCTACCAGATCCACCGGTGGGACCCCAATGTGCCCATCGAGGAGACGATGGACGCGCTCAACGAGGTGGTGCGGTCCGGCAAGGCGCGCTACATCGGCGCGAGCAGCATGTACGCGTGGCAGTTCGCGAAGGCGCAGCACGTGGCCGAGCGGGCCGGCGGAGCCCAGTTCGTCTCGATGCAGAACCACTACAACCTCCTCTATCGGGAGGAGGAGCGGGAGATGATCCCGCAGTGCCAGGACCAGGGGATCGGTGTCATCCCGTGGAGCCCGCTGGCGCGCGGCGTGCTCGCCGGGAACCGCACGCGGTCGGGGGACAGGAACACCACCCGGTCGAACACCGACCCGTTCACCGAGTACCTCTACAGCGAAGGTGACTTCGACGTGGTCGACCGGGTCGTGGAGGTGGCCGGCGAGCGTGGTGTCGCGCCGGCGCAGGTGGCGCTGGCGTGGCTGCTGCACCGACCGGGCGTCACGGCGCCGATCGTGGGTGCAACGAAGATCGGGCACCTCGAAGACGCGCTCGCGGCCGAGCAGCTCACGTTGAGCGACGACGAGATGAAGCGCCTCGAAGAGCGCTACGTGCCGCACCCCGTCCTCGGTCACTGACCCGAGGCGCGGCTCGCTCCCTGTCCTGCTCGCGGGCCGGGTGCAGCGCGGTGATCACCTGGTGTTGAGGTGGAGCACCCAGTAGAGGAAGTTCTGGGTCTGGTCCAGGATCTCCTGGCGGTGGTCCACGTACGGGACGTGCCCCGCGCCCGGCCACGTCGTCAGGTACGAGATGATCCCCGCGGCCTGGGCCTCGGCCAGCGTCGCCTGCGCCCACGCGTACGGCACGAGCGGGTCGGCCGTGCCGTGGAACATGAGGATCGGTGCGTCGGTCGCGTCCTCGGTGGTGAGAAGCCTGGCGCCCGAGAGGGACACCGCGCCTTGCACCGCGGACGAGAAGCCGGGGTTGCCGCTGTCGCCCGGGTCGTTCGGGCTGTCGGCGACGTTGAGCGCGGTGATCGCGCCGGCGGACGAGCCGCCGACCGCGATGCGGTTCACGTCTACGCCGTAGGTCGACGCGTTGGCCCGGAGGAAGCGCACCGCGGCCTGGGCGTCGTGCATCGCGTCGGTGATCCCCTGGAGGCAGGCCGGCGTGGCCCCCGCGGCGCTGCACCCGCCGGGCGCCAGCCGGTAGTCGATCGAGACGCTGACGTACCCCTTCTTGCCGAGGTAGCTCGCTTCGTCGACCAGCTCCGGTGACGTCTTGTTCCCGCTGCTGAAGCCCCCGCCGTGGACCCACACGATCGCGGGCCGGTGGGTGTCCGTGTCGCCGGTCGGGCTGTACACGTCGAGCTTGAGCGTGACCGGCGCGCCCGATTGATCGAGTGCGCTCCCGTAGGTCACGTCGTGCGTGACGGTCACGCCGCTGAAGATGTCGTCCCGGTACCGCAGCGGCGCCGCACCGGGCGGAGTGAGGTACGGAAGCCCGCAACCGGCGGCGACGACGGACAGAACCAGGACGAGCAGGCACAAGCGACGACGCATCACGTTCCCCCTAATAGAGGGCCAATGGTACCCATGCATCGGTAGCCTCTCGACGTGGGCTCGGTCGACGTCAACGGGATCTCATGCCGGATCCCCGGTGGCGACGAGCTCTTCTCGGACGTCACGTTCCGAGTAGGTGCCGCCGAGCACGTCGCTCTGGTCGGGGCGAACGGGGCCGGCAAGACCACGTTGCTCCGCGCGATCACGGGTGAGGTCCCCGTCGATCGCGGGAGTGTTCACGTCGACGGTCGTCTGCTGGTGATGCATCAGCTCGTCGGCTGGCGGGACGAGCAGCGCACCGTACGAGACCTGCTCCTGGTCCTCTCCCCGCCGGCGCTGCGCGCCGCGGCGGCCGCGCTCGACTCGGCCGAGGCCGCGTGCGAACGCGCGCCCGGGGAGCGGGCGGGGTTCGCGCTGGCCCGCGCCCATTCCGCCTGGGGCGATGCCGGCGGCTGGGCCGCCGAGGTCCTGTGGGACACCTGCACGACGATCGCGGTCCGCCAGCCGCTGACCGAGGCCGGCGGCCGGCGATTGTCCACGCTCTCGGGTGGGGAGCAGAAGCGGCTCGCGCTCGAGCTGCTGCTGCGCTCGGACGCGGAGGTCCTCTTGCTCGACGAGCCGGACAACTATCTCGACGTGGCCGGCAAGGAATGGCTCGAAGCGGCACTCCGGGCGAGCCCGAAGACCATCCTGCTCATCAGCCACGACCGGGCGCTGCTCGCCGCCGTGGGGGACAAGATCGTGACCCTCGAAGGACACACCGCGTGGACGCACGGCGATTCGTTCGCAACGTGGCACGAGGCGCGCGACGAACGCATCGCCCGTATCGACGAGGACCATCGACGCTGGGGCGAGGAGCGCAAACGGCTCGAAGAGTCCTTGCGCGAATTCCGGCGCCGCGCCGCGATGGGCAGCGACACCTTCGCATCGCGGGTGCGGGCGACGAAGTCCAAGATCGAGCGGTTCGACGCGACGGCACCGACGGAGCGGGTGAAGGAGGAAGCGGTCTCGATGAGGCTGGGTGGAAACCGCACCGGGACCCGGGTCGTCGTGTGCGAGGAGCTCGAGCTCGACGGTCTGACGGATGCGTTCGACTTCGAGGCCCAGTTCGGCGAGCGCGTCGCCGTGCTCGGCCCGAACGGCACCGGCAAGAGCCACTTCCTCCGCCTCCTCGCCGGCGAGCCCGTCGAGCACGCCGGGGTCGCCCGCCTCGGCGCGCGCGTCTTCCCCGGCTACTTCTCCCAGACCCACGACCAGCCGCAGCTCCGCGGCGTTGCGGTGCTCGAGGTGGTCATGAAGGCCGGGCACGATCGCGCGCGGGCGATGGCCACCTTGCGCCGGTACGGCCTGCAGGCGTGCGCGAGCCAACCGTTCGAGACGCTCTCCGGTGGCCAGCAGGCCCGCCTGCAGATCCTGTTGCTCGAGCTGTCGGGCGCGAACCTGCTGCTGCTCGACGAGCCCACCGACAACCTCGATCTCGCGTCGGCCGAGGCGCTCGAAGAGGCACTCGGCTCGTTCTTCGGCACGGTGATGGCGGTCACCCACGACCGCTGGTTCCTCCGGACGTTCGACCGATTCCTCGCTTTCGGTCGCGACTGCTCGGTGCGCGAGCACCTCGAACCCGTCTTCGCCTGACCGGCCGCCGGTGTCGTCTCGACGCCTCCGCCCCGGGATGGGACACTCGGGGCTCATCGCGAACTTGGGGGAACGATGATTGCTCCACGCCCGCGCGGCTCGCGCGTCCGTCTGCTGGCCGTGGTCCTGCTCACGGCCATGGTCGCAGCCTCCTGCAGCCGCCTCGTGATCGACGAGACGGTGATCTCGAGCGACGCGATGAACGGGCGCGACAACGCGACTCCCGGTTCCGAGCTCGCACAGAGCTACCTCATCGCGCAGCTGAAGCAGGTCGGGGTGGGCCTCGACAGCTCGCGCACCGGCGACGATGCGTTCAAGCAGCCGTTCGACGCCGGGACGAACATCGTCGCCAAGATCCCCGGTGGTCAGCAGGCCGGCGAGTACGTGATCATCGGCGCGCACTACGACCACCTCGGCAACACGTGCCGCACCGCCGATCAGGCCGACACGATCTGCAACGGCGCGGCGGACAACGGCGCCGGAGTCGCCGCGGTGCTCGACGTGGCCCGGAAGATCGCAGCCGCGGGGACGCCTCGCCGCACCGTCGTTCTGGCACTGTGGGACCGCGAGGAGGACGGACTCCTGGGGTCGAACTACTACGTCCAGCACCCGATCGTCCCGCTCGCCAAGACGATCGCGTACGTGAACTTCGACATCCAGGGCGCGAACCTCCTGCCCAGCCTGCGGAACACGAGCTTCGCGGTCGGCGCCGAGACCGGTGGCGCCCGGCTGAGCGACGCGGTGAAGCGCGCGATCGGGAACGGCCCGCTCCAGACGCACCTCGTCAGCTCGATCTTCGGCCAGGGCCGCAGCGACTACGTCAACTTCACGAACGTCGGCATCCCGAATGTGTTCTTCAGCGACTCGACGGGTCCCTGCTACCACACGGCCCAGGACGAGCTGAAGGTCGTCGACTTCACGAAGCTCGCACGGCAGGTGGACACCGCCTACCGCCTGAGCGTGGATCTCGTCAACGGCACCGCACCGGTCTTCTCGGCCGCGAACCCGGTGGCGACGTTCGACGACGCAGCCGCGTTGGCCGCGACCACGAACGCGGCGCTCCCCGATCTCGGGCGTTTCACCGCCGCCCAGCTGCAGCAGCTCCAGTCCTTCCGGGACACCCTCAACGCCATCGTCACCGCGGGCCCCGCCGCGTTCGACAACAACGACGTCGCGGCGGTGATCGCCGGCGCCGCCCAATCGGTCCAGATCCTGAGCACCGGCACCTGTGATGGCTTCATCCACTAGGGCGGGCCTGGAGATCCGGAGCCGGACTCGCGGTCTCCTTCACGCTGTGCTGGCGATCGTGGTGTGCTGCCTCCTGGTGGTGTCATGCGATCCGGACACCGATTCCGGCCTGGCGCGGAAACCCCCGCTGCCTCGCAACAAGCCCATCGAGACCACCCTCCAGGAGATCATCGCCGGCCGGTTCCGGGGTGCGGTCGACAAGGAGGGCCACGGTGGGGTCCTGGTCCACGTGAGGAACCTCACGGTCATCGCCGTTGCCCCTCAGGAAGACGGCGACTGGCACGTCGACGTGACCGACGGATCCGTCCCCGCGTTCATCACCGAGGTCATCCCGCGCGACCAGGCACGCGGTCTCGAGCAGCCGCCGCTCGGCAGCCGCATCCAGGAGACCGGAACGCCGTACTTCGACACTCACGCCAACGATCCGCTCCACGAGTACACGCAGTGGGAGATCCACCCCGTCACCGACTGGCGTCCGGACGGGAGCTCGATCGATCCGGCATGAGCGGAGCGCGCGGACGATTTGACGGGCCTTCTAGCCTGGTGGCGATGACCGACTTCGTGCTCCAGACGGTGGCCCTGGGCCCGCAGTGGCCGACGATCGACCCGTTCCTGTTCTGTGCCCACCACGACGACGCGTACCCGGCCGGGAACGACCAGCTCGGCCCCGTGGCGGACCTGACCGGCCGCCAGATCGGCTCGGACTTCGACCGGATCGCCGGCTGGAACATGTACCACGGCCAGGTAGTGCCGGGGTTCCCGAGCCACCCGCACCGAGGGTTCGAGACGGTGACCTACGTGCGGCGCGGCCAGATCGACCACTCCGACTCTCTCGGCGCGACCGCGAGGTTCGGGCGCGGCGACGTGCAGTGGCTCACCGCGGGAAAGGGCATCGTCCACGCCGAGATGTTCCCCCTCCTGGACCGGGAGGGTCCGAACCCGCTCGAGCTGTTCCAGATCTGGCTGAACCTGCCCGCCACCGACAAGATGGCGGACCCGTACTTCACGATGCTGTGGCACGACGACATCCCGACGGTCGAGCACAAGGACGACGAGGGCCGGATCACGGAGGTCACGGCCATCGCGGGCGAGCTCGACGGCCATCAACCGCCCGCGCCGCCGCCGAACTCCTGGGCCGCACGCGCGGAGTCGGACGTGGCGATCTGGGTGATCCGGATGGAGCCCGGCGCGCGATGGACGCTGCCGCCGGCCCGCGGCGCCGACACCGTGCGGATGCTCTACGTCTACGACGGCTCCGGGCTCCGGGTGGGGGAGCACGAGATCGGGCCCGACACCGGTGCCGCGGTCCGTACCGACGACCCCGCGCCGCTCACGGCCGGTGACCGCGGGGTCGAGCTCCTCGTGCTGCAGGGCCGGCCGATCGGCGAGCCGGTCGCGCAGTACGGACCGTTCGTGATGAACACCCAGGGCGAGATCCAGCAGACGTTCGAGGACTACCGCCGGACGGGGTTCGGTGGGTGGCCCTGGCCGACCGACGATCCCGTTCACACGCGCGACCGCGGGCGCTTCGCGCGCCACGCGGACGGCCGCGTCGAAGAGGTTCCCGGCCCGCTGCGCTAGGTCCGGCGCCGGCCGTCACGTCGAGCGGTCGTCGATCAGCCGACGTGCTTGGCGAGCCAGGCCCTGAGCGGCTCGGAGGCATGCAGGAACTCGGCCACGCGGCGTTTCGGAGCCGACGTGTCGAGCCAGGCACCGACCGGCCATTCGCGCCACGCGATCAGGCCCTTCTGGCGCAGCAGGTCGATGCGCGGATGTTCCTTGGGGTACCCGCGTGGCGCAGTCTTCAGCTCCTCGTGGCCGTGGACCTCGAGCTTGGCGGCGCGGGCGGCGGCCACGATCTTGACCAGCGCGGCGCCGCTGCGCCCGTCGCTGACCGCTCGGCGGTACCGGTCGAGCTGGTCGGGCTCCGGCCGGTAGAGCCCCGAACCGACCCCGAAGGTCTCGGCCGACAGGTGCAGGTACCCACCACTGTCGAGCGTCGCGGCGATCGCGGTCTTGTACGGCGACTTGTCGGCGCTGAACCGCACGTCCCGGTAGGGCCGGAACACCTTGCCGGCTCCGAACTCCGGCTCGAGCTCGGTGAGGAGGGCGTCCATCGGCGCGCGCACGCACGTCTCGTAGACCCCCTTGTGCTCCTGCCAGTACGGCTTCGAGTTGTCGGCGGTCAAGCCCTCGAAGAACTCGATCGCCTCGACCGGCCACCCTGCGAACGCCACGAGCGGGAGGTTAGAGCCGGAGCATGGCGCGCGTCATCGCGCTGATGGGAACACTTGGAAGGTGGCTGGCGTTGTCAGGAGTTGATGAAGCACGAGGACGCGCATACCTACGGCGTGGCGGTCCAGACCCTGGACCGGCCCGAGGGCAACGGCATGACGGTGGTCTTCGTCGATGCCGAGAACGCGCTGGCGGCCGAGGGCGAGGCGCGCCGGATCGCGGAGCACCGGTTCGGGTGCTCGGTGATGGTCGAGCACGCCGTGCTCTGGCCCGAGCCGAAGATCTGAGTTCGGCGCGAGGTTTGTCCCCCTTGACTGAGGGCGGACAATGAACACCCGCTTCCCCGCCGACACTTCCCCGGCAGCACCCCGACTCCCGAGGAGGATTCCGATGGAAGCCGCCTCCATGCGCAACGAGATCTCCAGGCCGCGCCCGCAATTGGACGTGGGCACCGGCGTGCTGGTCCGCAACTCGCTCAATCTCTGGTCGCCCGGCTTTCAAGTGAGTGGCTGGCGCGACGGTGCCTACGAAGTGCGCCGGTGCTCCGACGGCGCGGTCTTGCCGCGCGCGTTCACCAGCGACGACATCCGACTCGCCTGACGTTGGGAGCCGCGACATGGTGCGTGCCCCCATCTTCGAGTACGCCGAACGCTTCAGCCTGCCCGCGACGCCGGACGCCGTCTGGTCCACAGTCGCCCGGACCGAGGAGTTCGAGTCCTGGTGGAGCTGGTTGCGTGAGCTGAGGGTGGACGGCACGCCGCTCGAATCCGGCTGCGTGCTGCACGGGCTGGTCGCACCGCCCGTGCCCTACCGGATGCACCTGCACATCGCGCTGGTGCGCTGCGTACGCCCCAGCCTGATCGAAGCCGCCGTCTCGGGTGACCTCGTCGGCCGGGCCGGCATCCGCTTCGATCCGGAACGGGACGGCACCCGGGCCACGGTGAGCTGGAGCGTGGAGATGATGCAACGGCCGATGCGCCTCGCCGCCCGCGTCGGGTCCCCGGTCATCCGCTTCGCGCACGACCGCGTCGTCGAGCACACCGTCTCGCGCTTCCGGCACCTGCTCGTTCAGGATCCCCCTCGGCCGAACGGTCGGATCGCTGCTGGTCCGGCGGCCGAGGGCGGCACCGTTCAGGGTCTCCCTCGGCCGAACGGTCGGATCGCTGCTGGTCCGGCGGCCGAGGGCGGCACCGTTCAGGGCGGCACCGTTCAGGATCCCCCTCGGGATCAGGTCACGCTGACCCGGCTGAGAGTGGTGAACGAGCAGAGGTAGAAGTCCCGGTCGAACCCCGGGCAGGGGAACAGCACGGACTGCACCGGGCTCCCCGTCTCGGCGCGAGCGATCTCCTCCCCGGTCTCGATGTCCAGGACGACGACGTGCTCGCACAGGTTGGCCGCGTCATGGTCGGCGGTCACCAGCTCGCCGGTGTCGGGGAAGCGCAGCATGTGGGAGCCGTGGTTCTGCTCACGCGTCCACCGCGGCTCGAGCGGCCCGTGCACCGAAGGGTCGAAGCTGAACGCCGCGAGCACGCCGTTGCCGCTGTCGTAACCGACCGCGATGCCCCGCTCGGGGTCGACCGATGGCGGGTTCGCGACGATGCCGTTCGGCTGCCCGCAGATCTCGGTGAGCCCGACGGCACCGGTGGCGAGGTCTACCCGCACGAGGTGGAGCGGCGCGGTCGAGATGCCGACGCCGCGGAAGGTCCCGGCGTACCCCTCGCTGCCCTCACCGTTGTCGAGGAACCAGGCCGAGCCGGCGTCGATCACCGTGTCCCAGCCGTAGGTCTGGCCCTCGATGGTCCGGTAACGGGGCTGGAACCCGTCGTCCAGGGTCAGCTGCTCGCCGTCCCAACGAACCCGGAAGAGGCTGGCGTCGCCGACGACGTAGATGTCCGATCCTGCGGCGGACAGACGCGCGATCGAGCGCTCGGGGAGCGCCAGCCGCGCGACGATCTCGAGCCCGTCGGGTTCGAGCACCAGCAGCTCGGCCGGCTCCGGGGCGGCGGGAGAGCCTCCCGGGAGCGCGCCGCCGAAGTCCTTGATCGCAAGATGCCCGTCCGGCAGCACGACGAAGCTGTTGTACGGCCGCTCACGCGGGAGCCGGCGAGCGGCGATGGGCGCGGTGTCCGGTCCGAGCCGGTGGACATGGTTGCCGAACGCGACGTGCAGCGAGCCGTTCGCGTGCACCGCGACGCCGCCCGGCCAGGTGGGGCCGCCGGCGAGGTCCGGCGACCGCTCGACCGGCTCGAGCGAGACCGGGTCGAACCGTTCGACCCACGAGATCGCGTCCGCGCCACCGGTGTGCCGCAGCAGGTACGCCTCGCCCGGGTCCCGCAGCACCACCATGGTCGCGGCCGCTGCGTCGCGCGAGACGACGTCGAGGTGCGCGCCGGGGCGGAGCCCGGGCCCGGATCCGCCGCGCGGAGACTGGGTGCGCCGCGGCCCGCCGTCTTCGCCGGGCCAGCGGCTGGGCCAGTAGCCGGCCGCGTCGTTCCCTCCGCCGCGGGAGCTCACGGCTGGACCGAGACCCGATCGCCGCGCGGCACGTCGAGCCGCTCCACCCGGTAGAGGTCGATCGGCTCGGGGATGCCCTTCATCACGACCGGTCCCAGCTCGACGAACTCGAGTGAGCCGTCGTGCGGCGCGCCCTTGTGCAACATGGCGCCCGAGCACAGGAGCTCACCGGGAGCGGCGATGTCGACGATGCGCGCAGCGATGTTCACGTCGTGACCGATGAGGTCGTCGCCGCGGCGGGCGGCGCGGCCGCAGTGCAGGCCGGCCCGGACCCACAGGGGCATCTCATCGTCGGCGGCGGCCCGGTCGAAGCCGGCCAGGATCTCGAGGCACACCGAGATCGCCGAATCGGTGTCGGGCAGGAAGAGGAGCAGGCCGTCGCCGAGCTCCTTCACGATCCTGGCCCCGGCCGGGAGCGCGCCATCCACGATCCGCTCCTGGGCGCCGAGGATCGCGATCGCCTCCTGATCGCCGCGGGTCGCGGTGAACTCCGTGAAGCCGACGAGGTCTGTGAACGCGAGCGCGCCTTCGGACTGCGCCGGAGCGTTCACTCGGTCGTCACCGTGAGGTTGCCGCTGATGGAGCGACCGGAGATCACGAAATCGTCACCGGTCGCACACTCGACCCTGCGCTTCCCACTCATGCTGCGCAGCTCCACGCGGGGGCGCGCGCGCTCGGGGACGTGGATCTTGATCTTGCCCGAGACGCTCTCGATGCCGATCGCGCCCGATCCGGTGACCGTGACGTCGACGTTGCCGCTCACGGTCTTGATCGACACGGAGTCCCGTGCCTCGCCGACGTCGACCTTCCCGGACACGGCGGCGACGTGCACGTCCCCGATGGCCCGCCCGATCCGCACCCTGGAGCTCTTCGTGCGCAAGCGGACCGACCCGCGACTCTCCTCGACCGTCAGCTTTCCGGAGGCCGTGCGCGCGTCGATCGACCCGACGTCCTCGGCCTCGACGTCGGCACTGCCCGTGGTGACGCTCACCGCGCCGAGCAGACCCGTGAGCGTGACGTCCCCGGACCCGCTGCCCACGATGACCTCGGTTCCCGAGGGCACGCGCACGGTGACGTCGTCGGAGCCGCCGCGCACGGCCAGCTCCGCCTCGGAGCCCGATGACTCCGCGCCGTCGACCGCCACGTCGTGACGTGGCTCGCCGATCACTCTCACGCGGCCGGAGCCGACCGTGATCCGTACCCGCTCGACCATCGGGCCATGATGCCGCCGATCGCGCGCAGCCGTCACCCTCACGTCAGGTGGAGGTGACCGGAGTCACCTGCGGTCGGGGTCCGCGTCCAGAGCCCGGTGGCGTCGTATGTTCACGGGCGAGGTCCCCACCCTGCGTGTGCCCGCCCAGGTCCGCACGGTGGGGGCCTCGTCATGTCCGGCCAGACTGGGGCTCGTGGAGCCCACCCCGTTCCTGCCCGGCTTCTTCGACCGGTCCGACCCCGCGGTGGACGACCAGTTCTACGCGGTCGCGCGGCTCGTGACCCACATCGATGACGGGGCGATCGCGGCGGTCGGCGAGCTCTACGACGAGCTCCGGATCGACGGCACGGTGCTCGACCTCATGGGCTCGTGGGTCTCGCACTTCCGGTCCCCGCCCCCGCACCTGACCGTGCTCGGCATGAACGCCGCCGAGCTGGCCGCCAACCCGATGGCCGCAGCAACTGCCGTGCACGACCTCAACGAGGACCCGCGGCTGCCGTTCGCGGCGGGCGCGTTCGACGACGCCGTGTGCTGCGTATCGGTCGACTACCTCACCCGGCCCGTCGAGGTGTTCGCGAATCTGGCCCGCGTCGTGCGACCCGGTGGACGGTTCGTGTGCACGTTCTCGAATGAGAGCGTCAGATTGGGATACGCCGCTGGCTCTGCGTTGTTGCTCAGGGCTGAATCTTGAAGGCTGCGATCCCGAAGTGCATCGATCTGATGCCGCTCTTCCGATTGCAGCGTCCCGTGTAGCGAAGCCCGGTCGCGGTCGAGCTGAACTGCTCGCCGTGGTAAGAGCCGCTGAGCACTCCGGCGTTACCCCCCGGGTAGGGCACGCTGTACACGCCGCCCACGAAGGCGTAAGCATCGAAGGAAACTTGCGAGTCGAACACCTTGGCTTGCCGTGCCTTCCATCGCACGAGTCCACCGATCAGCGATTGCGAGCTGAGGGCACCCGCGTCGAGTTTCGCCGCCGGACCTGAGACCGCCTTCGCCTCTGGCACTCCGAGAACGTCGTTGCAGGTCACGGGGCTCGAGTTGTGAAGCGAGCCGGTGACGGTAGCGGACCGCAGCGTCACCGCGGGGTTGCCCGTCGTACCGGTACAGCTTGCGTGGCCCTTGAAGGTCGTGGACTGCACTGTCGGTGTGTCCGTGAGACCAGGGGTGAGCCTGAACACGAGGTTCTTATAGGTGCAGCTGACAGTACCGGTCGCGACGAAGGGCGGAGGTTTGGTTGCCGCGGACGCAGGAACCGCCGAAGCAGCCAACCCTCCGAGTACCAAGACCCCCGCAGAGACCGAGACAATGAAGCGTCGCCCTGCGATCCGTACGGTCACAACTACCCCCCTTGCCCCGCCTACTCACAAAATCGTACGCCCAAGCCTTTCCGCGTCACCAGGGCCGAAGGTCACGACGCTGGACAAGCATCGAGTAGCGCGGGGAAGCGCGACCCGCTCTACGCGGTCTGGGCCCGCCGCGGGTAAGCCCGCGCCTAATCCGTGGTGATGCGGGACGCGAGCTCGGTGAGGGAGCTGACCCGGTCGTAGTCGGCCTCGTGGTGCAGGTCGTACGGGTCGACGAGCACGGGATGCATCCCGGCGCGGCGGGCGCCGACGATGTCGATCGCGGGCATGTCGCCGACGTACCACGCCTGGTCCGCGGCGAGATCCATCGCGTCGAGGGCCATCTCGAAGATGCGCGGGTCCGGCTTCATCACACCGACCGCTCCGGAATCGATCACGCACTCGATCTCGACGCCGATGCCGGGACCGACCTGTACGAGCTCGAAGCTGCGGAGACGCTCGCCGATGAGCCCGTCGGCATTCGAGATCACGCCGAGTCGCACCCCGGTGCCGGCGAGCGCGCGGATCCCGTCACGACACCCCGGGATCACCCGCAGCCAGAGCCCGGCGTCGGCGAACTCGCTGTCGAGGTGGCGGTGGATCTCTTTGCGGTCGAGCGGCGCGACGTCCAGCGCCTCGACGTACGAGTCCAGGTAGGAATCCCAGCAACCGGCCCAGTCCGCCTCGACGTCGAGATCGGTGGTGAACCGCGACGCACCGCGGAAGTGGGCCAGGTCCAGATCCTCGGTGGGCGCCGGCAATCCGGCCCGCTCGAACGCGCCGATGATCCGCTCGTGCTCGGGCAGGAAGAAGACACCCCCGGCATCGAGCAGGACGGCCTCGGGACGCGGCATGCCCGCCACTTCGGCTCAGCCCTGGCCGAGCGCGGACTTGACCGCGGCGGCAACCCGGCTGCCGTTCGCGTCGGCGCCGACGCGAGCGCGCACCGCCTTGATCACCTGGCCCATGGCCTTGCCGCCCTCCGCGCCGGAGCCGCGCGCCGCCTCGACCTCTTCGGCGACGATGGCCTCGAGCTGCGCATCGTCCATCTCCGCCGGCAGGTACCGGTCGAGCACCGCGGCCTGGGTGCGCTCGCGGTCGGCCAGCTCGGTCCGGTTCCCTTTCTCGTACAGCTCGGCGGCCTCGGCGCGCTTCTTGCCCTCGCTGCGCAGCACGTCGACGACCTGGTCGTCGGTGAGCTCCACCGGCTCCTTCCCGGCCACCTCCAGCTTGGTGATGGCCGCCAGCGCCAGGCGCAGCGCCGCGACGGTCACCTCGTCGCGGTCGCGCATCGCGGCCGTGAGGTCGGAGCGGAGCTGGTCCTTGAGGTCAGGCATCGGTGGCCGATCCGGTGGTCGTGGGTTCGAGGACGACGACGGGGATGTCCCGTTCGGTCTTGCTCTGGTAGCCGCCGTAGTTGGCGTGGTCGGCGACGATGCGCGGCCAGAGCTGCGCCTTCTCCGCCGGGTCGGCGATCCGGGCGGTCATCGGCCGGGCCTTGCCGCCCATCGTGATCTGGACCTGGGGGTCGTCACGCAGGTTGAGGAGCCAGGCGGGGTCGTGGTCGCTGCCCCCGGCCGATGCGACGAGCACCAGGTTGTCGCCGTCCTGCAGCGGGCTCGTGAGCATCGTGGTGCGGGCCTGGCCGGACTTGCGCCCGCGGGTCGTCAGCATGAGCACCGGCATGCCGGAGCCCCGGTTGAGCAACCGCCCACCGCTCAGCTGGAACGCAGCCTTGTGGATGCCGACGCCGGCCTTGATGAGGAGATCGCGCAAGCTCACGCCCGGGAGACTAGGCGCCGGTGGTCGCGCGCCCGGGTGGGTTCGACCCAGCGTGAGTGGCGGGACGTCTCACGCGGCCGCCGGCGGCGAGAGCACCTTGCGGAACCAGAGGGCGGCATCGCCGACCGGGTAGTCGTCCACCCGGCCCACGAGCTCGTAGCCGCGGCGGGTCCAGCGATCCCCGGCGCGGCCGGCGTTCGCGGCGTGCGTGAGCAGGACCATCTGGCGGCAGCCCCGGCGCGCCGCCTCCCGCTCGGCGGCCTCGATCAGATTGCTCCCGAGGCCCTCGCCGCGGCGGCTCTCGTCGACCCAGAGGTGCTGCAGCTCGCAGCACCCACCCCAGGTCCAGCCGTAGATGCCCGCGACTATCGCGCCATCGTGGCGTACGAACACCGCGAGCTGGCTCTCACCACCGTGACCGGTGGCGGCCGCGGTCTGGTCGGCGACCCGGGCTTCGAGCCACGCGACGTCCGCGGGATCCGGGTCGTCCTCGACCACGAGATCCGGCGGCGCCATCGATCGTCCTGGTGCCGGCCTCAGACCTCGAGGAGCAGCTGCTCCAGCAAGGCTGCGTCGTCGAAGTAGTTGCGGAAGGCGCAGATCTGGTCGCCCCGGAACTCGGCGAACGTCGCCCCGGCGAGCACGATGCGCCGGCCGCTCGGCTCGATCTGCAGCTCGTCCTCGATGTGCAGCGTGCCGGTGTGGTCGGCGCCGACGCGCCACTCGGCGATGGCGTTGTCTCCGACGAGGTACACGGCGTCGAACGAGATCACGATGTTCGACAGCACGTCGTGGCGGTCACCGAACTCCTCGGCCAGCTCGGCGCGCGACGTGACGGAGAGGTTGGGGGACCAGCCGACGACGTCTTCGGTGAACGTCTCTTCCAGCCGGCTCCCGTCGCCGGTGACGGCGGCCTCCAGTGCCTGGATGAGCACGGTCTCCTTCGTTGCGGTCGGCACGGTGCGCTCCTTGGATGCGTTGGGTCGGGGGCTCAGAGCCCGAGCAGCTTGGCCTTGGCGGCCACGAATTCCTCGTCGCTCAGCACGCCGGAGTTGTGGTACTGGACCAGCTGGTCCAGGTCCGCGGTACCGCTCGCCGCGGGCGGGGTGGGAGGCGCGTAGGCCGGTGCGGGTGGCGGCGGGGCCGGCTGGGTCGCGGCGTACGCGGCCTGCGCCTGGTCGTTGACCGTCGCTTGCTGCTCGTTCTTCTTGCCCATGTGGTACGCCGTCCCGGCGACCGCCGCACCCGCGGCCACGCGCATCAGGGGACGGCGGCGGCGCATCATCAAGCCCATGTGGTGCTCTCCCTTGTCCGTGTCTCGAAGCTGGCGCGGCCCTCGGATCTCCGCACGGCCCGGCCACGGTAGACCCAAACGGCCAGCGCCCGTACTCAACCACCTCACGCGCCGCGCGTCGTCACCCGGATCGGGTGAATCGCTCCGGCCCAACCGGCCAGGACGCCGCCGGAGATCTTGGAGAGCCGCCGGCGGCCGTCTACCGCTCGCGGTCCTTCCGTTCGGCCGCCGGAGATCTTGGAGAGCCGCCGGCGGCCGTCTACCGCTCGCGGTCCTTCCGTTCGGCCGCCGGAGATCTTGGAGAGCCGCCGGCGGCCGTCTACCGCTCGCGGTCCTTCCGTTCGGCCGCCGGAGATCTCGGAAGCGCCGGCGATCTTGAAGAGTGGGCGAGCTGGTCTGCCAGGCCGGAGGCGCGGTTCACCGGGCGGGCGATCGCGGCGCGCAGCGACGCCTCGGAGGCCACGACGGTGACGTGCTCCTTCGCCCGGGTCACCGCGGTGTAGAGGAGCTCGCGGGTGAGGATCGGTGACGGGGCCGGCGGGAGCGTGATCACGACCCGGCCGAACTCGGAACCCTGGCTCTTGTGGATGGTCATCGCCCACCAGGTCTCGATCTCGTCGAGCTGGGAGACCGCGAGCTCCCGGATCCCCTCGGCGCCGCCGAAGGCCACCACCGGCCGTTCGGCTCCGGCGACCACGAGCCCGACGTCGCCGTTGACCAGGCGGTTCGGGTAGTCGTTGCGGGTCACGATGACCGGCCGGCCGACGTACCAACGGCCCTGCATCGCGGCCGGCGGCATGGCCCGGCCGGCGAGCGTCTCGATGCGGTCCCCCCACCGGTACGCGCCGAGCGGTCCGAGCCGGGTCGCGCTCAGGACCTTCAGCGCCGCCGCGCGGGCGAGCCCGGCCTCGGCGTCGCCGGCGCGTGCCGCGGCGATCACGTCGACCGCGTGCGCGGCCGCGTCGCGCTGGACGGCGGCGATTCCGGGGGTGTCGTCCGCGGCGACCCAGGTGAGATCACCGGTGTCGTCGCCGGCCAGGAGGCGCAGGGCGCGGTCGGCGTCGCCGGTCCGAACCGCGTCCGCCAGGGCGGCGATCGCCGAGTCGGCACCGAAGCGGTGCACCCGTTCGAGCAGCACGACGCGCTCGGCCAGCGGTCCGTGCGCGCGCGTCCCGGGGGTCGGGCCGACGATCTCGCCGAGCACCGCGCCGGCCTCGACGCTCGCGAGCTGGTACGGGTCGCCGACGAGCACGAGTGTCGCGTCCCGGCGAACCGCCGCGAGCAGCCGGGCCATGAGCGGCAGCGACACCATCGACGTCTCGTCCACCACCACGAGGTCGTGGGGGAGTGGGTTGGCGGCGTCGTGGCGGAACTCCACGCCCGACGTCGCGCCCAACAACCGGTGCAGCGTGGACGCCTCGGTCGCGAGCAGCTGGTCCGCGACCGGGCCGGTCTCGCCCGCCTCGGCGACCTCGTGGTGCACCGCCTGGGTCATGCGCGCCGATGCCTTGCCCGTCGGCGCGGCCAGCGCCACCTCGATGGGCCGGCCCTCGGCGAGCGCGACGTGGTGCGCGGCGGCGAGCAACCGGGCGATGGTGCGCGTCTTGCCGGTGCCGGGACCCCCCGCGATCACCGCGAGGTGGTGAGTGAGCGCGATCGTCGCCGCGTCGCGCTGGAGATCCGGCCCGCTCCCGCCGCCGGCGTCGAACAGCCGGTCGAGGATCCCGGTGAGCTCGGGCGACGCTCCCGCGATGCCGCCCGCGGTCGCGGCGCGGCGCCGCAGATCGTCGGCGACCCGGCGCTCGAACCGCCAGTACCGCTCGAGGTAGAGGCGGGTGCCGTCCCAGACGAGCGGGAGCGAGACACCGTTGCCCGGATCGTCCGGGCCGCGCACCGCGCCGCTCGCGGCGAGACGCGTCGCCCACTCCCCGGGGTCGGGCCACGGAAGGGTGTCGAGCGCGACCGGTTCGGGGTCGTCGAGCACGATGGACTCGGCCACGGTCGCGGGAACGATGCAGACGTGACCGAACGTCGGTGCGCGCGTGGCCAGCGCGGCACCCAGCAGCACGGCGGGATCGAGGCCGCCGACGGCGCGGGCGATCCGCCCGGCGACGTGCACCGCCGCCGCGTCGAGCACACCGGCCGCGACGAACGGCTCGAGCACCTGCGTGTCGCGGTCGAGGATGGGCGCAGGGGCGCTCATGCGCCGGCCGCCAGTACGTCGAGGAGCTGGCCGTCGAGGAGGTCGCTCAGGTCGGTGACGAGCGCGGGCGGCACCGCCCAACCGAACACACCGTGCGGTTGGCCGCCCACGACCGGCGTACCGGCCCCAGTCATCCCGCGCAGGAAGAGGTAGGCGGCGCCGCCGAAGTGCACGGCGGGGTCGTAGCCCTCTACGCGCCAGCGCAGGTAGCGGTGGAGGACCACGGAGTAGAGCAGCGCCTGGAGCGGGTAGTGGTGCTCCTCCATCGCGGCCGGCAGCCGGCTCGGGTGGTAGTCGGCCGACCGCGGCGGCTGCCCGCGTTCGGCGAGCAGGTTCGTCTTGTAGTCCACGAGGACGAAGCGGTGTGGGGCGAAGAGCTCGGTGGTGTCGGTGACCCGGAAGATCGCGTCGATCGAACCGGTGAGGTGGCCGGCGAGCTCGACGTCGAAGAGACCGGCGGCGAGGCGCTCGGCCCACGGTCGTAGCGGGTCGTCGCCGGCGAGGTGGTGGGCCATGAGCGCGCCGATGTCCCGGTCCGTCGCCCGGCGCCCGCCCTCGCCGAGGCGCAGCTCGAAGCTCAGCTCGTCGAGGCGGTCGGCGCGGGTCAGGTCCCGGAGCCGGCGCCCGTCGAACAGCGGGCCGAGGGGCGACTCGATCGCGGCCCGCAGGCCCGCGCGCAGCTCCTCGCCCAGCACCGGTGACGGGCTCCAGCGCCGCCGCTCGTCGATGCGCGCCTGGAGCTCCGCGTCGAGGTCGGCGGCGGCGAAGTCCACGTGCTCGAGCAGCTCGTGGACCATGGACCCGAAGGTCGTGCCGCCCGGCACCGCGCCGAGCGGCAGATCGGTGACCAGCTCGGCGACCGGTCCGGTGGCTTCCCCGGTCCCGGCTCCGGCCATCGCCTCGCCCGCCTCGGGATCGGCGGGTTCGTCGGCCGCGCCGGAGTCACCGAGCGTGTCGTCGTCCGGGTCGAGGTCCAGTGTGTGCGCGCGGTCGCTGATCGCGCTGAACGACCAGCGCCGGTGGGGCCGCTCGAGCATCCGCCCGAGCTCGGCGAGCTCCAGCTGTGCGGGGGTCGTCGCGTCGTCGGCCGGGATCCACCGCGGGACGGCCCCGTCCGCCCGGCCCGTCTCGGTCAGCGCCACCGCGTCGCCGACCGGGGCGAACACGGGTGCGAGCCACGCCACCGCGTCGGCATCGGCCGGCAACGGCACCGTGTCCGCCTCGAACAGGTCCGGCCGGAGCGAGCCGCCCTCGTCGCGGGCGAAGAGCACCCGGGCCAGGCCGGTCGCCTCGCTGTCCTGGGCCCGGCTCCACCACACGACCGTCTGGTGCCGGGCGCGGGTGAGCGCGACGTACAGGAGCCGCAGGTTCTCGCCGACCGCCTCCCGCTCCGCGAGCTCCTTGCGCGCCTCGGCCCCTGCCTTGCTCGGCCACACGCCGGACCTGGTGATCGCCTTGGTGACGTCCAGCGTCCGGGCACCGGTGTCCGGGTCCTGGTAGATGCACTCGCGGCGCGAGAAGTTGTTCTTCCACAGCGTCGGGACGTACACCACCGGGAACTCGAGGCCCTTCGCCGCGTACACCGTCATGACCTGTACGGCCTCGGCTTCGGACTCGATGCGGCGCGCGGTGACGTCGTTCTCGAGCTCGATCTTGTTCGCCTCCTCGAGCAGCGCGAGCGCGGCGAGCAGCGCGACCGGACCCGGCCGGTGGCCGGACGCGCTCGCCTGGAGCAGCTGGGCGAGATGGTCGAGGTCGGTGAGGTTGCGGTCCCCGTCGGGCGTCTCGAGCACCCGGGTGGTGACGTCGCTCTCGGACCAGACGTGGGCGCAGAAGTCCACCGCGCCGCGCGTCTCGAGGATCTCCGCCCACCGGTAGAGCCGCTCCTGCACGCCCGCGAGGTCCTCGTCGCTCGCGGTGTCGATGCGATCCGCGGGCCAGCCGAAGAACCACGACAACGCGGCGGTGCGCGCGCGGGACGCGTCGGAGGGTCGGCTGAGCGCGGTCAACAGCCACCGCCACTGGATCGCGGCCGGCGACTCCAACACACTGCCGCCCCGGTGCGCGACGGCGGGGATGCCCTGCCGGAGCAGTGCCGACTGCATGATGGTCGCGTCGGCGTGGGTCCCGACGAGCACCGCGATGTCGTGCGGCCGGACCCGCTGCGTCGCGCTGGCTCCGTCCGCTCCCGTCCCGCCCTCCCCGCCGGGGAGGTAGGCCTCCTCCAGCAGGAGCTGGACCTGGCGCGCGAGGTCGCGGGCGATCGCGCGAGTGGCGTCGTCCACCTTGATCGGCGGCGGCTTGCGGGTCTTGTTGCGCTCGAGGTCGGCGCCCAGCGCGGCGCGCACGGCCAGCGCGGGGAGGGGGGTGCCGGCCGCGGTCTGCAGCCGGCGCGCGACGTGCGCGGGCGCGGTCTCGACGTCCACGAAGCCGATCCGCGGATCACCGAACGTCGCCCCGTGGAGCAGGTGCTCCAACGCGTCGAGCAACGCCTGGTCCGAGCGCCAGTTCATGCCGAGGGTCGAGCGCTCGGTGCCCGGCTCGTACGCGGCCTCGAGGTAGGTGTGCACGTTCGCGCCGCGGAACGCGTAGATCGCCTGTTTCGGGTCGCCGACGAGCACGAGCGACGTCTGGCTCGTCCCCCCGCCGAACAGCGTCGAGAAGATCTGCCACTGCACCGGGTCGGTGTCCTGGAACTCGTCGATGAGCGCCACCCGGTAACGACGTTGGAGCGAGGCCGCGACCGCGGGGCTGTCGCGGAGCGCGTCGCGGAGCTGGGTCAGCACGTCGTCGAACGACATCGTCCCGGCGTCGCGCCGGCGCCGCTGCACCTCGTCGACCGCCTGATCGACCAGCCGCCGGTAGCGGGCACTGAGCTCCGACGAGTCTTCGGGGTCGGGCCCCGGGACGATCGCCAGGCCCGGGTTGCCCAGCACCGTGAGCACCAGCTGCACCAGCCGACCGAGCTTGGGCAGGTCCTCGGCGACGGGCGGCTCGGCCACCGCGGCCGCGGCCAGCACGTCGGCGCAGACCTGGGTCACGAGCTCGCGGGCGTCGTCGACCAAGGTGGCGTCGAGGTCGCCCGGCGCGGTCGAGCCGAGCGTGGTGAGCACCTGCTGGGCGAAGCCGTGAATCGTGGTGATCGTCGCGGCGTCGAAATCCGTGACCGCGGCCTCGATGCGCTCCGCCCGGATCTCGCGGTCCGTGGACGCGAGGTGCCCGAGCAGGGGATCGTCGAAGGACTCGGAGCTGCTGCGCAACGCGCGCGCGGCGTCGCTGAGCCGCGTCCGGACACGATCGCGGAGCTCCGCCGCGGCCGCCCGCGTGAACGTGACCACCAGGAGCTCGGCCACGGGCACCGCGGCCTCGGCCACGTACCGCACCGCGAGCCCGGCCAGGGTGTAGGTCTTGCCCGTCCCGGCACTCGCTTCGATCGCGACGCGACCGACCGGCAACGGGCCCGTGAGCTCGAAGCGCGTGCGCTCGCTCATCGCGCCGCCTCGACGACCGGCGGCTCGTCCGCCGGCTCGGCATCCGGCGCCGCCGGCGGTCTCCGGCTCGCGTCGGCATCCGAGTCCGTCGTGGCGGGGTCCAGGATCTGCGCGGAGCTCTCGACCGTGCTCCACAGGGAGTCGGCGAACCGTTGCGCTCGCCCGGGTGCCGGGCCCACCGGATCGTCGGGCCGGGCAGGAAGTGCCCGCAGCTCGTGGAGCTCGAGGGTCCCGAACGCGAGCACGTGCGGGTCCTGCGCGCCCTCCGCGAAGCCGCTCTGGTTGAGCCAGTCGTTGGTGGTGGCGTCACCGTCGAAGAGCTTGCGGGACAGCTTGGTGAACAGCGGGATCGGTTCGCGCATCCCGCGGCGGTAGAGGTCCACCACGACCGTGAGCGCGGCGAGTGCGTCCGAGCGTCGCGTCTCGGCGGTCGCGCCGCGCGCGACGAGCTCGAGCGGGTCCGGTTTCGTGCCGCCGGTGTTCCGGCGCACGTGCACGCTGCGCCAGCTCGCCTCCGGATCGTGCGCGACGAGCGCCATGAGATCGAGCCACGACTCGACGTGATGCTTCGGTTGGGCCTTGCTGAACGTCAGCCGGGCCGGACCCGGGCGCTCCGACCCGCAGCGGAGGTCGACGGCACCGACGATGCGGGTACCGTCCGGGAGCTCGACGTCGATCGGCTGCGGGTCGTCGTGGCGAGGGTCGACTCCGAGCGCGGTGGTGGTCGAGAGCAGCGCGTCGACGAGGCCGGTGATCCGGGCGAGGGCCAGATCGCCGTAGCCGCCGGCCGGGAGCGTGCCGAGCGCCCGTTCGTGGCGCGCCCACTGCTCGCTCGTGCGCCCGTCGAGCCGGGCCTCGATGAGCCGCTGCGCCGCCGACCACTCCGCCAGCCCGCCGAGCGAGATCGGCAGGTGGTCCGAGAGCCCGCCCTCCTCGCGAGGGAGGTAGACGTCGAGGCGGCGGGCGAAGAAGCACTTCACGGGATGGTTGAGGAAGGACTGCAGCTCGGCCAGCGTGATCACCCGGGCCGGGTCGGCGGGTGCGGCGAGCGGCCGGGTGAGGAACGGCGCCGTCTCGTCCGTGCGGCGCGCCCGCGCCTGCGCACCGGCGAGCGCGGTGGCGTCGAAGCTCCACGGCCCGTGGCGCAGCGCCCCGGGCTCGAAGCAGCGGGCATCGAATGGCTGGTGGGGATGGACGGTCTCGACCTGAGCCGTGAACGGGTTGCGGGCACTGCCGGCCAACGTGGCCGTGATCGTGTCGCGCAGCTCGGCGAACGGGACCGACTCCGGCACATCCTGGTTGGTGAGGATGTTGTGGCCGGTGCGGGTGATGACGAGGTGGTCGCGCGCGGCGAGCACCGCTTCGAGCAGGGTCTGGCGCAGCTCGGCGCGGGGATCACGGTCGCCGAGGCGCGGCACGAGCGCGGCGAGGTCGTCGCCGTCGGCGGCCTCGGTACCGAGCGCGTCCTCGTCGAGGCCGAGCAGGCAGACGACCCGGAACGGCAGCCAGCGCAGGGGAGTGAGCGAGCTGAAGGTGATCCCACCCCGGAAGAAGTCGGGCCGGCGCGGCGCGCCTCGGAGTCGCTCCACCAGCAGGCGGCGGAGATCCGCGAGGGTCAGCTCGACGCCGGACGCGCGGTCGCCGACCGCGGCGGCGTCGGCGATGTCCGCGATGGTCCGGCGCAGCCGGTCCTGCTGCCACTGTTGCGAGGACTCGACCGAGAACAGCCGGTCGCTCACGTCGAGCAGCTTGGTGCACCACTCGGCCGCGGCGCGGGGGCGTTCCAGGTCCGCTGCGATCTCGGCGAGGTGGGCGAGGACGTCGGCGAGGCGTCCGGCGACGACGATGTCGCCGCCCTCCACCCCCAGTGGCGCGATCTCCCCGGCCGCCAGCGCCCAGTCGTCCTCGCTGACCGCGATCCCCATGAGCAGCCGGTCGAGCGCGGCCTGCCACGAGTTGGCCGAGTACCCGGCCGGCACGCCCCACGGCTCGCGGTGCGCGCCGTCGAGACCCCAGCGCACGTTCGTCTCGGTGATCCACTGGCCGATGGCCGCGATGGCGTCGTCGTCCAGGTCGAACCGGGTGCGGACGGGCGCGAGCGCGAGGAACTCGAGCACCGCCGACGCGGTGAAGCGACCCGCGACGAGCTCGAGCAGCGTGTCGAGCGCGGCGAGCAGCGGAACCGAGTCGCGCAACGACCGGTCGGCGATGCGGTACGCGAGCTGCGGCCGGCCCGGCGCGCCGTCGCCGGGCGTGCGGTCGGCCGACGTCCCGAAGCCCGACTCGATCCACGGCGCGAACTCCTCGATCGCCGGGCTCAGGACGACGATGTCCTCCTCGCGCAGGGTGGGGTCGTCCGCGAGCAGGTGCAGGATCGCGTCGCGGAGGACCTCGACCTGACGACCGGGCCCGTGGCACGAGTGCACCTGGATCGAGTGGTCGCCCGGGGCGAGCGCGAAGTCGCCGGCCGGGACCACGTCCGCCCGCAGGTCGGCTTGGACCCGGGCGAGCAGCGTGGCCGGCCGGGCATCGGCGTCGTCGTCGTGGCTCACGTCGCCGATCCGGAGGGGCTCGGGCCAGCCCGTGGGCTCGGCCGCGGTGAGCAGGACGGTCCGCTCCCGGTAGGGACGCCCCCACGAGCGCAGCAACGGATGGCGGACGGCGGCCGCGGACTCGTCGTCGGTGCGCAGGAGCTCCGCCTCCGGGTGGGCCGCGCGGGCGAAGTCGTGCACGGTCGCGACGGCTGACGGCGACGGGTCGAGCAGGAAGAGGTGGAGCTCCCGGTGCTGCGCGAGCGCGTGCGCGAGGTCGAGGAACGGCGCGCCGCCGGGCAGGGTGGTGATGCCGAAGACCGCGAGTCGCGGTGGGAGCTCCGGCTCGAGCGTGCCGGCGCGCAACCCGTCGAGCAGGGCGGGGAAGCGCTCGGGCGGGCTCGGCTCGCCGATGCACGCGCGCGTGAGGCGCCAGAGATGTGGCTGCCACCGGTCGTGCGCTTCGAGCTTGAACCCCGCGGCATCGACGTCGCGGTGCTCGTTCCAGTGGCGGATCAGCTCCGGGCGCCGCACCGCGTAGCGATCGAACAGGTCCGCGAGGCGGCGGGCGCGGCCGAACCAGGTGCCGCCCGCGGGCAGGGTGGTGAGTGGACCGAGCCGGTCGTCATCGCGACTCGCGTGGAGCACGTCGAGCACGGCCCACACGAGATGGTCGACGTGCCACGGGTCGGCGGCACCGTCGGCCCGGTCCGCGTCGAGCACCGCCCGGCGCAGCGCGTCGGGGAACCGGAACTCGATGTTCGCCGCGACACCGTCGCCGCGGCCCGGGCCGGTCGCGCCGAGCGACCGGGCCAGCTCGAGCTGCAGCCACCGCAGCATCCCGTCGGTCGGGATCGCGACCCACTCCGGCTTCATCGGGTCGGGGAGCGGGGTCGCCAGCACCCCGGCGAGCGCGTCCGCGAGCGGACGGACGCGATCGGAAGCCGAGAGATGGAGCATGGCCCGAGGCTACCGAGAGGGTGTGACAGTCATCCCGGCCCGCCCGCCAGCAGGTCATTTGGAGGTGACGGTCACCGACCTCTCGGCGAAGTTGTTCGAGCTGTCGTAGGCCTGGACCCGGATCGTGTACTTCACGCCCCTCGCCGAGGGCACCGACCACCCGCACGTGTACGCGCTGGTGGTGTCCGTGCACTTCAACGTGTTGTTCACGTAGAAGAGCACCTTGGCCACGCTCCGGTTGTCGGTTGCCGTGGCTGCGATCGTCACGCTCGAGCTGCGGCTCACGGTGCTGCCGTTCTTCGGTTTGGTGATGGTGAGGGTCGGCGCCGTGGCATCGGCCACCGTCACGGATACGGCGGTGGACGTCGCGCTGTTGCCGGCCTGGTCGTACGCCTTCGCCGTCAGCGTGTGCACGCCCAGCGTCGCCGCGGCCGCGTTCCACGAGGTGGAGTACGGCGCCGACGTGTCGGTGGCGACGAGCTTGCCGTCGACCAGGAACTCGACGCGCGTCACCCCGACGTTGTCCGATGCGGACGCGCTGATCGTCGTCGCGGCCGAGAGGCTCGCGCCGCTCGCCGGGCTGGAGATCGCCACAGTGGGAGCGGTGGCGTCCACTCCGGGACCGGTGAAGTCGAACAGGAACATCTGGTTGCCGTTCACGCTGCCGTAGTCGACGTTGCGTTGCGCGGTGTAGCTCTGGCCCGTCTGGCCGTCCACGAACGTGGCGAAGACCCGCCCCGGCACGGAGTCGCGACCACCGGTGCGCGGGTTGGCCACCCCGGCCCAGGTCCTCGTCGCCGCGAACGCGCCGTTGGTCACCGGAATGCCCGGCTCCGTCGCGTAGCCCTCGTGGTTCAGGTACAGCGTGCCCGTGGTGTGGCCGAGCACGCCGCCCCAGACGCCGGTGAAGTTGTTGGCGACGTCACCGCCCATCACCCGGTAGATGCTGTTCGTGGTGCTCGCCTGCGTGGCGGGATCCGCGAACGTGCTCTCGAACTTGTACAAGCCGAACGTCCGCAGGTTCATCACGTAGTCGTTCTCGCTCCCGCCCGGCCACGGCAGCAGCGTGGTGGCGGTGGTCAGGCTCTTCCGCGCGAAGCCGATCCCGTAGTAGCCGTCGGACGGGTTCTGCGTCGGTTGGATCTGCAGGCCCCCGGACCACACGGGACTGCCCGCGGCATTGAGGAGCCGGCCGCTGCCGATCGCGCCGTTCAACCGGTGGTACGTCCACGCGGTGCCGTCGAAGCATGCCCACTCGCTCCCGCACGACATCGTGTTCAGGAAGTACAGGTCCTGGAACGCGAAGAGATCGATGTAGGGGTAGTCCTGGATCCGGTGGAAGATCTTCTCCCCGTAGACGTTCTGCGCGTAGAAGATGTTCTGGCTGTCGACCCAGTCCGCGGCCGGGCGACCCTCGATCTGGGGCACCAACGTCGCGATGATGTCGACGATGAGGGCCCGGGTCGGCCGCACGACGGTCGGGTTCGCGTTGATGCGGCGGTAGTACTCCGCGTTGAAGCGCTTGAAGAAGCCCGGCGACTCCAGCTCGATCTTGCGCATCGCGGCCGCGCCCATCTCGTACTTGGTCCAGTAGAGGCCGGTGGCCCCGCCGTCGCTCCAGAAGTCGGTGCCGCGCAGCTCGGGCACGTTCTGGAAGTCGTAGTCCCAGTCGTTGCTCGAACCGAACAGCGAGGTGCCGGGCACGAGGGTGTCGTTGGGATATGCGGCGACGTAGGCGTTCATCGCGTCGTAGCTGACGGCCTGGGCGAAGGACTCCTCGAACGGCGACAGCGTCGAGTTGAAGTTCCAGCTCGCGTCGCTCGAGAGGAGCCGGTCGTTGCGGAACGCGTGCACGAGCTCGTGGGTGAACAGCTGCGGGTAGAAGGCATCGGACATGTGGATCTCGTCGAGCGAGGGGATGAACACGTTGCTGTTCGTGTACCGGAGGTCGCGCACGGCCGTCACGGTGTAGCTGTCCGCCGGAGGCCCGTAGATCGCGAGGAGGATCGGGTACATCTTGTTGAAGAAGGTCGTCATGAGCGCGACCTGATCCGGCGTCCACCCGGTTGTCGGGTTCCCGCTCGCGTCGAGCCCGGTCGTCGCCAAGCGCAGCTGCATCACGTTGCCGGCTTGGCCGAGCTGGGTCCAGGCGGGGTGGATCGGCGCGCTCGTCACGACCGTGCTGGTCAAACCGGCCCCGTTCGAGGCGTAGACGGACACGTAGTACGTGAGGTTCGGGTCGAGGCTCAGGTTGACGGAGATGTTGGGCGAGTAGGTGATCTGCCACCACCGCACGTTCGCCAAGGCGGTCGGAGTCCCGGAGCTGTTCGTCCCGACGGCGAACGCGTACGACGCGATGCCGGACTCGGGATCCTGGGACGGGTTCCATTGCGCGGTGATCGTCGAGAGCTGCTGCGCTCCCGCGACGAGCTGGCTCGGCGCGGTCGGTGGCGTGGTGTCGGTGGCGAGGGCACTCAGCCGGTTCGGCGCGCTCGCCGACTCCTGCGCGGCCGCGGCCCGCACCGCGGCTGATGCGCGCACGGCTCCCGCGGTCCTCCGACCGTCTACCCGCGACACCGCGTAGCGCGCGCTGGCCAACGGCTTCGACGGACGGACGAACGGCGCTTTCGGTCGCGGCGCGGTTCGGCGGCCGGTTGCCGCGCGTGGCGCGTGCACCCCGTTCGTGGTTGCCGCGTGCGCGGGAGTCGCGGGGATTGCGAACACGAGCAGTGCCGCGGCCATGAAGGCCGCAGTGAACGACGCGAGCATTCTGCCCATCCTTGGGGTGAGTCGGATCGACGCGGCGTCCGTGCCCAGTCGCACCGCGGTGTCCGGAATGTATGCCCTTAAAACCCGGCGTGCACGGATAGGGCATATATGAATCGCACGTAACGATCCATCCGCCCTATTTCGGCTTTTGCCGCTATCTCTATTTACTGGCTTATAGGCCAGGTAACGCCGGTACCGGACGACTACGGCGTATTCGCCCGAAGCCCGAGCGGTGGCGACCGGTACGCCGCGAGGTCGATGACTTCGGACCGGTCGAATCGCGCAGAGCGTCCCCTTGACCAGACTTCAGGCGCCGCACAGATTGACAACACTCCATTCGTTCCTCAGCACCAACACCGGGCGGGAGTCAGGGCATGAGCAGGCGGAGCAGCTCGCGGTCGTGGCGATGAGCCGACGCGCCCGGCGGCAGCGGCGTTCGCGGCTACGGCGACTGATCCTGCTCTGCATCCTCCTGGTCGCGCTGGCGGCGGCATTGATCGTGCCGTTCGGCGCGACCGTGGCCCGCGCGTCCACCGCGACACCTGCCGCGCACCCGAGGATCCGCCCGGAAGCGCCGGCGTGGGCCTAGTGGCAGGCGCGGGTGCCGCTGTCGCGCACGGTGCCGTTGAGGTCCACGAACTGCCACGAGTAGCTGTTGTCGGCGAGCTGGAGCTTCAGGACCCCGAACGCGGAGATTCGCGCCGCGCTGTTGGGTAGCGGCGTCTTCCACACGTCGAGGTTCCGCCCCCCGGTGCCGGCGACGATCTCCTGCACCCCGTTGGCGCTCGCGGCGCCACTGGGCAGCTGCGGGTTGAAGCGCTCGTAGCTGTGCTCGTGGCCCGAGAGGTTGAGCTCGACCCCGTAATCCTGGAGCGCGTTCCAGAACGGTGCGACCGGTGTGTTGCTGTAGTCCGACGAGAACCGCGGGTGGTGCCAGGTGGCGATCACGCAGGGTCGCGTCGTCGCGGCGAGGTCGGCGCGCAGCCATTGCTCCTGTGGCGAGCCCGCCGCGCACGAGACGACGTCGCAGTTGGAGTTCAGGGTGACGACGTGCCAGGTGTTGCCGACGTCGAAGCTGTAGTAGCCCTTGCCGGCCTCTCCGGCCGCGGCGCCGAAGTACGTGAAGTACGCGCTCGCGCCGGCCGTGCCGTACTCGTGGTTGCCCGCTGCGGGCCTGGTCTTGTTCTTGATCCGGCCGTAGCTCTGCTCGTACGAGGTCTGGAACCCGGTGAGCGCGCCGTTCTCGTACTGCTGGTCGCCGAGCGCCAGGAAGAGCTGGTTGTCCGGGTCGTTGACGATCAGGTTCGAGACCGCCATCTGTTGGCAGCTCGACGACGTGACCGAGCTCCCGGGGGTGCAGGCCATGTCGCCGACGGCGGCGACGTTGACCACGGAGCCGTCCGGCGGCGGACGCGTCGTCGTGGTGGTCGACGTCGAGGTGGTGGAGCTCGAGCTCGAAGTCGTGGACGAGCTGGAGGTCGTGGACGAGCTGGAGGTCGTCGACGAGCTCGAGGAGCTGGTCGAGGAGCTGTCGGTGGTGGACGAGCTGCTGGTCGTGGCGGTGGTGACGATGAGCTGGGGCGGCGTGGCCTTGGTCTGGCGGCTGTCGTAGAACGCGCCGTCGTCATTCGTCGAACGGATGCCGAGGGTGAGCACGCCGCCGGTGGTCACCGCATCGGTGACCGGAACCTCGATCCACGTGTTCCGCTGCACCGCACCGATCGTCGCCACGGTCGCACCCCAGCCGGTCGGCCGGTTCCGGTACGTGATCTTGCTCTCCGTCCACGGTGTCTCGGTCACGAGCGCGACGGTTCCGCCGGCGGGGCTCTCGGCGTCGGTGACGTTCGCGACGTGGATGCGGAGGCGCGCGTCTTGCACCGTCCCCGACAGCGCGGTGAGATCGAAGCGCAAGAAGCTCTGCCGCACGGGTGACGCGTCGGCCATGAGTCGCGCGTTGGTCCCGTAGTTCGTCGTCGGCTTCGCGCTGTCCACGTACGCGTCGGCGACGGGCGCCAACGTCGCGGTGACGACGTCGGAGCTCGCGCTGCTCGCGCCCTGCGTGACCAGTGCGGCCGTGCCCACGAGGAGCGCGGTGGTCAGAATGATGATGCGCCATCCAGGGCGCTGATTCATGCGTCCATGCATGACTTCGACCCTAGAACGACCGACTGCTGCCGACTAGGACCTCTCGCGGCTTCTTCACAATTTCGCGCGCCGCGTTTCGAGCGTTTGGTACAAACGCGACGTACGTCCTTGACGCGTTTCGGACTATCCGGGCACCCAGTGCCCGATGATGGTCACCGCGACCGCGAGCGACACGAGCGCGCGATCCTGCGGCGGGTCGCCGAACTGCGGTGGGAGCGTGTGCGCGTCGACGTCGAGGATGTCCGCCCCCTTGCGCACGATCATGGAGCCGTCGGTGGTCACGAACGCGCGCATGCCTTCACCGAGCATGGGCGGCTCCGGCCGCCTACCTCGCAGTCGAGCCTGCTCGTCGAAGTAGTGCCGCGCCGCGGTCGCGTCGGGGAAGCCCTTCAGCGACAACGCGATCGTTGCACCCGCGAACTCGTAACGGCACGAGTACATGTGATCGGCCAGCCGCGCCTTCGTTACGCGGGTCGGCGCGACGCCGATGCTCGCGGTGATCTCGCGTTGCAGGCTTCGATTGCAGAACACGCGCGCCCGTAATGCGGGGTCGCGGCTCACGGGCCTCGACGTAGTGGACGCGCTCGAGCCGGAGGAGCCCGACGAGTCGCACGCCGAGAGCGCGGTGACGACCAGGAGGCCGATGACGAAGACGGACCGGAAAGCGCGCGGCACGGGCCCAAACTATCGAGCCGGGCGCTCGCTCACCCGTCCGGGGTGATCAGTGCCCGACGAGGCGCTCCACGATCGGCGCCATCGCGTCGACCGAGTCGTCGTTGCAGACGTAGTACGAGAGCTGCCAACGGTCGCGGCGTTCGACGAGCGTGTCGGCGATCTCGTCGACGGTGCCGAGCAGCACGTACGGGCTCGACAGCACCGCGTCCGGCCCGGTGTCGGCCCCTTCGGGTGCATCGAGCCCGGCGGCGATGGACTCGGCGAGCCCGACCCGGTCGTCGGTCATGACGAGGAACGGCGCCACGATCGAGAGCTCGAGGTCGTCGAAGCGGGCGCCCGCGGAGTCGCGGATCCAGGCGACCTTGCGGTCGGTGGCCGCCGCGGTCGCGTCGGCGACGTTCTGGTCCTCCCACGCCTCGTTGCTGCGCTTCACCGGGTTGATGCCGATGATGTCGGCCTCGCGTGCCGCGAAGCGCAGCAGCCGTTCGCCACCGGCGCCGATCATGATCGGGGGATGCGGTGCCTGCACCGGCTTCGGCAGACCCTCGTGGCCGGTGATCGTGTAGTGCTCGCCGGTGAAGGTGAACGGGCCGTCGGCGAACAAGCCCTTCATCACGTGCACGCCCTCGATCATCCGCGAGACACGCACGCCGGGAGGGTCGAACGGCATGCCGGCCTGCTCGTAGTCGGGAGCCATCCAGCCCGCGCCGATGCCGACGTCCACGCGCCCGCCCGACAGCACGTCGATAGTGGCCAGCTCCTTGGCGAGCACGAGGGGGTGGCGGTAGTCGTTGTCCAGCACGAGGCAACCGACGCGCAGTGTGCTCGTCGCAACCGCGGCCGCCGTCATCGCGGCGATCGGCGCGAGCTGGTCGTCGAAGTGGTCGCGGAGCAGCAGCGTCGAGAAGCCGAGGTCCTCGTAGCGGCGGGCGGCTTCGGACCAGGCCTTCCCGTCGGGTGCGTTCGAGGTGTGGACGGCGAAGCGGAACGGGCGCGGGTGGGACATGGGAACCTCCGACTGCGGTTGGTCGGACTCTATGCAGGGAAGTGGGCGCGGTTCACGTGCACCGCGCTCCGGGCGTCAGCGGGCGCTCGGGCTCATCACGTCGTGGGCGAGCCACGCGAGTCCGTCGGCCAGCTCGATGCGTGGCCGCCACCCGGTGTTGGTGATGAGCCGGCCCGGGTCGCTCACGAGGTGGCCGTCGTCCGCGCGCATGCGGCGCGGGTCGGTCTCGTACATGCGGTGGCTGCCGGCCATCCGGGTGAGCAGGCCGATGAGCTGGGCGACCGACGTGCCGACCCCGGTCCCGACGTTGTACGCCGCGAAGCCGGGCCGCCACTTGGCCAGCCGGACGAAGGCCTCGGCCACGTCGTACAGGTGGACGTAGTCACGCTTGGGCCAGGTGTTGCCCACGAGGAGCGGCTGGTCGCGCCAGACCTGGTCCATCAGCATGGGCACGAGATGTGGGTTGAGGCTGCCGGGGCCGTAGACGTTGAAGAGCCGCGCGGCCGCGACGCACACCGACGGATGGGTCGCGCTGTACCGGCGCAGCTTCGCCTCCATCCGGACCTTCGTCTCGCCGTACACGCCGCGTGGCTCGACCGGTGCGTCTTCGGTGATCCGCTCGTCGCCGAAGCCGTAGACGGCGGCGGCCGAGCTGGCGATGAACGCCTGCAACGGGAGCTCGTCGCAGACCTTGAGCAACCACGCGGTGCCGTCGACGTTGACGCGGCTGGTCTCGGCCGGGTTCGCCTCGGTGTAGGGGATGTAGTGGATCGCCGCGAGGTGGAACACGACCGTCGGCGCGAAGTCCCGGACGGCCTGCGCGACCACCTTGGTGCCGAGGCTGTCGATGACGACCTCGAGCGTGTCCATGGGCAGCGGCTTGGCGTGGCCGACCCGGAGGTCGTCGACGATCAGGACGTCGTGACCGGCGTCGAGCAGCACCGTGTGCAGCCGCGAGCCGATGAATCCCGCTCCGCCCGTCACGAGTGCTCTCATGAGCCTGCCTCCAGCGGAGCAATCTACCGGAAAGGCCCCAAAATGGATATCGGTCGTTCGGCCTATGACAGCAAGCGACCCTCACCGCATCATTGGGGTGAGGGTCGCCGCCTGACGAGCTTCAGCGGTCGTAACCGCCCGTGCCGCGCTTACCGGCGCCCGAACTTCGGGTCGCCCTGGAGCACCAGGATCTCGACGTGAGCGTCACCCTGGCGGTCGAAGTAGCGCCGGCTGACACAGGGCGACGGGACGGCGATCTTGGCCCCGCGGTTGAACCGGTGCCACTTCCAGTGCCACCAGAAGTGACCGTGGTAGCGGAGGGACCTGCAGTCCGGCACGAGCACCGGCGCCGTGGTGGTGTCCTCCTTCTGGACCCACACCCTCCAGGCGGGGCCGGAGCGCCGCACCACCGACTTGTCCAGGCTGATGTCCAGCACCGGCGGGTGGAGGGGATCGTCGTAGCCACCACCGAACGGCGACAGGGTCAGGAGCCGGCCCCGGCACAGCTGGTTGCCACAGAACGTCGGCGTGCTCACCTCCGTCGTGAGCGTGATCGGCGAGCCCGAGCCGGTGTTCGGAAGGGTGAAGGACGCGGCCGTGGGGTCGGCCGGCGTGGCGTTGCCCGTGGAGATCGTCCCGCCCGGCGGCACGTAGCCCGAGGCCTGGCCGCCGGTGGGTGCCACGACCGTGGAGCCCGGCAGCGGTCCGGCCGGGTCGGTGCCGGTCTGGTCGCTGGTGACGGTGGCCGACGGTGCGAACTCGCCCGGCGGGAAGCCGGCCGGCACCTGGACGACCACCGGGACGGCGACGCTCGCCCCCGCGGCGATCGAGCCGAGCGCGCACGTCAGCGTGGCCGGCCCGGCGGTGCAGGTTCCCTGCTCCGGCGCGCTCGAGACGACCGTCGAGCCGGCGGGGAACGTCGCGGCGAGCGAGACGTTCGTCTCGGTCACGTCGCTCGTGTTCGTCACCGTGAACGTCTGGAGGACGTTGTTGCCCGAGGTCACCGTCGGCGGTTGGCTGGATTCGGTGACCGTCGGTCCACCCGTGTCCACCGGGGTCCACGTCTTCGCGGCCGAGGCGAGCGCCTCGCACGGTGGCGCGTTGTCCGCGTCGTAGCACGCGGTGATCGTGTCGTCACCGGGGTTGTTCCCGGTGTAGGTGAAGGTCGCCACGCCGCCGGCGTCCGTCTGCGCCGTGGTGCTCGTCGGGTTCACGCCGGTGACCGTGAAGCTGACCGGGGCGGCGTTCACCGGGTTGCTGTTGTCGGTCAGCGTGGCCGTCACCGTGTGCTCGGTCCCGACCGGGTTGCTCGCGGTGGCCGGCGTGAGGTCTAGGTGGTACACCGACGGCGGGGTGCAGTCCGGGTCGGCGAGGTCGATGAGCCCGTCGCCGTCGTTGTCGATGCCGTCGTCGCAGATCTCGGTGGTGACGGCGGCCTGGCCGGTGATCGAGACCACCGCGAGGAACAGGTTGTCGTCGTTCGACGGGTTGGCCGTGTTGATGACGATCGAGGTGTCGCCGTCGTTCAGGAACGGGGCGAGGTTGTAGAGCTCGTCGTCGTCGCCCGTGGGCGAGGTGGTCGACGTGCCGTCCGTCGGGTTGGCCGTGCTGTCGCCGACGCCACCGACGGTGATGAGCGCGCCGTTCTCGCCGAGCCCGTCGTCGAAGTTGCCGGCGCAGCTCGTGAGCGGCAGGTCGTTGACCGTCACGGTCGAGAACTGCCCGCCGCCGCACGCGTGGCCGGTGAGGCCGCTCTGGTAGCTGAAGCCGCTCCCGAGCGACATGATCGCGGAGAAGCCCGACGCGGTCGGCTGCAGTGGCGTGGCGAAGTTCAGCGTGACCTGGTCGCCGACCTGCTTCGAACCGCCGTCGAGCACCGCGACGGTGACCAACGGGCTCGCCGGGTTCGAGTAGATGACCACGAGGGCGACACCGTCGAGCTGGACCGGGTCGGTGTTCACCGCGAAGTCCGTGATGCCGCCGCCGGACCCGACCTTCGCCGCCACCTGCGCGGTGACGTCGGCGCGCGCCGTCGCGAGGCCGGAGTTGCCGGGCTCGGAGTTCGGCAGGGTCGAGAGCACGACGGTGGTGCCGTCGAAGTCGAAAGTCAGATCCGCAGTGGTCGGGTCCGGGTCGCCGTTGTAGGTGCCGTAGAGATAGGCCTGCACCACGGTCGAGCCCGCGGGCACCTCGGCCTGGACGGTTCCACCGGTGGTGTTCTGGCCGAGCCCGTCAGCCGAGTAGCCGCCGTGGCCGACGAACGTCGCCGGGGTCGACGGTGTCGGCTGCACCAGGTTCAACGTCGCCGACGCGGGCCCGCTGGCGCTCGCCAACATCGCGCCGACGAGTGCCACCGAAAGGAGTAGAGGCGCGCACGCTCTCCGTAGTCGTCCCATGTTCCAGCCTGCCTTCCTATGCATGCCTCAGTAGCCCCGAGCCCCGAGTTCGATCTGTGGCAGCAGACACCCCGCCCACTCCCTCAAGCCCGTGCTTTCTAGATCAGATTGGTGAGGAAAGCAACGAAATGGCCTGATTAGCGGCCTCCCCGATGCGGAGCGTGGCGGAAGCGAGCCCACGGAGCCGCAGGATCTGGCAGACAGCGCGCGTCCGGCTGCGCACGGTGAACGGCGCGGTCATTGCGCCGCGGTCTGTCGGCGTTCCTCGGAGTCATGTCATCTCCGATCCGTCGGGCCGCAGGACCCGCAGCCCATCCCCGTCGAACGTGATGGTCCAGCCGCGCCGGTGCACGACGCGATGGTGGTGGCTGCAGAGCAGGACGAGGTTGTCCAGATCGGTCGGTCCGCCGTCGGTCCACGGAACGACGTGATGGGCCTGGCACCAACCGGGCGGTCGGTTGCACCCGGGGAAGCGGCACCCTTCGTCGCGCGCGACGAGCGCGCGGCGCATGCTTGGTGGTGGAGCGCGATGCGCGCGCCCGACCTCGAGCGGCGCGGAGTCGGGGCCGGTGACGATGCGGCTGATCGAGCTGTCGCACAGTGCCTGCTGGACGTCTTGCGGGTGGATCGGGCCGGTGAACTCGCCGTCCATCCGGCCGATCGCGTCACCGGTGAGCGTGGCCCAGTCCACGACGAGCGAGACCTGGGTCGCGACCTTGCCGACGTCGCCGATGTGCGAGAGGGCAACCTCGCAGATCTGGACGAGCGCGGCCGCGGTTCGCTGTGCGGTCGTGCGCCCGTCGTCGCTCGGCGGATCGATGTAGGCGCGCAGCGTGGTGGTGATCGTCTCGGCCGCGAGGTCGGTGAACTCACCCGAGAGCGTCGTGCGATCGCCGTACGTCTTCGCCACGAAGAGCCCGTCGCGGTCGCCCGGTTCCGAGCCGTCCGCGAGTGCGAGGTTTCGGAAGTGCTTCGTCGCCTGCCGGAGGCTGCGCAGGTCGTCCCGCCGCGCCAGCTCGAGCAGCTCCGGCTCCACCGCGGCGAGCTTGTCGTCGTGGCCGACGACTCGCGCCGCGGCGATCGTGCGCATCGCGCCGGTCGAGATCTCACCGGCGCGCCACGCGCGACCGGTCTCGGCGAGTAGGTCGCCGACCTCGCCACACTCGAGCGCGGTCTTCGCATCTCCCTCGCGCATCCCGGCCCGGTGACGCAACCAGCTCGCGGTCGACGCCGCGCCGTCCACGTTCCCCACGCCACGCGTGTGGCCCACCCAGGCCAGCGAGGCGAAGACCGCGTCCTGGCGATCCATCTGCCGGCGCAGCTCGAGCACCTCGTCCGCGAGGGCCACGTCGCCGAGGTCCGCCGGATCGATCTGCGCGAGCACGTCGACGGCGTCGCGCAAGAGGTCGGTCGCTCGACGTACAGCTTCCGGGACGGCAACAGCCACGCGCACTCCCATCAGGGTCGAAGGATCAGCCGAAGAGGAGGCCCGTCGCCTCGAGGTCTGACCGGGAGTGGATCGCCGGTGCGGTCCCGACACTCTATACGAACAGATGTTCGGAGTGCAAGGAGATTCTCGAGAAATCTGGCGGCGGCGAGGCTGACGAGGTTGGCAAGCGATAGCCGGTGCTTCGGGTCGTGCTCGATGCCCTGGATGAATGAGGGACGGGTCGATCTTGGTGACGTCGATCGGGAAGCGGCGCAGGTGCTCGAGCGACGAGAAGCCGGTGCCGAAGTCGTCGAGCGTGATGCCGACTCCCTGGTCGTGCAGCTCGGCGAGCACCACCCGTACCGGTCTGACTCGATCGTGAGGCCGGAACGTATGCTCCGTCGCACGAGACGCTCGTGGTATTTCGTGGCGGTCATCGCGCTGCTTGGCGTCGCTTGCAGCTCGGGTTCGGACCCGGCGACTCCGACCGCCGGCTCCACGGCCACCACGGTCCGGGGGAGCCCCGCCACCAGCGGGCAGCCGAACACCGCGCTCGCCGCACTCGCCACCCTCGCCGTCAAGGGCCGCGCGCCCAAGACCGGCTATGACCGTGAGGAGTTCGGTCCCTCGTGGTCAGACGTCGACCACAACGGCTGCGATACGCGCAACGACATCCTCAACCGCGATCTCACGGCGAGAACCTGGCGGGCGGGGACGCACGGCTGCGTGGTCCTCACCGGGACGCTGGCGGAGCCGTACATTGGGAGAACCGTCGTCTTCGAGAAGTCACACGCGATCGACGTCCAGATCGACCACGTGGTCGCGCTCTCGGACGCCTGGCAGAAAGGTGCCCAGCTGCTCACCGCCGCGCAGCGCCTGGCGTTCGCCAACGACCCGTTGAACCTGCTCGCAGTGGACGGGCGCACGAACGAGGCCAAGGGCGACGGCGACGCCGCGACCTGGTTGCCGCCGAACAAGCCGTTCCGGTGCGCGTACGTGGCACGCCAGATCGCGGTGAAGGCTCGCTACGTGCTGTGGACTACTGCGGCCGAGCACGCCGCGATGGCACGGGTGCTCGCTACGTGTCCCGACCAGAGCCTCCCGACCGGTACGGAAGCACCGTGATCGCCGAGACGGGTCAGACGGGGATGCCGTAGAGCTCGGCCGCGTTGGCGTAGAGGATCCGCTCGCGCGCGTGCGGGCTGAGGTGCCGGGCGTGCTCGGCGAGGAGGGCCTGGGAGTCGGGCCAGGTGGCGTCGCTGTGGGGGAAGTCGTTGGCCCACATGAGCCGCTCGACGTTCATGAGCTCGGCGACCCGGAACGCGACCCAGTCGTCCTGGAACGTGAGGTAGACGTGGTCGCGGATGTAGCCGCTCGGGCGCTTCGAGAGCTCGCCGGCGGTGAGCCAGTTGCGGTGCCGGTCGTAGGCGTGGTCGGCCCGGTACATGTAGTGCGGCATCCAGCCGGCGTCCGCCTCGACGCACACCACCTTCAGGCGCGGGTGCCGCTCGAAGACCGCGCCGAACACAAGCGTGCCGATGATGTCCTGGTTGCCGCGGATGATCGAGATGAAGCTGTTGAGCTTCGGACCGCGCACGTGGTCCGCGCCGGGCTGGTCGCTCTTCGACGTGAGGATGTGGAAGGAGGGAGGGAGGCCGATGTCCACGACGGCTTCCCAGAACTCGTCGTACATCGGGTCGTCGTACTCACCGACGCCCGGGAAGCCCGGAAGCATCACGCCGCGCAGACCGTGGGCCTTGATGCGCTCGAGGTCGCGGATGCCTTCCTCGGGTGTGCGCATCGCGGTCTGGCCGAGACCGACGAGACGCTGCGGCGCGACCGCGCAGAACTCGGCGATCCACTCGTTGTACGCGTCGAAGCACGCGTGCTGGTAGTCACGGTCGGGGTGGTTGCACAGGATCATGCCGACGGATGGGTAGATGACCTCGGCGGTGACGCCGTCCCGGTCCTGATCCGCGAGGCGCGCCTCGGGATCCCAGCCGCCGCGGTGCAGCTCGTCGAAGCGGTGGCCACCGTCGAGGCGCACCTCCTCGGCGGGCCGGCCGGCCGAGGCGACGAGCCACATCGGCACGAGGCTCTGCCCGTTGTCCACGAGCATCACGTCGCCGAGGGTCTGGTCGTAGTGCAGGCGCGGCGCCCGGTCCCGGTACGCGGCGTCGATGCGGTCGACGTAGGTGCCCGGCGGCTCCGTCACGTGGGAGTCGGCGGAGATGCACGCCCGATCCGCGGTCACCTGCGTCATGTCCCGCTCCTGCTTCCTCGGCCGCGGGTCACGGTAGTCGCCGCTCGGCTGCGGGCTCGGAGGTCAGGCCTGCGAGAAGTCGCCTGCGGCCGGGATCTCGGCCGGCGGCTTCCCGATGACGATCGCGATCTCCTCGTACTCCGTGAGCTGGATCGACCGGGGGTCGCCGGTGAACGGCTTCCCGTCGACGTAGATCGCGATCTTCTGCGCGGGCTTGCAGTAGTTGGCGACACAGTTGGCGTTCAGGGTCACGTCCCACTCGGTGAAGAACTGCCCGAGCGTGTTGTCGACATTGGTGGGGGACTCGGTGTGCAGGATGCCGGTCGCGTCGTGGGTGTGCAGCGGCGAGATGCAGGGCTTGTCGCACGGCACGCTGATGCCGCCGTACGCCGGGTACCCGTCGGTGGTGCCGCTGTGCACGGCCGGATTCTTGATGTTGATGCCGATGCCGCCGGGCACGACGATGTGGGTGCCGTTGATGAAGACGTCGAGATGCGCGTGCACGTGGTGCTCGAGGCTCTCGGCGGTCTCGGGGACGAGCCCGGCTTCACGTGCTCTGGCCATCGGATCCGGCGGTGCCGGCCAGGGCATGTTCTTGGGGGGTGCCTTGGAGCTCGAGCTCTTCGAGCTGGAGCCGCTCGAGCACGCAGCGGCCGCGACCAGCAGGACCGCGACGAGGAGGATGAGGGGGAGTCGGCGCACCGCATGAGTCTGCCCGACGGGCGCCTGGGCGCGGGGTCACGGGCGGTGAAAGGCTGCAGGGATGCTGGTTGCTTTCTCCATCACCCCCCTCGGCGTCGGCGACTCGGTGAGCGCGTCGGTCGCGGAGGCCGTCCGGCTCGTCCGGGAGAGCGGTCTTCCCAACGAGACGACCGCAATGTTCACGACCGTGGAAGGGGAGTGGGACGAGGTGATGGACCTCGTGCACCGCTGCGTCGACCGGGTGCTATTGGACGCAGCGCGGGTGAGCGTGTCGATGAAGCTGGATGTCCGGCCGGGGGTGAAGGACGCGCTGCACGGGAAGGTCGAAGCGGTAGAGGCGCGGTTGCAGGGTGAGTCGTGAAGCTCGCTTCAAGCTACGGGCACTGTTGCGGTGCTCACGTCGTGGTCTAGCGGATGACCGGAAATCCGTGTGAACGCCTCCCCTGGATCCCGTGTGACGCTCGTTCGGTACGAACTCCAGCGCCCGCAGTAGTGACGTTGAACCCGGTCGGCTTCTCCGCTGAACGCGAGATGCCCGAACCGAGCAGCAGTGCGTAGGTCCCGTGTGCCAAGCAGACAGCTCTAGAGCGATCGCAACGTCAGGGTCGAGGCCCACGGCGCGAATGTGAGAGCCCACGGTCGGGTGCGGTGACTTCGGTACGCTCCTCGGCATGCGAGAGGGCAGATGAAGAGCGCAGATCTGGCGACGGTGCGGTCCACGCTCTGGAAGGCCGCGGATGAGCTGCGGGCGAACTCCACTCTGGCGCCGAACGAGTACCGGGGCCCCGTTCTTGGGCTGATCTTCCTCGCCTACGCCGAGCACCGCTTCGAGCAGGTCACGCCCGAGCTCGAAGCCAAGGCCACCGCCCGCCGGCCCGTCACCTCCGACGACTACAAGGCCAAGTCGGTCCTCTACATCCCCGACGACGCCCGCCTCTCCCATCTCGTCGAGCTCCCCGAGGGCCAGGATCTCGGCAAGGCCGTCGACGCGGCGATGACCGCGGTCGAGGCCCAGAACCCGGAGCTCAAGGATGTCCTCCCCAAGGGGTATCAACGCCTCGAGAAGTCGACGCTCGTCGAGCTGCTCCGCCTCTTCGCGCCGCTGCCGAGCACGCTCTCCGGTGACGCGTTCGGCCTTATCTACGAAGACTTCCTCTCGAACTTCGCCATGGCCGAAGGTCGACTCGGTGGCGAGTTCTTCACGCCGCACTCGATCGTTCGCCTCATCGTCGAGATCATCGAGCCGTACCACGGCCGCGTCTTCGACCCGGCCTGCGGCTCGGGCGGCATGTTCGTGCAGTGCGCCAAGTTCGTCGAGGAGCACCGTGGCTCGGCCAACCGGGAGCTCTCGGTCTATGGCCAGGAGCAGAAGGAGGTCACGGTCCCGCTCGCCCGCATGAATCTCGCGCTGCACGGCCTTTCCGGCGACATCCGCCTCGGCAACAGCTACTACGACGACCTGCACGACAGCACTGGCGCGTTCGACTTTGTCATGGCCAACCCGCCGTTCAACGTCAACGGGGTGGACAAGGACAAGCTCGCCGGCGATCCCCGCTTCCCCTTCGGCTTGCCCCGCCCTGACAGCGGCAACTACCTCTGGATCCAGCTCTTCTACTCCGCGCTCGCCGAGCATGGCCGCGCCGGCTTCGTGATGGCCAACTCCGCGGGCGACGCCCGCTCGTCCGAGGCCGAGATCCGCCGCCAGCTGATCGAGTCGAAGTCGGTCGACGTCATGGTGGCGATCGGCACCAACTTCTTCTACACGGTGACGTTGCCGGTGACGCTCTGGTTCCTCGACCGCGGCAAGCGCGACACGCCACGCGAGGACACGGTGTTGTTCATCGACGCACGGCATCTCTTCCGACAGATCGACCGCGCCCACCGCGACTTCCTGCCCGAGCAGATCGAGCTGCTCGCCAACATCGTGCGCCTGTACCGCGGCGAGGAAGTGGAGCTGGTCGCTGGCTCAGAGCCGCTGGTAAAGGAGCGGTTTCCCGACGGGAGGTACGCCGACGTGCCTGGCCTGTGCAGGGCCGCGACTATCGACGAGATCGAGGCGCAGGGCTGGAGCCTCAACCCCGGGCGGTACACGGGCACGGCAGCCGTCGAAGATGACGACGAGGACTTCGCCGACAGGCTGTCGGGGCTGTACGACGAGTTCACGCGCCTGAGCGACGAGGCCGACGTCCTGCGCGCCAAGGTCGACACCACCGTGCAGGGAATCCTCGGAGCGTGACGGCCACACTCTCTAATCTCTGCGCTGCGATCGTCGACTGCGAGCACAAGACAGCTCCTGAGGGCGACGGATACGCAATTTCCGTCGGAACGAGAGCGATGAAGGAAGGTCGGCTGCTCGCGGATGCGTGCAAGCCGGTCAGCGAAGCGACGTACGACGCGTGGACGCGCCGGATGCGGCCCGAAGAAGGCGACTTGATACTGGCCCGTGAGGCGCCGGTTGGACAGGTGATTCGTGTGCCACGTGAGGTGCGCCTCTGCCTCGGGCAACGCACGGTCTTGCTGAGGCCCGACGCTGAGAAGGTCGAGCCGCGGTTCCTTCACTACTGGCTTCTCGGACCCGATGCGCAGGGAATGATGAACGCGCAGGCTGCGGGCGCGACAGTGCCTCATCTGAATGTCGATGACATCCGCGCGCTCGACACGAGCCGCCTGCCGGATGATCGCTCGGTTCAAGCGTTCGCGGCGACGACTCTCGGAGCGATCGATGATCTGATCGAGAACAACTGGCGACGGGTCGAGTTGTTGGAGCAGATGGCGCAGGCGATCTACCGGGAGTGGTTCGTCCATTTCCGCTTCCCCGGTCACGAGGACGCGACATTCGTCGACTCGCCGCTCGGCCCGATTCCCGATGCCTGGGAAATCGTGCCGTTGGGCGCGATTGCTGAGGAGGTGCGTGTATCGGTCAAGCCCTCGGACGAAACCGTGGCGTTGCCGTACGTTCCCATCGACTCGATCGATGCGAAGTCCGTGACTCTGCGGTCATTTCGGCCGGGCTCGGAGGCCGCGAGCAGTCTTCGCCTCTTCGAAGCGGGTGACGTGCTGTTCGGCGCAATGCGTGCTTACTTCCACAAGGTCTGCGTCGCGCCCTTCCGTGGTGTCACCCGATCCACCTGTTTCGTGCTGCGACCAGCTCGGAACCACTACCACTTCGCAACGATGACCTTGGCCGAGCCGGGAACGGTCGCGTATGCCGCGGCGCACTCAACCGGCAGCACGATTCCATATGCGAAATGGTCTGGTGTGCTGAGCGAGATGCGAATCCGGCAGCCCCCCACGACCCTCGCGGGCGCGTTCGGTGAAGTGGTCGCGCCACTTCTCCTCGATGCTCGGCGGCTTGTACCGCAGAACCATGCGCTGGAATCCATTCGCGACCTCGTCCTTCCCAAGCTCGTTACCGGGCAGATCGATGTGTCGGAGCTGGGTCTCGACGCGCTGGTGGAAGCAGTGGCGTGAATCCGCGCCGGTACACCGAAGTCGAGCTGGTCGAGCGCCCGGCTTTGGAGCTGCTTGCGGAGCTCGGGTGGACCGTCGTCGATGCGTACTCCGAGTCCTTTGGACCCGACGGCACGCTCGGTCGGGACTCGACCCACGATGTCATCCTCACGCACCGCCTGCGTGACGCGCTCCGCAATCTCAACCCGTCGGTCCCCGAGAGCGTCCGCGAGGAGGCGCTGGCCGCAATCGCCAAGGATCGCGGGCTCATGGACGCGACCCGGGCCAACCGTGAGGTCCACGAGCTGCTGCGCGACGGCTACCGCGCCGAGTGGCAGGACGGCAGCGGGAAGCCGGACTACGCAACCGTCCGCTACGTCGACTTCAACGACTCGACGAACAACGATTGGCTCGCGGCATCGCAGGTGTGGCTCGCCGGTGATCTGCACAAGCGCCGGGCCGACACGATCCTGTTCGTCAACGGGATCCCGCTGGTGCTTGCAGAGTTCAAGGAGCCGAACCGTCCGGCGAAGGCCGCCTACGACGAGAACCTGACCGACTACCGCGACACCGTTCCGCAGCTGTTCTGGCCGAACGGGTTCGTGATCCTGTCCAACGGCTCGGAGGCGAAGGTGGGTGCCACCTACGCCACCTGGGAGTTCTTCGGCGATTGGAAGGTCATCGACGCCGACGGCACCCGTGGCGTCGTCGCGCTCGAGACCGCGATCCGCGGGACGTGCGCGCACGATCGGCTGCTCGACTTGATCGAGAACTTCGTCGTCTACATCGAACGGCCCCGCGGGCTCGTCAAGCACGTCGCGCGCAACCACCAAGTCCTTGGTGTGAACGCGGCGATCGAGAAGCTGCACCGGATCCGGGCGGAGGGCGACACCCGCCTCGGGGTGTTCTGGCACACCCAGGGCTCCGGTAAGAGCCTCTCGATGCTGTGGTTCACCCAGAAGGTGTTGCGCCGGCTGCCTGGCGCGTGGACGTTCGTGATGGTCACCGACCGCATCGAGCTGGACGAGCAGCTCCACGGCGAGTTCGCCGACGCGGGCGTCATCTCCAAGGAGGCCTCGGTCCACGCCGAGTCCTCCGAGCATCTACGCGAGCTGCTTCGCGCGGACCACCGGTACGTGTTCACACTCATCCACAAGTTCCGGACCCGCGGCGACGAAACCACGATGCCGGTGCTGTCCGAGCGGGACGACGTGATCGTCATCACCGACGAAGCGCACCGCAGTCAGTACGACACGCTCGCCCTCAACATGCGCCGGGCGCTGCCGAACGCGTCGTTCATGGGGTTCACCGGGACGCCACTCGTCGTGGGCGAGGAGATGACCCGCCGCGAGTTCGGCGACTACGTGAGCATCTACAACTTCCGCGACGCGATCGCCGACGGTGCGACCGTCCCGCTCTACTACGAGAACCGGATCCCGGAGCTCCAGCTCGTCAACGATCGCTTTGCCGACGAGCTCACGGAGATCCTCGAGGAGGCCGAGCTCGACGAGGGCGCGGAGGGCCGGCTCGTCCAGCGCTTCGCTCGGGAGTACGCGCTGATCACCCGGCCGGAACGTCTCCGGACCGTCGCCCGGGATCTCGTGCGCCACTTCGTCGGCCGGGGCTTCGCGGGCAAGGCGATGTACGTGGGGATCGACAAGGCCGCCGCGGTCCGGATGTACGACCTCGTCCAGGAGGAATGGCCCGCCTATCTCGCCGAGCTGCGCGCGCAGCATGATGCGCTCCCGGAGCTGGAGCGTCCGTGGCTCGCGAGTCGGATCGAGCTGATGGAGTCCACCGACATGGCGGTGGTCGTGAGCCAGGGCCAGAACGAGATTGCCGAGCTCGAGCGGCACGGCCTCGACATCAAGCCGCACCGGCAGCGGATGAACACCGAGGAGCTCGACGAGAAGTTCAAGGACGAGGCCGATCCGCTGCGGATCGTGTTCGTCTGCGCGATGTGGATGACCGGTTTCGACGCGCCGAGCGTGTCGACGATCTATCTCGATCGGCCGATGCGCAACCACACGCTCATGCAGACGATCGCGCGGGCGAACCGGGTCTTCCCGGAGAAGGACAACGGGCTGATCGTCGATTACATCGGCGTCTTTCGCGATCTGGAGAAGGCGCTCGCGATCTACGGGGCCGCGAACGCGGAGGTGGACTCACCGATTCAGGACAAGGCCGCGTTGGTCGCCGCGCTGGGTGAGGCGGTGGCGGAGGTGGTGGAGCTGTGCGAGCGCTACGACATCGACCTCGACGAGCTGCGGGCTGCGTCGGGCTTCGCGTTCATCGCGCTGCGAGACGCCGCCGTGGAGACGCTGTTGGCCGACGACGAGGTGCGCACCGAGTTCCTCACCGCGGCCCGCCACGCGCGGAAGCTGTTCAAGGCGGTGCTGCCGGACCCGTCGGCGTCGACCTACCAGGCGATGGTCGCCGTCATCCGGCTGCTGGCCGAACGGATCGCCGAGATCGCACGGGGGCCGCGGCCCGACATCGAGGCCGTCGCCGACGCCGTCGACGAGCTGCTGGACCGATCGGTGGGGGCCGAGGAGTACGTGATCCGGGCGGCGGCCGAGGGGAGCGAGCCGGACCCGCTGATCGACCTGTCGAAGATCGACTTCGACGAGTTGTCCCGGCGCTTCGCCGGCCGGAAGCGCTCCGAGGCCGAGCGGCTCGCCGCGCTGTTGCGTCAACGGGCGATCGGCGCGGCTCGCCGCAACCCGACGCGCTACGAGCTGGTGGATCGCATCGAGGCGCTGATCGAGCAGTACAACGCCGGCAGCATCAACATCGACGAGTACCTCCGCCGGCTCATCGCACTCTCGAACGACCTGAGTGCCGAGGAACGCCGCGCGGTCGTCGAGGACATGAGCGAAGAGGAGCTCGCGATCTTCGACCTGCTCACCAAGCCGGAGCCCGTGCTCGACGCGGCCGAGGTGGAGGTAGTGCGGGGGAGTGCGAAGCGGTTGCTGACCCACCTGCACGACAAGCTGGTGCTGGATTGGCGGCGCAAGGCGTCGACGGTGGCGGACGTCCGCACCGCGATCCGTGATGTGCTCGACGAGGATCTCCCGGCCGACCCGTATCCGCCTGTTGTGTTCGACGCCAAGGTGCAGGCGGTGTTCGACCACGTGATCACGTCGTACGGCGACGACGGTTCGACCGTGTACGAGGGGGAGGGGACGGTTGCTGCCCCTGCAGTCGGGACGGTCGTAGCGCGGGTCGCGCTGGACACGATGACGGCGGAGGTGGTGGAGCGGATCCGGGTCGATGCGGAGTTCGCGGCCTTGGTGGCCGCGCAGCTCGGGCTTCCCGGAGGCACGGCGCTGCGGACGGTCGAGGAGCTGATCGAGAACGACGAGGACGCCGCGGTCGAGTTCAAGTCCTCGGCGCGGTGGGACGTCCGCGAGGCGAAGAAGAGCAAGGCGATGGAGGACGCGATCGTCAAGACCGTCGCCGGGTTCCTGAACACCAACGGCGGATCGCTGTTGATCGGGGTAGGTCCCGACCGCGTCACCGTGGGGCTGGATCAGGACTACGAGCTGGTGAGGCCTCGTAACGGCGACGGGTTCGTCAACTGGCTGACGACGCATCTGATCGGTGCTATCGGACACCCGGCCGTGATGCGCACCCGAGCGCGGATCGTGCTGCACGACGCGTGCGAGGTGTGCCGCATCGACGTGGCGAAGTCCTCGGTACCGGTTTGGGCGAAGACGAGCAAGGATGACCGAGTGTTCTTCGCTCGCATGAACAACTCAACCCGGGCGATGCCCGAGCCTGACGCCTCGACCTACGTCCGCGAGCACTTCAGCGGGGAGCAGATCGCCGATGGCTGACGTCGAGCGCGAGCGCCGGGCGAGCTCACGCGACAGTGGGACACTTGGCTTGGACCCGAGGCCAAATTGAGGATCCACCGGGGCATCGCGGCACCCAAAGATGAGGTTCCGAGGAACGAGGGTGCCTTCACGAACGGACGTGGGGGTAGTTGGTTGACCATCCGCTCGGGCTCGGAGGGCTACCTACCCGGTATCTTCGGGCTCTTGAGCTCGAGGGTCGGTGTGGCGGGAATGCTCGACGCGTGCGTTGTTCCGGCCGTGGCGCGCGATCGAGTTGGAACACACCGGTGACCGATACGCCATCCAGAAAGTCGCTCGCGAGCGCGATTGCTACCTGGGACAAGGGCACCGTCGAGTCCCGAGCCGCCGAAGCTGAGGCGCTCCGCCAAGAGTTCGTTGCGCTGTTCCCACGCGAAGCGTGGGACGTGATGCCGGTCGAGTCGTACGCGCTCGGTCAAACGGTTGAGGGCGGCACGGTGTGTTGGTGGCTCGAGTTCAAGACTCGGGTCGTTGGCAGCATGAGTGGTGGCCAGGCGAGCAAGCATCTGATATTTCGTGCTGCGGATGGAACGTGGCGGTTCCCGAAGAAGTATGCGTCGGTCGAGGAGGCGTGGCTTGCGGTGCGAGCCGGCTTCGTCGAGCTCTTCGCTCGGGCGGAGGCGGGACGTTTCGATGAGTTGGACGGCATTGATGCGCTCAAGGGTGCAGCGGCTCTGCGTACCAAGGCGCTGTACATGTATTTCCCGGACGCGTTCCTGCCCGTAATGTCGAAAACCCATCTGGAGCACTTTCTCCAAGCGTTGGGGGACCCGGCGCTGCAGTGGTCGACGGTGGACGCGAATCGTCACCTCCTTTCGCTACTTCGGGCTGAAGCGGCGCTGAGTGGTCTCACGACCCAGAAGCTTGGGCAGTTCCTCTATCACTGGGCAGATCCTCGTATTGCCCAGCGCGTGGTCAAGATCGCACCGGGTGAGAGCGCGGCTCACTGGCCTGAGTGCTTAGACGAGAGCTTCATCTGCATGGGGTGGGACGAGGTCGGAGACCTCACGCAGTTCGCGAGCAAGGAGGCGTTTCGCGACGCGTTTCGTGAGCACTACCCGTACAACGGAAACGAAGGACAGGTCAGTCGCAAGGCCAATGAGTTGTGGACCTTGATGGAGCTGGAGCCAGGTGATCGGGTGATCGCCAACCGCGGGATCTCCGAAGTGCTCGCGATCGGGACTATCAACGATGCCGGGTACGTGTGGCGGCAGGACCGGCCTGAGTATCGCCACACGCTCGGTGTGGATTGGGACACCACGGCTGCGAGGTCGATCGATCCCGTGAAGGCCTGGGGAACTACCACCGTGTCGAAGGTCTCGGGCCCGTTGTTCAAGGCCATCACCGGGTCGCAGGCTCCGCCACCAGCGGTCGAGGTTGATCCCCTCTACTGTGAGATCGAGAACGCGCTTGGTCGGCGAGGCCAGGTCATCCTCTACGGGCCGCCGGGCACGGGCAAGACGTACGCGGCACGCCGAGCTGCAGTGTGGCTGTTGAGCGGTGGAAGCGCCTCGTCTGACGCAGCGGCGCTGCTCGGTGACGAGACGCGCTTCGCCGATGGTGAACGGCGCTTCAGTATGGGACGAGACCAAAGTCGCCAGGTTTGGTTCATGGTGGCGAACCCATCGCACTGGTCGTGGTCGCAGCTCGCCGTCGATGGCTCAGTCGACTATTCCTACGGTCGACTCAAGCGGAACTACCCGCAGGTGCGAGCCGGCGATCTCGTCGTTGGGTACGAGTCCTCTCCGACGCAGCGTGTCGTCGCGCTTGCTCGGGTCACGACCGAGTATGACCCTGACGCCCCCGCAGAGTCGGCCTTGACCCTCGAGTCCGTCGCTGAGGTCAGCGAAGGGCCCACCTGGAGCGAGCTGCAATCGGACGCCGTCCTCGCGGATAGCGAGCCGGTCCGGAATCGTTGTCAGGGGACCCTGTTCGGGCTCACGACGATCGAGGCCGACCGGCTGCTGGGGCTTCTTCTCAACCGCGATCCCAGTATTGGTGTCCTCGCCGAGCCGAGCATCCAGCGACTCACACGCATCACGTTTCACCCCTCGTACACCTACGAGGATTTCGTCGAGGGTTTCCGACCGCGTGCGTCGGCAGCCGGTGGTCTCGACCTCGTGCTGACTGACGGTGTATTCAAAGAGGTCTGCGCCGCGGCGGCGGCCGACCCCGATCGGCGCTACGTCGTGCTGATCGACGAGATCAATCGGGGCAACATCCCGAAGATCTTCGGTGAGCTCATCACGCTGATCGAGAAGGACAAGCGTGGTCTCACGGTGCGCCTTCCGCAGAGCGGGGACGAGTTCTCCGTCCCCGCCAACGTTTCGATCATCGCCACGATGAACACCGCAGACCGCAGCATCCATCTCCTCGACACCGCGCTACGACGACGGTTCACGTTCGTGGAGCTCCTGCCCGACAGTCAGACGCTGGTCGGCGCGACCGCGGGATCTCTTGCCCTTGACGTCTTTTTGGAGAACCTGAACGACCGAGTGCGCGCCCGCGTCGGCCGCGAGAAGCAAGTCGGGCACGCGCTGTTCTTCGACGACGGTCTGCCCCTCGAAACGCCCGAAGCGTTCGCAGCCGTGTTCCGCCACGAGCTCCTCCCGCTTTTGCAGGAATATCTCTACGAGGACTATGCCGAACTCGCGGGCCTGCTCGGCTCCGACGTCATTGATGCCACAACGCAGCGTCCCGCGGCCGTGATCGACGATCCGGAGGCGCTCTGCGCCGCGCTCGCAGATCACTTCGGCGCCAACGCCTCGATATGACGGGCCCAGTCACCGCGCGTGTCGTGATCGAGCTGGGGGAATACCAGCAGCGACGCGTCGCGGCGCCGCCGCCCACCGAAGCCGACGAGCAGCTCGCCGATCGGTTCATGAGTGGCCAGGACGGGGTTCGACTCGACGCCAGATGGATGGCCGACGGCACCCTCGACGTCAGCGCGTCGTCGTGGGTGGGTGTCGTCCGGTTCAGCCACGTCGACGTCCGTGTTGTCCCCAAGCTGGCCGGCGGATCGCTGCGAGTCCTGCGCATGCTCGAGTACGCCAGCGGCGTCAGCATGCTGCGCCGTCTCCCCACCGACCGCCCCCTCCCCGCCGACGGCAAGGACCTCTTCGACCTCATCTGCCTCCTCCTCGCGCAAGAGACCGAGGCGCTGATCCGCGACGGGCTCCTCCGCGACTACCGGACGACTGACGATTCTCTCGAAGTACTCCGCGGTCGCCTCCGCTACCGCGACCAGTTCCTGCGCCGATTCGGTCAACTCGACCGGCTCGAGTGCCACTTCGATGAATACGACGGTGACACACCAATCAACCAACTCGTCGCAGCCGCGCTCAGCCGCGCTCGCCGCCGGATCAGCGAAACCGACATTCGCTTCGCCGTCGCCCGCCTTGCAGGCGTGCTCGACGAGCTGTGCCACCCGACGAGCACTGACGCGTCCTGGTATGAGCGCATCATTCGTTACGACCGACGCAACGAGCGGTACCGACCAGCGCACGAGCTCGCCAAGCTGGTCCTGCGCGGGCTCGCCTTTGACGATCTCTTCGACGTCTCGGCCGGCAGTGTCTCGGCATTCCTGATCAACATGAACGCGGTCTTCGAACGCTTCGTGACTCGCCTCGTCCACGAAGCGCTCCAGGGCACCTCCCTGGACGTCTCGGCACAGCATCAACTCCGCGCCGTAGTACGCAACGACGACACCGGTCGTTCCTACAGCACGCTCACCCCGGACCTCGTCATCACCGACGGATCGACCGGCCGATCCGTCCCATTCGACATCAAGTACAAGACCTACGACCTTCGCAAGATCTCGACGGCCGACATCTACCAGACCTTCCTCTACGCCTACGCCCTCGGTCACGGCGACGACCAGCGACGAGCAGGGATTCTTTATCCGGCGGCCGCGTCCATCGACGGGCCCCATCTCTCGATCAAGCCACTGCTGGGACCGACCGCCGCGCGGATCATCGGTGCGGGCATCGACGTTCCTCGGGCGCTAGACGAGCTCGCGGGACCCTACAAGCAGTCACTCCTCGACGACGTGCGCACGATGATCGAGACTATGACGACCCTCTCCGGGGTCGCGTCTACGTCTACGTCTGCGTAGCCGCCACGGATGTTGCAAGCCGTGAACGCGCCCGACTGTTTGGGACAACCTGCCCAGGAGACCTCCTTGTCGATGGGGGTGGAAGGCCGCGCCGATGAGTGAGCTCCAGAGAGCCTGGAACGACTTGCGGCTCAGTGTGCGGGGTGAACCAGCGCGTACAGCCAAGTACCGAAGGCTGCAGAGCTGGTACCGCGAACACGAACTTCACGCGGAACACGGCTTCGTGGTCCGCAAGGGTGGATCCCGTCCGGTCGGCAGTCTGCTCTCCGAGCAAGCCGTTCAGGAGCGACCGGACCTCAACTTTCTGGATCCAGTCGCGGCGAGCTACGCCCGGCGGCGCGTTCCGGTGGTACAAGCCCAAGGTGGCAGCATCGACCAGGTCCGACTGACGCGAAACATGCTCTCGTCGATGCCCTTGAGCTTCAACATCTTCGGGGCACTGCGTCCCCGACTCGAGCTCGCCGATCTCCTTCGCGACGCCCTGGATCTGGACATAGCGCTCGTCGAAACCGTCGAATGCGAATGGAGCCCGGGGCCCGCAAGGACAACCGAACTCGGCCTCGGTGACCGCACCGCGTTCGACGCATTCGTCTCTTACGTGACCGCGATCGGCGAGCGCGGCTTTCTAGCGGTCGAGACGAAGTACACCGAGCCCTTCTCGCAGCGTGAGTACGAAGTGACCGACGCCTACCGTGACGCTACCGACAACTCCGGCTGGTTCCAGCGTGGATCCGCCAATGAACTGAAGCGATCAAGCACGAACCAGCTCTGGCGCAACACGATGCTCGCCGCCCGGCTCCTCCAGAACACCAAACTCTGGAACCACGCCCATGTCATCGTCCTGCGGCTCGAAGACGATCCAGGCGCCGATCAGGCGATCGACGGCGTGCGGAGACAACTTCTCGACACGGATCTGCTGCGGCACTGCAGCTACGAAGACCTGGTCTCTACCGCCCAGGGAATCGACTCGCTCAAGCGTTGGGCCGCGGCGTTCAAACTTCGATACCTCGACACCACGGTGAGCGAGAGCTGATCGCTTCTGACGGGCATCCACCTACACCGCCTACGGACGCGCCTGCCAGCTGCTCAGGAACTCCTGGGTGTCGCGCGTCGCAGTGCCGCGCCTACGAACCGCGTGGTTCGACAGCCGGACGCTGTACAGATCCAGCTGGTCGCCTCTGCGGTTACTGGTGAAGAGGATCTGCTTGCCGTCGGGTGACCACTTCGGCGCGGTGTTGTCGTAGCCGACGGGGTTGGGCAGCACGCGGGTGATGCGCAGGCTGTCGTCCCAGATGTAGATGTTCGAGTCGGGCTTGTCGGCGTTGGTCGCGAAGACGATGGCGGTGCCGTCGGGGGACCAATCCGGGAACGACGCGTCCCGCCAGCGCGGCGTGATGCGGGTGCGGCCGGTGCCGTTCGCGTTGATTGTCCACACCGCGAAGCTCCCGGCCGCGCTGGTGTGGCTCGCAAACACGATCTTCTGGCCGTCGGGGGAGTACGACGGCAGGAGCTCGCGCTCCGACGGGGTGTTCGTCAGCTGCGCGGGATCGGTGCCGTCGCGTCGCACCGTTCAGAGGTCGGGGTTCCCGGTACAGGTGGTGTCCGGGTAGTGGACGAACACGATGCTCCGCCCGTTCTGCGAGAACGACGGGTACACCGAGCAGTTGCCGTCCGGGCTGATGTTGCGCTGATCCCCGCCGCCGGCCCCCATGAGCCAGATCTGAGGCACGCCCGTACGGTCGCTGTCGAACGCGATCACCCCACCGTTCGGCGAGTAGCTCGGTGAGTCGTTGCTTCCCAGGTGCGTGAGCTGAACGCCGTGACCGTTTGTCACGCCGTTCATGCTCCAGATCTGGGAAGTGGTGTCGGTGCTGCGGTCGAACGCGATGCGGCCGTTGCTCCCGGGCCACGTCGCGCCGGCCGTCGTCGGCGCGACCGCTACTACCACGAGCGTGAACGCGGCTGCCGCGGTCACACCAAGAGCCTGGCGCACCGATCCCCGACGTGTCCTCGTCCCGATCGTCATCATCGCCCTCCGATTCCAAAGGAGGCCCCGCCCGCGCGGCCTGCCCTGCCCGACTCCCGTCCCGTTGCTCCGCCCGGACGGGGTAACGACCGGGACGGTATCCCTGCCTTCGGTGGGTCGCCACCGCCGGCCACGGTCCCGGGTAGGTGTGATCACTGCCCGCGTTCAAGGAATCGGCCACCGCGCGCCGACCTCCATCTCATGCGACGTGCGCTCATCGTCATCGGCTTCACCGCGGTCCTCGGACTGGCCGCGTGCAGCAGCGGCGGATCGAGCGGCGGGAGCGGAACCGGCACCGGCGCGGGCACGTCCAACACGACCGCGGTCTCGCCCTCGGGTCAGGTGGACGTGGGCAACGGGATCACCGACCCGATCAACCAGGCGAAGTCGGTCGTCGGTCAGCAGAACGCGCAGCTCCGGCAGGAGCAGCAGCGGACCGGCTCCGCCGACCCGACGTCCCCGTAAGCCGGCCCGCCCACTTCGCGGTTGAGCCAACTCTCGGTTCGGCCTAGGGTCCGAGCAGGTACGCAGGCAGGCAACGGCAGGGCAAGGATGCGCACTCGCACGATCCGGTGGTTGACGATCGTGGTGGCCGCCGCGCTCCCGTTGACGACACTCGGCTATCTCATCTGGGACGAGACTCAGCCCACCTCGGCGAGCTCCAACATCACGATCACTGCGGCATGCCGTAGGGCAGGACGCATCGCGCGAATCGATCATGCCGCCGGCGTCGAGCGGTACAAGGCGCTCCGCGACGCCAAGGAGGCAGCCGCCGATGACAAGGCCGCGCAACGACGCGCCCAAGCTGATCGCGTTTGCGCGGTCGCGGCATTGCGAGACCTGCAACCTGCGACGGTCTCCGATCGGTTCTACGCCGCGACCGAGGATGCGTTGAGCCGGTTTGTCGAGGTCTTCACGGACGAGCCGGTGAACCTCGGAGATCCACCGAGCTCGCAGCTCGTGCTCGGACTGGCGGCGGGACAGCTGCTCCTGCTCTGCCTTGCGCTCCGGCAATTCGCCCTGTGGCGCGCGGAGCGACGCGCGGGGCCCGTCGAAGTGGGCGACATCTCCCCGCCCACCGATGACCAGGCTCGGACGGCACTGGCGGAGATCATGCGCGAGACGCTTGCCCGCGCCGGGGTCCCGCCAAGCGCGGGCGCGCCGGGCGAAGTGCATGCCGTGGTGATCAGCGCGCTCGCGTCGGCCGACGGAACCCAGGGTTGGCTCGCGCAGATCGTGACGGCTCTCATGAACGCCCTGAACCCGGTCACGGGTTTCTCGGTGACGGGCAAGGCCTTCCGAAATGAAGGCACGAAGCGATGCTCCGTAGCGATCCGTGCATCGGTCACGCGAACCGGAGCCCCGTTCACGGTGTTCACCGTCGAGGGAGACTCGTACGAAGACGCGGCGGCCGAGGCTGCCTACCAGCTCTACCTTGACCTCGCAGATCGCGACTCGGTGCGGACCAGGACACCAAGGTGGTTGGCCTGGACGTCACGTTCCGGCCTGCGGAGCTATGACGCCGGCAACCACGATGACGACGGCAACCAACCCGACGATGCGCTCGGCAAGCTCCGGGCGGCGGTGAACGAAGAGCCGTCCAACGTGCTCGTCCTGATCCTCGGCGCACAAATACTGTGGGAGCGGGCGCTCGGAACGGTTGACGAGAAGATCCTGAAGGGCGATTCCAGTGCCGAGCTCGTCTCGACGGATTCTGCGATCGACTCCGTCAAGTGGGCGCTGCGTGGGGTGCACCGCGCGCCCCGAAACGACGACGCGCTCTTTGTCGCGTCAGTTCGACTTTCCTACGTCGAGCACTGGATCGCCGGGTGGGACGCGATGACCCCCGAAGATCGAACCGAGCTCCGCGGGCTGAGCGAAGCCGCCGTCCGCAAGACGCGATGGTGGCGTCGTCGGTGGAGGTTCGCCGCGGGTGAGGTTACGGCCGCAGAGGCGGCCGCCCGCTGGAGCGACGTCTCGTTGTTGCTCATGCGCCACACGCTCGCAAACCAGCGCTACTGGAACGTGCTCTGGATGTGGTGGCGGCTGGCGTCGCGGCGGGAGCTGGTCGACCGCGTGATGCCCTGGAGCCGGGTGCGCTTCAACCGACGGCACGCGGCGCTCGGCATATTGGACGGCATCAAGTGGGATCGGCTTCGCAACGGGGAAGGACCTACCGCGAGTTGGCCCCTCGCCTACGCGCGGTGGCGCATCGGTTCAGCGATACGCCGATTTCGCGCTCGGGTCGGGAACGCCATCTGGCGCGACCCCGACCACGTTGTCGAGTGGAACCTCGCTCTCGCCTATGCCTGCCAGGTCCGGATGATCGAGGCGATCACGCCACCACCCGCCGCCGGGTTCAGCAGACCCATCAAGCACTCGGTGACGCGCAGCCTTGACAAGTCCCTGCTCAGCACCACGAGCCGGCTCCTGAGCAGCGACCTCAATGAATTGACCACGACGCTTGATCTCGCGACGGAGGACGGGACCGGGCTCAGTGGGGTCGTGCCCTATGTCGCCGACTGGGCCCGCCCGTTGTTCGTCGACACGGACTCCGTTCGCGATGCACGGATCTGGCGGCAACAGCTGACCGTCGTCACTGAGTTCGCCGCCGTGGCAACGAAAGTCTGGAACGAGCGCGAGATCGAAACGGGTCCACACGGCCTGGGTGTCGTCTGGCAGTCGGTCACCGGACCGAGTAGCGCGAAGACCGAAGAGATCCTCGAATGGTTCAGGGCTGATCGGGTGGCATGGCAGCGACTCGCAGCCTGGTCTCTCACTCCCTGGGACGCAACGCTGCGCAAGCTGGTTGATGGCTGTCGCACGGAACTGGACCTCGTGGTTGCGGGAGACGACGGGTCGGAGACGACTGGCGGCGCAGACGACTCGCCGATCTCGACGACACCCGGCGCGGAAGATCTCAGGGATCTCGCATCACGCGCCGCAGGCTTTGCCGACGAAAGCTCCGTTGCCTGCGCCTTCATCGAGGCGCGTGCCTTGGGTGGCTCCCTCTCATCCGCGGACATTCATCACCAGACCAGCGTCGCGGCAGCTCGCTGGAGCAGCTTCATCCGTCCCCCGGACGTCGACTAGGGCTTCGCTTGCCCGCGGGCGATTCACGTAGAGGGGCACCCACCGGAACAGGGGCCATCGGCCCTGGCGGGACCGTCGGACAGTCCGCAGACTCCCGGCATGAAGATCGGCAATGCGTTCGTGGGCGCGGTGTTGCGCTCGCCGTTTCACCGGGTGCTCTCCGGCTCGGTCGACCTCGTCCGGTACACGGGGCGCCGTTCGGGGAAGCAGATCACGACACCGACGCAGTACGCCCGGCTGGGTGATGACGTCGTGATCATGGTCGGGCGGCCGGAGACGAAGACGTGGTGGCGCAACTTCCTCGCCGATGGGGATCTCGACGTGCTCGTGCGCGGGCGCTGGCTCCCAATGCGGGCTCGAGCGGTCGAGGGTCGCAACGATCTCGACGCGATCGCGCCACTGGTCGACGCGTATCTCAAGCGCTACCCGCGCGCGGCGAAGCAGCTCGGTGACGGCACCCCCGCGGACCGGGCCCGGCGGGCCGTCGTGGTGTGGTGCCGACCGCGAGCCTCGAGCTAGTCGTCGTCGATGAGCTCGTCGAGGCGCTGCACCGCGTCGATGAACTCCTCGATCATCTCGAGCACGACGCGCCGGGTCGGCATGACGGTGTTCATGCGGCCGACGACCTCGCCGACGAAGTAGGTCGCGAGTTGCTGCGCACCCGAACCCTCCTTGCCCGCGCCGCGGTAGATCCGCTGCAGCGCCGGGCCGACGAGCAGCGGCTGGATCGGCATCGGGAGGGGCCCGGGGCCGTCGGTCCGCTCCCACTCGTCCGTCCAGGACGTGCGCAGCATCCGGGCGGGCTTGCCGGTGATCGAGCGGGACCGCACGGTGTCGCCCGGGCCCGCGGCGAGGAACTTCTCCTTCACCTCGGGCGGCGTCTCGGCCTCTTCGGTCGTCAGCCACACCGACCCGCACCACGCACCGTCCGCCCCGAGCGCCATGCCCGCGGCGAGCTGGCGGCCGGACGCGATCCCGCCTGCGGCCAGCACGGGCAAGGGCCCGACCGCGTCGACCACGTCCGGGACGAGCACCATCGTCGCAATCATCCCGGTGTGCCCACCGGCCTCGGTGCCCTGCGCGACGATCAGGTCCGCGCCTGCGGCCGCGTGACGCTTCGCGTGCTCGACGTTCCCCGCGAGCGCGGCGACCGGGAGACCCGCGCTGTGCGCGCGTTCGAGGAAGTGGGCCGGCGGGGGACCGAGCGCGGAAGCGACGAGACCCGGCTTGTGCGCGAAGCACACGTCGAGCAGCGGCGCCATGCTCTTCGGGTCCACGCGCATCCCGCCGACGCCGCGGCCGAGGTCGATGTCGTCGGGCGCTTCGGGGACTTCGTAGCGCTTCAGGAGATCGGCGAGGAACGCCTGGTGCTCCGCGGGCAGCAGCGCGCCGAGTGCGTCGCGGTCGAGCCCGCCTTCGTCCGCGCCGACGAACTTCTCGGGCACGAGCAGGTCCACGCCGTACGGCTTGCCCTTGACCTCGTCCTCGATCCACTTCAGGTCGATGTCGAGCTGCTCGGGGCTGTGCGCGACGGCGCCGAGCACCCCGCATCCCCCGGCGTTGGTCACCGCGGCCACGACGTCGCGGCAGTGGCTGAAGGCGAAGATCGGCAGGTCGATGCCGACGAGCTCAGTGGCATTGGTTCGCATGCAGCCGAGTCTGCCCCCAATCCACCCTTGCGTGCCGGTCGCCCGCCACGGACCGCCCGAAGCGATCAGCCGCCGGTGGGGCCGGGCTGGGTCGGCGGCTCGGGAGCCGGGCCCGGAGCCGGCGAGCCGGAGCCGATGCTCGGCGTGGCCTGCGGCTGGGAGGCCCCGACGTGAACCCATGACGCGACCGACGGGATGCCGGCCTGGTCGGTGGCGAAGAGCATGTACCAGCCCGGGGGAGCGAGGTTCGGGTTGCCGGTGAGCGACAGCTGGAGGCTGCCGTCGCGGTTGGTGGTGAACGGGACGTCGACGAGGCGCTGGTTCGCGTCGAGCGAGTGCGTGACGGCCATCGGGCGGATCAACGACACGTTCTTGATCGGCGTCGCGGACGTTGCCGTCATCGCGTAGCTGCCGCCGTAGTTCATGTCGTTCGTGACGTCCGTGATCGCGGGCCGGTCCGTGCTCGTCATGTACTCCGGCGAGTAGATCTCGATGCGGAGCTCGAAGCTGTTGTCGGCCGGGTTGTTGCCGAACGTGGCCACGCGACCGTCGGGGAGGAGGATCGCGGAGGAGTGGTAGCCGCGCGGGACCGTCGAGTCCTTCGCCTTCGTCCAGATGCCCGTCTGCGGGTCGTAGATCTGGGCGGAGTAGACGTAGCTGGTGCCGTACTGGCGCTCCTTCTGCTCACCACCCGTCTCGAGCACCGTGCGGTCGGGCAGGATCACCGCGCTCACGTACATCTTGTGGACGTCGAGGCTCGCGGCCTGCGTGTAGTGCGGGTTCGGCTGGTTGAGGTCGATGATCGCGGTGGTGTCGGTGGAGAGCGTGCCGTTGTCCCGGCCCCCGCCGATGATCATGACCTTCTGGTCCTGCGCGGGCGGGAGCAGCACGCTCATCGCGTGATCGGTGTGCCCGAGGTCCGGGATCCCGGTGACGCCGTGCATCGTGTTGTCGGCGAGGTTCCAGATCCCCGGCGGCATGGTGGTGCCGAACGTGTGCGAGCCGGAGAAGAAGAGGCGGCCGTCGGCGAGGAGATGGAGTCCGGGGTAGAGCGGCCAGCCCTGGGTCGCGCCCGGCGTGAGGTCGTCGCGCACGGGTGGCTGCGCGTTGGCGCTCCAGCTACCACCGTCGAAGATCTGCGAGGTCGACGTCAGCTTGCCGGTGGCATCCTGGCCGGCGACCGCCAGCACGGAGCCGTCGCCGAGCGTGACGAGCGTCGGGTACCAGCGGCCGATGGCCATGTTGTCGACGCGCTCGTACTGGTTCGTGTCGGGGTTGAACGTGTACGCCTTGCGGGTTCCGGAGAACGTGTTGCTCGTCGACGGCTGCTCGTATCCGGCGGTGCCCCCCGCCACGAGCAGCCGGCCGTCGGCTAGCTGGGCATGACCCGCGCAGAACGCGTCCCACGGGGTGTCGACCGATGTGAACGTGTTCGCGGTGGGGTCCCAGACGCTCGTCTTGAAGGTGCCCGCGGCGAACGCGTCACGGTCGTTCCCCGAGCCGGCCACGAGCAGGATCTTGCCGTTGTGCAGCAGCGCGGCGTGGACCGCGCGGATCGGCGACGGCGAGGAGTTGGTGCTCCAGGTCCCCACCCCGCACGCGCTGAGACCGAGCACTGCCGCACCCAGTACGACGCCGCGCCACGCACGCGCCGACACCATGCTCCGTCCCACGCTCCCGACCTTCCGCTGTCTCCGGGGGCAACATAGCGACAGCACTATTCGGGTTTGTCCCGGTAGTGACCGGAGCGGGCCGGTACGACCCTTGTCAATTCTTCGCGAGGACGGCGTACCGTTCGCGGCGATGAAGCTGCCGCATGTCGTCATCGTCGGTGCCGGCTTCGGTGGCATCACCGCGGCGAAGGCGCTCGCGCGCGCACCGGTCGACGTCACGATCGTCGATCAGCACAACTTCCACACCTTCTCGCCGCTGCTCTACCAGGTCGCGACGGCAGGGCTCGCGCCGGAAGACATCGCACCCAGCACCCGCGGCATCGTGCAGCGCGATCTCAACGTGGAGACCCGCATGGCGACGGTGCGCGGGGTGGACCTCGATCGGCGCGAGGTGCTCGTGGATCACGGCCCACCGATCCCGTACGACTACTTGGTCCTCGCCGCCGGCGCGGTGAGCAGCGACTTCGGGGTTCCGGGCGTCATGGAGCACGCGCTGCCGCTCAAGACCCTCGCCGACGCCACCCGCATCCGCAGCACGGTGCTCCGCCGGTTCGAGGAGGCCAACTCGGACCCGACGCGCGCCGACGACGGGACGCTCACGTTCGTCGTCGCCGGTGGCGGGCCCACGGGAGTCGAGCTCTCCGGCGCGCTCGCCGAGCTCTTCGCGAAGGTGCTCGCGAAGGACTTCAAGAACCTGGACGTCCGGCGCGCCCAGGTGATCCTCGTCGAGATGACGGGCCACCTCCTCGGCGGCTTCTCCCCACCGTCGCAGACCGAGGCGAAGATCGAGCTGGAGCTGCGCGGGGTGGACGTCCGCCTCGGCGTCTCCATCGCGTCGGTCGGGAGCGGCTCGGTGCACCTCGACGACGGGACGGTGATCCCGGCGCGCACGGTCATCTGGGCTGCCGGCGTCAAGGCCAACCCGCTCGCGCACGCGCTCGGGCTCGCGCAGGTCCCGCGGGGCGAGGTCGTCGTCGGCGAGGACCTCGCGGTCTCGGGGCATCCCGAGGTGTTCGTGATCGGTGACCTGGCCGCGGTCCGGCGAGACGACGGCGCCCCGTACCCGCAGCTCGCGCCGGTGGCGATGCAGCAGGGCCGCTACGTCGCCCACGCGATCACGGCGCGGGTACGCGGCAAGCGGGTGAAGAAGTTCCGGTACGTCGACAAGGGCACGATGGCGACGATCGGCCGGCGGTCCGCGGTCGCCGAGCTGCCGCTCGGCATCCGGTTCCACGGCACGCTCGGCTGGCTGAGCTGGCTCGGCCTGCACCTCGTGTTCCTCATCGGGTTCCGCAACCGGGTCGTGGTGCTCGTCAACTGGGCGTGGAACTACGTGAAGTGGGACCGGGGCAACCGGGTCATCCTCGGTCCGGACCCCGAGTGACGGGGTCGGCTCAGCCCGCCGGCGCCTCGTCGACGAGCAGGAACATGTCGACGTCGAGCAGCGACAAGATGCGGCCGACCGCCCGGGGGACCGGCTTCGGCTCCGGGGAATGCACGAGGCGCGGGTTCGTGACGTGATGATCTCGGCCCCGGATCGTGATCTCGGCCCCGCCGGCCGCGAGCACGTTGCGCGTCCACTCGGAGCCTTCGCCGTACGTGAGGGCAAGCGCGAACCCGCCGGGGCGGGCGAACACGTTCACCGGCGTGCTGTACCTCGCCCCGGTCTTCCGGCCGGCGTGGTGCACGACGCCGAAGCCGGGCACGTGCGGCGTGATGCGACGCATCACCGGGTTCAGCGCCACCCGGTTGAATCGCGCGAGCGATCTCGGCAACGGCATCGGGCAGACGCTACGCCGGCGCCGCCCGCGCCATCCCGCCGGACCCGGCTCGGGCCGGTGGTTCGCCCCGCCGCCCATTTCCGTGTGATCGTTTGACCGTGCCGCAGCCATTCGAGGACCGCGCCCGCACCAACGCCGAGTTCGCGACGCACGTGAACCGGGGCAAGGTGGAGGCGTTCGAAGCCCTCGGTCTCGACGTGGTCATGGGGGCTCGGGAGGGATCCTGGTTCCACGACGCCTTCGACCCGGAGCGGCGGTGGTTGAACTGCCACTGCAACGGGGGCGTGTTCAACCTCGGGCACCGGAACCCGAGCGTCATCGCCGCAGTGCGCGCGGCGTTCGACGACCTCGACATCGGCAACCACCACCTGGTGTCGGGCTGGCGCGCCCGGCTGGCGCGGCGGCTCGCGGCCACGACGGGGGACCGGCTCCCCGGTGTCGTGTTCGGAGTCGGCGGGGGCGAAGCCATCGACCTCGCGCTCAAGGTCGCGCGGGCTCACACCGGACGGCAGGGAATCGTGTCCGCGGTCGGCGGCTACCACGGCCACACCGGATTGAGCATGGCCGCGGGTGACCCGCAGTACCGCGACCCGTTCGGGCCCAACCTCCCCGGCTTCATCCAGGTTCCCTTCGGCGATCTCGACGCGATGGCGGCTGCGGTCGGTGACGAGACGGCGGCCGTGATCCTCGAGCCGATCCCGGCCACCCTCGGGATGCCGCTCCCTCCACCGGGCTACCTGCGCGAGGTCGAAGCGTGCTGCCGCGACGCGGGTGCCGTCCTCGTGCTCGACGAGGTGCAGACGGGCCTGGGCCGCACGGGCTCGATGTGGTTCCACACGCAGGAGGACGTCGACCCCGACATCGTCGTCACGGGAAAGGGGCTCTCCGGCGGCATCTACCCGATCACCGCCACGTTGATGACCGCCGAGCTCCACGCCCTGTTCGACCGGCACCCGTTCGTGCACATCTCGACGTTCGGCGGCGCGGAGCTGGGTTGCGTCGCCGCGCTCGCGGCACTCGACGTCGTCGAGACGCCGGGCTTTCTCGACCGGGTCGAGGACGTCGGCGCGTGCCTGGAGGAGGGGCTGGCCGGGCTCGGCGCCGAGATCCGCCGCCGTGGGCTGTTCATGGGGTTGCGCTTCGACGACCCGGCCGGCGGGATCGCGGCGGCGCAACGGCTGATCCCGGCGGGAGTGTTCGCCCTGTTCGCCAACAACGACCAGTCGGTCCTGCAGTTCCTCCCACCGCTCGTCATCACCGACGACGAGGTGGCCTGGCTGATCGCCACCACCCGCGCGGCACTCACCAGCTCCTGAACGGCTGACCGCAGTGCCGATGGTCACCGACGCGGAGCTGGCGATCCTGGAGCAGCAGGTGTGGAGCGCGCTCGAAGCGGTCGACACCAGTGCGTTGCGCGTGCTCGGCTACGGCGAGATCACGCTCGTGTTGGGATGGCCCGCGGACGCACCACGCTTCGCGTGCAAGCGCCTCCCGGTGTTCCCCGACGCGGAGCGCGCCGCCGCGTACGGCGCCACCGTCACCGAGTACGTCGCCGCGCTCGATCGGCGCGGGGTCGAGGTGCTCACCTCCGAGTGGCGCACCGTCACGGCCCGCGCGGGTGTCGCCGCGTACGTGATCCAGCCGGTTCTCCCCGTCGAGACCCTGGTCCCGAACCTGCTGCGCGCCGATCCCGAGTCCGGTACCGAGGTCATCGACCGCATCGTCACCACGATCGCCGAGACGGTCGACGAGGACGTCGGTCTCGACGGGCAGGTGGCGAACTGGGCCTTCGTCGACGGGCGGCTCCGCTATTTCGACGTCACGACCCCGATGCTGAACGACGCCTCGGGGCGAACCCGTCTGGATCTCGGGCTCCTCGTCCGACCGCTCCCGGCCCCGGTCCGCACCATCGTCCGGCGCGCGGTCGCCGCGGGCATCGTGGCCCACTTCCACGAACCCCGCTACGTGCTCGTCGACATGATCGGCAACCTGGTCAAGGAACGCCTCGACGGCTGCATCGACCCCGCGATCGCGCTCGCCAACCGCTACGCCCGACCGCCGATCGACCGCGCCGAGGTCGAGCGGTTCTACCGCTCCGACGCCCGGACCTGGGAAGCGCTGTTGCGGCTGCGCCGGGCCGACCGCTGGTGGCAGCGCAACGTGCGGCGGCGCACGTACCCGTTCCTCCTGCCGGGTCCGATCGCCCGCTGAGCCCGGCCCCGGCCTCCTGGGCGGCGCGCGCCGTGCGGGCAGGACGGATGAGTGCCGAAAGACCCTGTTGCCACCGGTCCTCCCTTGACAACGTGGGTGGTGAAAGCGCTCCGGTCGGCACACCCCGGGAAGGCTCGATGGAACGGTTGAGCGCACTCGACGCCGAGTTCCTCTACCTGGAGGACGGCATCGCGCACCTGCACATCGCCGGTGCCTGCGTGTTCGCCGACCCCCCACCCTCCTTTGAGGATCTGCACGCGCTGGTCGCGGCCAAGCTGCACCTCATCCCGCGCTACCGCCAGCGCGTGCGGGAGGTCCCGTTCGAGCTCGGTCGGCCTCTCTGGGTCGACGACCCGCACTTCGATCTCGGGTACCACCTCCGCCACACCGCGCTGCCCAGGCCCGGAGACGATGCGACGTTCTGCCGGTTGATGGGACGGCTGATGTCCCTGCCGCTCGATCGAAAGCGACCGCTGTGGGAGACCTGGATGGTCGAGGGACTCGAGGGTGGCTTCTGGGCCCTCGTCTTCAAGATCCACCACTGCATGGTGGACGGCGTGGCCGGGGTCGAGCTCCTCGGTGTGCTCCTCGACGTCGCGCCGGACGCCGCGCTCACGACCCCCGAGCCCTGGGAGCCACGACGCGAGCCGCTCGGCGCGACGAAGGTGGTCGACGCCTGGAGTGGCCTGGCGCAGGATGCGCTCGGGATGGGTTGCGACGTCGCGCGGGCGGCGACTCACCCCGTCGACGGGATCCGCTCGGCCGTGGGAGCAGCTCGGGGGCTCGGGCGCCTCGTCGGGGACCTCGGCGCGACGCCACCTCTCTCCATCGAGGGCACGATCGGTCCCCACCGGGCCTGGGCCCATTCCTCCGCGAGCCTCGACGACGTGCGCACGATCCGCGCCGCGTTCGGCGGCACGATCAACGATGTCGTGCTCGCCGCGGTCAGCGGCGGGTACCGGGAGCTGCTCCTCTCTCGCGGTGAAGACGCGGACCACGCGGTGGTCCGTTCCGGGGTGCCGGTGTCGATGCGCCACGACGACGGCCACGGCGTGCCCGACAACCGTGTCTCGTCGCTGCTGTACGACCTGCCGGTGCACGTGGCCGATCCGGTGGAACGGCTCCGGCTGGTGCACGAGCAGATGACCGAGCTCAAGGCGTCCCACATGGCGGAGGCCGGTGAGGCGGTCACCACGGTGGGCAACCTCGCCCCGCCGATGGTGCTGGGACCGGTGAGCCGGCTCCTGATCCGGGTGATGCACCGGCTCCCGCAGCGCTCGGTGAACACCATCACGACCAACGTCCCCGGACCGCAGTTCCCCCTCTACTGCCTGGGTCGCGAGATGGTCGAGTACCGCCCGTTCGTTCCGATCACCCACGGGATCCGGGTGAGCACCGCGATCCTCTCGTACAACGGGCGCCTGTACTTCGGCATCACCGGCGACTACGAGACCGCGGCGGACGTGGGCGTCCTCGCGTCGGCGACCGCGCAGGCCGTCGCGCAGCTCTCCCAGCGCGCGGCTGCGCAGCCCGGCTTGGCCGCAACCGGAACCAGATGATCCGACCGGCCGCATGAACGCCATCCCGGTCGAGCTCGGTTGCTCGTTCGTTCACGACGGGCACCGGCTCGTGTACGACGTGTACGGAACCGGCGATCAGGTCGTCGTCTACACGCACGGTCTGTTGCTGGACTCCGAGCTCAACCGCGGCATCGCCGAGGCCCTCGCCGAGCACGGCAACCGCGTCGTGCTCCTGGACCTGCTGGGTCACGGTCGCAGCGACAAGCCGACCCACGCGACCCAGTACCGCATCGACAGCTACGCCGACCAGATCGTCGGTCTCATGGACCATCTCGGGCTCGAGCAGGCGGTGCTCGGCGGGATCTCGCTCGGTGCCAACGCGAGCTTGTTCGTCGCCGCCCGGTACCCCGAACGTGTGCGCGCGCTCGTCCTCGAGATGCCGGTGCTCGAACGCGCGGTGCCGGTCGCGGCGCTGCTCTTCGCGCCGATGATCCTGCTCGCGCACTACGGACGGTCGGTCATGAGTGTCACGTCCGGTCTGCTGGCCGGGGTGCCCCGCACGCCCTTCGGACCGCTCAACAGCCTGCTCAACGCCGCGACGCTCCCACCCGAGACGATCGCGGCCGTGCTGCACGGAGTGCTCGTCGGGCCCGTCGCACCCACCCAGGAGCAACGGCGGGCGATCGCCGCACCGACCCTCGTCCTCGCCCACCGCAACGATCTCATCCACCCGTTCGACGACGCGGCCCACCTGGTCGAGCAGCTCCCGCAGGGCGTGCTCCTGCGCGCCCGCTCGCCGGTGGAGCTGCGGCTCCGTCCGCAGCGGCTCACGCAGGAGATCGTGACCTTCCTCGAGCGCCTGGGGCCGCTCGGCATCCCCGGCTCGGAGGACTCGGGCCGATCGGCCACGGCGTCGAGCTGACGTTGCGCGTCGCGGCGGCGGCGCGTGAGGATGTCGTGGTGGCGGAACCCCGGGCGAAGAACCTCGCGCACCCCGACGCGACGCAAGAGTTCCCCGGGATCACGGTCAGCCAGGTCGACGTCGGCGACCACACCGTGGGTCGGATCGTCATCGAGCCGGGCTGGCGCTGGTCCACGCACGTGCGCCCGCACGTCGGCAGCGAATGGTGCGAAGCGCGCCACGTCGGCGTGGTGCTCTCGGGAAGCTTCGGCATCGTGATGCGCGACGGCACCACGCTCGAGTTCGGCCCGGACGACGTCTTCGAGATCCCGCCCGGGCACGACGGGTACACGATCGGTGCCGAGCCGTGCATCCAGATCGAATGGACCGGGTTGCGCGCCTTCTCGGGATTCCGGCTCATGGGGTCTTCGAACCGGACGCTGGTCACGCTGCTCTTCACCGACGTGGTCGACTCCACCGTGCTCGTGAACCGCATCGGCGACCACGCGTGGCGCGACCTGCTCTCGACACACTTCGAGACGATGCGGCGCGAGCTCGAACGGCACAACGGGCGAGAGGTCAACACCACCGGCGACGGCCTGCTCGCCACCTTCGACGGCCCCGGCGGTGCCCTCCGGTGCGCCGCGGAGATCCGGCGCGCCGCGGCCGTCGACTCGCTGCAGATCCGGGCGAGCGTGCACGTCGGTGAAGTGGAGCTCGTCGGGACCGACGTGCGCGGGGTGGCCGTGCACGAGGCCGCTCGCATCCTCAGCGCGGCGGCGGCCGGAGAGATCCTGCTGTCGAGCACGACGCGCGCGCTCGCGGGAGGGACCGGCCTGAAGTTCGAGGAGCGCGGCACCCGCCCGCTCAAGGGTCTGCCGGGCGAATGGGAGCTCTTCGCCTACGTGGAGGAACCCGAGCCCGAGCCGGGCTGACCCCGAGCGGGGAGGAGTGGCGCCCGGTCACGAGCTGGTCGACTTCGGGAGAACCGTGCGACCAAGGCCGAAATCGGACCGGTGTGGCGGCTCGCCAGATCGGAAGGACCCGCCCGGCCTCAAGTGTGGTCCCGGTCGTTCCGACAATTGAGAGCTCTCCGCCGATTCCGGCCGAGAGCTCGATCGTGGTCGGAGCTGGGAGTGGCGGCGAGCAGAAGGCAATCCGGTGAGACCCTCATCGAGACGCTGATCACGGTGATCCTGCTGGGTCTGCTCGGGGTGGGGACCATCGCCGCGATGACCTCGATCATCTCCGTCTCGGACTACGACGCGAAGCAGTCCGGGGCTGAGACCGTGCTGCGCAGCTACGCGCAAGCATGGAACCGCGCGCCGTACGCGGTCTGCACGGCGAGCCACACGACCAACCCGTACGGCTCCACGACGCCGCCAGGCTTCACCGCGCCGGCCGGCTTTACGGCGACCATCTCGAACGTGACGTTCTGGAACGGGACGACCGGCACGCCGGTGACGTTCGGAGCGACCTGCCCGGCAACCGGTGACGCGGGGTTGCAGTCCCTGACCCTGCAGGTCACGTCGCCGCGCGGGCCGGCGCAGACGTTGACGATTCAGAAGCGTTCCCAGTGATGAGGCAACGGGAGCGCGGCTTCACGCTGGTAGAGCTGACGATCGCAGTAACGATCCTCGGCATCGTCGTGGTGACTCTCGCCAATGTCTTCACCGTCATGGCGCGGACCGCCGACCAGACCGAACAGCGGCTCACGCAGTCGCGTGGCGCCAAGTTCGCGGGCATCTACTGGAACCCCGACGTCGCGAGCTCCGAGCTGGTCAACCCTGCAGGCGTGCGCTGTGGTGCCGCAGGTACGCCACTCGTCACCTTTCGCTGGGTGGACGACCGGCTGCCGCAGCCGCAGGTCTCGACGTGGGCCACGAGCACCAGCGGCTCGTCGACGTCCTTGGTGCGGTATCTGTGCAATGCCAACGCGCTGACCGTCCCGTCTCGAACCACCACGGTCGCGCCGGGCGTCAATCCGGTGGGCACGACCGTCAGCTGCGACACCGGGGCCGGTCTCGCCCCATGTGGAGACAACTCGAAGCCGAGCCGGGTCCTCTTGTCGATCGCCACCGCGGACGGCCGGACGCTGAGCGTCGACGGCACGAGGGAAGTGGGCTGACATGCGCAAGCGCGCGCCGGAGCAAGGGGCAAGCCTCGTCATCGTCCTCGCGATGCTCTCGATCTTCGGTCTCGTGGTCACTGCACTCGCGGCCGGGGCCCAGGTGGGCGTCAAGTCCAACTCGGGGGTGCGGACGGAGCGAATCGACCAGTACGCCGCGTCCGGGGCGATCGACAGCGCGATCAGCTATCTGCGCGGCAACTTGACGTACGGCCGCGAGGGGGACGCGTGCCCGCCGGTCACGCTCGACTCGGCGGCCGGGCTGGTCTCGGTTGCGTGCACACCGGTCGCCGGAAGTGGTGCCGCGCTGCCGTCGGTGGACGCCCCGAGCTACGCCCTCCTGACCACTGCCGGCCTCCCGGGTGGCTACCCGGCCGGCGCGGGCATCTCCATCAGCAAGAACAACACGTTCATGGTGAACGGCCCGGTCCATTCCAACTCGTCGATCGGCGTCACGGCCATGGACGCAGGGTCGAACACGGTGACTGCCTACGGCGCCTGTAGTGGGACCATCACGGCCTCACCACTCGCGTGCAACACCAACACGTTCGTCAACGATCCCGGCGGCGCGTTCGGCGTGGACCCTGTCGCGCCGAGCGCCTGGGCGTCCCCGATCACAGCCCTCCCCGCGACGGCACCGGCCCCGACCTGCGCGGCCAACAAGCTCGCGACCATGGTTCCGGGCTCATACTTCGACCTCGACGCGATGACCGCCGGCTTCGGCTCGTGCACGGTCATCTGGATGCAGCCGGGGAACTACTACTTCGACTGGGGGGTGGCGGACGCCGCCAACACGCAGTGGAGCATGTCGAACACCGTCATCGGTGGCACGCCGCTCGGCTGGAACCCTGCGATCGGCAGCCCGCCATCGGTCACCGTGCCCGGGGCATGCGATACGAACGCGGCGGGGGTGCACCTCGTGTTCGCCACCACGAGCCGGCTCGACATCGGTGGGAAGGCCAGCGTCGAGCTGTGCGGCCCGGTCTCGGCCACGAGCCAGCGAATCGCGCTCTACGGGCGCAAGAGCAACGTCCCCGGCCCGTTGCAGTCGCCGCCGACCTACAAGCCCACGGCGGCGGGGACGTCGACTCCGGCCGGGCTGACCAGCCCGTTCAACAACGTCGCGCAGATCAACGGGACATCCAACACCGCGATCATCTCTGGCAAGAAGGCTGTCGGCACGGCCGCCCTCACCGGCTACGGCCTCTCGGCGATCCCAGCGGGTTCGACGCTCAACTCGGTGCAGGTGAAGGTCGCGCACTCCGACAGCAACGCGCTGACGGACCAGGTGACGGTTGCTGCGGGCGCGACCACGCTCTGCAACGCGATCAGCGTTCCGAGCCACACGGCGATGCAGACGGACACCGTCACGTGTCCGGCCAACCAGCAGTGGCTCAACCCCGCGGACGCCACCGCGGCCTTGACCTCGACCCGGCCGAAGTCGAACGGGACCACGAACGTCGCGCTCGACGGCATCGAGCTCCTCGTCACGTACACGCCGCCCGGCCTGCGAGCGCAGACTCCGGGAACGGTGCTCGTGAACATGAGCGCCGGTGGTGGGAACAAGGGCCAGATCTTCGTGCAGGGCACGGTGTACGCGCCCTATGCGTCGATCAACCTGGACTTCAAGAACAACAACGAAGCGGCCTTCAACCGTGGCGCGGTGATCAACAGCTTCACCGGGACGAACGTGCCGCCGTCACAGACCTTCTCCGCCTTCAGCCTGCCTGCCCCCGACCACTTCGCCGATCGGATGGTGGTGCTGACCGCGACCAGGGCCGGCAACCGGGTCCTGCGCGCCAAGGTGAGCTTTGACGACAGCGACCCGTCCCTTCCCGGCAAGACGGTCACGATCGACTCCTGGACCGCGGTGAACTAGTCGCGCGGCCTCCGGTTCGACCCGGGGCCGGCTCGGTACAATCCGAAGGTGGCGGTAGCAGAGTTCTTCGCCGGCTTCCTGGGTGACGACCTACCCGTCGAGATCCGGGCGTACGACGGCAGCCGGGCCGGTCCGATCGAGTCGCCGGCCGCGGTCGTGGTGCGTTCCCCGCGCGCGTTGCGCCGGCTCGTCACCTCGCCCGACGAGCTCGGATTGGGACGTGCGTACGTCTCGGGTGAGCTCGACATCGAGGGCGACATGTTCAGCGTGCTCGCGCTCGAAGACCGGCTGGACGGGATGCGGATCCGGCCGGCGCAGGTGCTGGAGGCGCTGCGCATCATCGGGGTCAAGGAGCTGAAGCCGCTCGCGCCGCCAGCGGAGGAAGCACGCCTGCACGGCCGCCGCCATTCCAGGGAGCGCGATGCGGCCGCGATCGCGCATCACTACGACGTGTCGAGCGACTTCTACCGGCTCGTGCTCGGATCGTCGATGACCTACTCGTGCGCGGTCTGGAACGACACGACCGCGAACCTCGACGAGGCGCAAGCCGAGAAGTACGAGCTCGTGTGCACCAAGCTCGGCCTCGAGCCCGGGATGCGGCTGCTCGACATCGGGTGCGGCTGGGGCGGCATGGTGTTGCACGCGGCGCAGCACCACGGCGTGCGCGCGGTGGGCGTCACGCTGTCCCAGCGCCAGGCCGATCTCGCGGCCAAGCGGGTCGGCGACGCCGGGCTCGCGGACCGGGTGGACATCCGCGGCCAGGACTACCGGGACATCACCGACGGGCCGTACGACGCGATCAGCTCGATCGGCATGTTCGAGCACATCGGCTGGAGCCAGCTCGGGCACTACTTCAACCGCTGCCGGGAGCTGCTCCTCCCCGAGGGCCGGCTCCTGAACCACGGGATCAGCCAGCCACCCGAGCCCAAGGTGCCGAACCTGGGCGCCCGGCTCATCTCCGAAGCGCGAGAGAAGTTCGGCCGGGGTCTCAAGCACGACTTCTTCGACCGCTACATCTTTCCCGACGGCGAGCTGCACGAAGCCGGCACGGTCGTCTCGGCGATCCAGCAGGCGGGCTTCGAGGCGCGCCACGTCGAGAGCCTGCGCGAGCACTACGCGCTCACCTTGCGTGCCTGGCTGCGCAACCTCGAAGCCGGCTGGGACGAAGCAGTGCGCGAGGCCGGCGAGGCGCGAGCGCGCGTCTGGCGGCTCTACATCGCCGCCGCGGCGGTCGGCTTCGAGACGAACCGCACGCAGATCCACCAGGTGCTCGCGGTGAAGAGCGTCGACGGCCGCAGCGGTCTACCGCTCCGGCCGGACTTCACCTGACGCCGGCAGAACCGCGCGTCAGAACCAGCCGTGATCGTGATGGCGCTCGGCCGCGCGCCATGTGTCCGGCCACTCGCTGCGGATCCGCTCGCGCTCGAGGTTGAGCAGGCCGTCGAGCTTGCCGGCGACGAAGGCCTCGTCCGACGCGTCGATGTCGCGCAAGACGTCGACCAGCCACATGTCCGCGACGACGAGATCCTGGTGCGTGCCCAGGATCTCCTGGATGTCTTCCATCCGCTTCGCGAATCGCCGGGCGGGCTTGCCGATGACCGGCGCCGCCGCCTCCGCCGCGTAGCGGACGGACTTGGCTCGTTTGCGCACGGTGTGGAGCTCCTGGTCGGTGGGCGTCCCGGGGAGCGACCGCACCGCCTTCCGCAGCCGCCGCCAGGGTTGGCGCACCAGACCCGGGGCGACCTTGCGGGCGGAGCGGGTGCCGGGGCCGTCCTGCACGTGGGGGTCGGAAACCGCGGCGGTGAGCGCTCCGACCAACGCCGAGTAGCGATCCGAGCGCAGAGCCTCGAGGAGCGCCTCGCGGTCTTCCGCCCGCTCGGCACGGAGCCGGGCCACGAGCCGGAGGGCCACCGCGTGCTCGCCGGGCGGAAGCTCGTCGGCCCTGGTCTCGAGCAGCTCGCGCAGCACGTCTGCGTCGCGGACGTTGCCGAGCAACCGCCCGACCCAGCGCAGCTCGTCGCGCAGCGGTTCGGACCACGACTCGTCCAGGACGGGCCGGAAGGTGCGGAGGTCGGAGCGGAGGCGCCGGGTGGCGACCCGGGCATCGTGCACGGCGTCGGTCTCGTCGGTCTCGTCGGTCGACTGCACCGCGGACTCGTTGGCGATCAATCGCTGGACCGACCCGTTCAGCACGACCTGGACCAGCTCGCGGGTCGTCGTCTTGTGCATCGGCGTCACGGTACCTTCGCTAACGTCGCGACCATCGCCACCGGCCGTCTCACCCGTCTCCGCGCCGTATGCCTCGCGTTCCCCGAGGTCACCGAACGGCCGAGCCACTCCGCGCCGACGTTCTTCGTACGGGACAAGAAGAGCTTCGTGATGCTGTGGGCCGACGGGCACCACCAGAACCAGTTCCCCCACCTGTGGTGCGCCGCGCCCGAGGGCGTGCAGGAGGAGCTGGTCGAGACCGAGCCGGAGCGGTTCTTCCGGCCACCGTACGTCGGGCACCGCGGCTGGCTCGGGGTGCGGCTCGACGGCAACGTCGACTGGGACGAGATCACGGCGATCTGCCGTGACGCGTACCGGGCCATCGCGCCCAAGACGCTCGTCGCCGAGCTCGACGCCGGCTGACTGGCCTACCCTGGCTCGACGTGGCCCGCGCCAGCAAGAAGACCGATTACCTCGCCACCGTCCCGCTGTTCTCCGCGTTGTCGAAGGACGAGCTCGCCGAGGTGGTGCAGGCGGCGGACGAGCTCGACGCGACCGCCGGTCAGTCGCTGGTCGAAGAGGGGCGGGTCGGCCGCGAGTTCTTCCTCATCCTGAGCGGAGAGGCCGTGGTGGAACGCGACGGCCAGGAGGTCGCGCGGCTCGGTCCCGGCCAGTGGTTCGGCGAGCTGTCGCTCCTCGACCACCAGCCGCGTTCGGCGACCGTGCGGGCCACCACCGACCTGAAGCTGCTCGTCCTCGGAGAGGCGGTGTTCGCCGGTCTGCTCGAGAACATCCCGACGTTGGCCTCGAAGCTGTTGAAGACGATGGCCCGCCGTCTCCGCGAAGCCGACGCCCGCGCGGTCACCGACTGAGCCACCGACTCCTGTCGAGGGGACTGGTGGTCGGGAGGGTCAGGGGTTGCAGATGCGGCAGGGTTCGAGACCGCGCTCGCGGGCGGCGTCGGCGCTCATCGCGCTCAACCCGGACTGGCCCGCGACGAGCTTGCAGTCCGGCCGGTGAAACGTGTCCGCACCCGCGAGCACGCCGGCTCCACCCGCCGCGGTGACGGGCCCGGTCGCCACCGGGTCGGCCGGGAGCGCGGTGCCGTGCGCGAGCGTGTCACGCAGCTCTTCGATCGTGGCCTGGAGCGCGGCCCGGTCGTTGCGGTGCCCGTAGCTGATGAGCATCGCGGCGCCGATGACGACGAGTGCCAGCCCCGCGAGGCCGCCCGAGATCACGTACGGGACCTGGGCCTGCACCCGGTCGTAGCTCGCGGCGCCGTTCCAACCGAGGAAGATCAGGAACAGCCCGACCACGCAGTACAGGATCCCGAGCTGCCCCCCGAGCTTGTCCCACCGGAACTTCATGCTGTCTCCTCCTCGGATTCCGCCTTGCCCAGGTAGCTCTCGCGCAGGTCGGCACTCTGGATCTCGTCGCCGACGCCGCTGAAGATCAACGTGCCCTTCTCCATGATCAGCACGCGGTCCGCGTACGGCAGAACACCGACGTTCTGCTCCACGATGATCACCGTCACGCCGTCCTCGTTGATCCGCTTCACGACCTGGAACACCGTCTTGGCGAGCGCAGGGCTCAAGCCGAGCGACGCCTCGTCGATCAGCAGCAGCCGCGGCTTCGACATCAGCGCCCGACCGATCGCGAGCATCTGCTGCTCGCCGCCCGACAACGTCCCCGCGTGCTGGTCGACGCGTTCGGCGAGCCGCGGGAAGTACTCGAACACGAGCTCGCGCCGTTCCTGGACCACGTGGCGTTGCGATCGTCGCGTCCACGCTCCGAGGCGCAGGTTGTTCGCGACGCTGAGCGACGGGAAGACCCGCCGGCCCTCGGGCACGAGCGCGACCCCGGTCGGGACGAGCTTGGACGGGGGCTGGCCGCCGATCGACGTGCCGTCGAACGTGATGGTCCCCGCATCGGGCTTCAGCAGGCCCGCGATCGTCGACACCATCGTCGTCTTCCCCGCGCCGTTCAGCCCGAAGAGCACCGCGGTCTCGCCCTCCTCGACGTCGAAGCTGACCCCGAGGAGCACCGGGTTCTCGTAGCTGACCCGCAAGTCACGCACCTCGAGCAGCGCCATCAGGTCCGGCCCGTTCCGTACGTGACCATCAGTCCGCGTCCAGCAGGGTCTCGATCGTGCTCTCGACCGCCCGCAGCGCGGGGTCTTCGGCGTCCTCGCCCAGGTACGCGGTGACGACCTGCGGGTGGTTGCGGACGTCCTCCGGCAGGCCCTCGGCCAGGAGCTGACCGAAGTTCAGGCAGTACACGTAGTCGCACACGCGCACGACGAGCGGGACGTGATGCTCGATCATCGCGATGGACAGACCGAAGTCGCGCCGGAGCCGCAGCAAGGTGTTGCCGAGCTCGTGGGCCTCCTCGGGCCCCATTCCCGACGAGGGCTCGTCGAGCAGCAGGACCTCCGGGTCGGTCGCGAGCACGGTGGCGATCTCCACCCGCTTCAACACGCCGTACGGCAGTCCGACGACGTACTCGTCGAGGATGTCGCCGAGTCCCATGATCCCGGCGATCGCCTCGGCCTTCTCGTTCAGCACGCGCTCGGCCGCGAACGTGGGCGGCGCGCCGAGCATCCCGGCGAGGGTCGAGTACTCGGCCGCGAGGTACTGCGATGTCAGCAGGTTCTCGCGCACGCTCGAGCCCTTCACCAGCCCGACGTTCTGGAACGTGCGGCCGAGCCCGAGCGCGGCCCGCTCGTGCACCGCGAGCCCGGTGACGTCGCGCCCCTTGAAGATCACCCGCCCACGGTCCGGCTTGCAGAACCCGGTGATCACGTTGAACGCGGTGGTCTTGCCCGCGCCGTTGGGCCCGATGATGCCGACGATCTCCAGCTCCCCGACCTTGATGCTGACGTCGGTGTTCGCGTACACGCCCCCGAAGCGGACGCTGATCCCGCGGGTCTCAAGCACGGACATCGCTGATCTGCACCTCCAACGGGGCTCGGTCGTGACGGTTGAAGCGCTTGCCGCGCAGCCACGCCTGGATCGGGCGGATCTGCTGGCCGATGCCGCCGGGGAACAGCGTCAGCGTGAGCAGGAGGAGGATCGGGCCGATGACCAGCGGCGCGATCTCCTTGCTCAGGTCGGGTGCGCCCGGAATCGCGTTGAGTGCGTCCTGGAGGAACGAGAAGCGCTCGAGGAGGTACCCGAGCAACGCGAAGAACGCCGAGCCGATCACCACTCCGGCGCGGCTGCGCAACCCGCCGACGACGGTCATGATCACGAAGATCAACGCGAGGTTGAAGCTCCAGGTCTCCGGCGAGACGAACTGGTCGTTGAACGCGAGCAGCGCGCCACCGAGCCCGGCGAACGCGCCGGAGAGCACGAAGGCGAACAAGGTCAAGATCCGGACGTTGACACCGAACGTCTCCGCGACCCGCGGGTTCTCGCGGAGCGCGAGCAGCGCGCGGCCCGACTTCGTCCGCATCATGCGCCAGTCGATCCAGAGGACGACCGCGAGGAACGCGAGGCAGAGGTAGTAGTAGCTCCAGTCGGTGGAGAACCACTCCGGGCGGGGCGCAGCGAGTCCCTGCCCGCCGCCGGTGAGGTCCTGGATCTGGAAGATGTTCTTCTCCGCCACCAATCCGTAGGAGAGCGTGACGAGCGCGAAGTAGAGGCCGGTGATGCGCAGCGACGCGCCACCGAGGATGAGTGCCTGGAGCCCCCCGATCGCGACCGCGACCGCGACGCCGAGCCAGAACGACTGGTTCTGCTCCGTCACGATGTACGCGGCGGTGAACGCGCCGATGCCGACGAACGCCTGGTGGCCGAGGGAGATCTGGCCGACGTAGCCGAGCAGCACGTTGAGCGACAATCCGATGATCGCGAAGATCACGGCCTCGGAGTACTGCTGCACCTCGAAGCCCTGGCGCCCGAGCGGGAAGACCAGCACGAGCCACGCCAGCGCGAGCCAGACGATCCCGCGCGCGCCCCAGCCGAGTGCTGAGGGGCGGAACGGCTCCACCGGCGCGTCACGCGGGGGCACCGACGATCCGGGAGACGCGGGCTCGGATCGGGGGACGTCGATCGCCATCGTCAGCTCCGTTCGCCCAGAAGGCCCTGAGGCCGCACGATCAGCACGGCCAGCAGCACGATGAACACGAGCAGCGTCCCCGGAGTGCCGGGGATGCCGTCGAAGATCGGCGCGCTCGTCCCCACCGCTTCGATCACGCCCACGATGATCCCGCCGAGGAACGCGCCGGGCAGGCTCGTCATCCCGCCGAGCACCGCGGCGGTGAACGCGGGGATCAGGAACGCGACGGTGAGCGCGCCCGGCGCGAACCCGCCGCCCTCGGGAATCGCGAGGACGCCGGCGATCCCGCCGAGCAGCGCGGCGATCGCCCACACGAGCGTGGACAGCCGGCGCACGCTGATGCCCATCAGCTCGGTCGCGGTGGGTTCCTGGCTCGCGCCCAGGATGGCCAGGCCGAGGTTCGTCTTGCGGAAGAACAGCGCGAGCAGCGCGGCGAGCACGACCAGCACCCCGAGGAGCAGGAGCCGCTGGTCCGAGATCTGCACGCCGAGCACGGTGACCCGGTTGAGGGTCGGCAGCGCCCGGTCCAACGGCCGGGCGGTGGCCTCACCGAACCAGATCTCGATCGCGGTAGCCAGCAGCGCGACCCCGGCCGTCGCGACGAGCAGCGTCACGCGTGGCGCGTCGAAGAGCGGGCGGACGACCAGGCGCTCGACCAGCACGCCCATGAGGATCGCGGCGACGAGCGCGCCGAACGCGGCCACCCCGTACGGCACGTCGAAGTGCAGGAGATAGAGGACGTACACCGCGACGGTCCCGAACTCTCCCTGGGCGAAGTTGAACACGCCGCTCGACTTGTAGATGAGGACCAGCCCGAGTGCGAGCAGGCCGTACGCCGCTCCCGCGATGACGCCGATGACCAGCGACTCCTTCTGGCCGGTGGCGAGGAGCACCACCACCAACGCGAGGAGGATCGCGACGCCGATGCCGACGCCGCGGTGCTCGCGGACCCAGTCGCCCATCTGGTTACTTTCCGCTCTGGGCAGGGACGTACTTGGCCGTGCTCGTGTACTGCTTGGCCGAGCAGTCGGCCTTCAGCAGGTACGCGCCGCTGCCGCCGAAGTGCTGCTTCGGCGTGTACGCGACCGGCGGGTACACACCGGACGAGAACTGCTTGCCCTTTTCGATCGTGTTCATCAGCGCCGCCCGGCCGAGGTTCTTGCCGGTCGCCTCGAACATCAACGCAATGGTCTTGTCCAGGCCCCAGAGCGCGATGCCGATGTCGTCGGCCTTCTCGCCGTTCCCGTACTTCGCGTACGAGGGCAGGTAGTTGGGATCCAGCTGGTCGATCACGTTCAGCTCCGGGAACGGCGAGAAGAACTGGCCGTTCCCGACCGCCGGGCAGCCGAACGTTGTGACCGCGTCGAGGCCGCTCGTGATCCCGGGGCCGATGAACGTCGGCGCGTAATTCTGGTTGCGGGCCGAGCTGGCGACGCCGAGGTACACGAGTGGCGCGCTCAGGAGATAGACCGCTTGCGCACCGGCCCGCTTCAGCTTGCCGACCTCGGCGAGCGTCTCAGCCTCGCCCGCGGTCTTGTTGATCGAGTCGTCGGCCACGAGGTCGAGTCCCGACTTCTTGACCGCGGCGACGAAGGTCTCGTGCGCGTCCTTGAAGTCGGGGGTGTCGGTGACGACGGACGCGACCTTCTTCACCCCGAGCTTCTTCAGCTGGTCGATGATGAGCGGTACCTGCTCCGAGTACGTCAGCGAGACCGCGTAGTAGGTCGAGAGGTCGGTCAGGCCGGTCTCGTTCACGCCGGCCGAGAAGTACGGGATCCCGTTCTGGTTCGCGTACTTCGCACACGCGGTGATCTGGTCGGCGCCACCCCCGCCGACCAGGATGAACGCGTGGTCCTTCTCGACCATCTCGCGACACACCCGGACGGCCGTGCTCGGGTTGAACTCGTCGTCGCGGAACACCACCCGCACCTTGCGGCCACCGAGCGCCTTGGGATTGCTCGCGGCGAGGAACTGCCAGTAGATGTCCTTGCCGGTGTCGAAGCTGACCTGGGGGATCGGCGATGCGCCGGTGACGGGCGCGTGGATCCCGATGACGATCTCCTTGTCGGTGATCCCGGCGGTGTCGTTCGGACCCTTCACGTGCGCGCCGGCCGCACCCGAGCCACCCGTCGTGGCCGTCGTGCCGGTGCCCGTGCCGGTTGCCGTGCCGCTCCCGGTCTCCGGAGAGCTCCCGGCGACGCCGCTCTTCTGCCCGCACGCGGCGGCGAGCAACACGACGACGACTGCCACTGCGACGATCCGGAACCGCTGCGACATGGGGACTCCCTCAGTCGGACGTTGAGCGCGCGCTGGTGGTGTCGCGATGGAGCGCGCGGGTCACGCCACCGATCCGGCGACCGGCCGCGCGGGGCTCGGCGAGCGACCCCAACGCGAGCGAGGTGAGCAGCGCCAACGCGAGCGCGAGTGGGATCAACAAGTACACGACGACCGGAAGGTTGCCCACCAGGTCTCCGGCCTTTGACGGGTCCGCGGCCGCAATCCACGCGGGGACCGATGACACGATCGCGAGCACGGCGCGCAGCATAGGTGTCGAAGGTCGCGATGTGAATCGCCGAGTCCCGGGAGTGCGCCCGGGCAGGGTCAGGCGAAGCGGACGGGAAGAGTTTCGAGACCGCGGAGGACGATCGAGTCGCGATAGCGCGGTCGCGTCGCGCCCCAGGCGGGCTCGATGACCGCGAACCGGTCGAGGAGTCGCCCGAACACGACACGTCCCTCCGCGCGGGCGAGCGGCGCACCCAGGCAGAAGTGGATCCCGGCACCGAAGCTCATCGGCTGCACACCCACCCGGCCGACGTCGAAGCGCTCGGGATCGTCGAACGCGCGCGGGTCGCGGTTCGCGGCGCCGAGCAGCGTGACGACCTCTTCGCCGGCCTTGATCTCGATGCCGTGCATCTCGACGGTCTCGAACGCCTTGCGCCCGTCGATCTGCACCGGGCTGTCCCACCGCAGCAGCTCTTCGACCGCGGTGGGCATGAGCGAGGGATCGTCGCGGAGCCGCTGCAGCTCGGCGGGATGATCGAGCAACGCGAGCAGGCCGTTGCCGATGAGGTTCGTCGTGGTCTCGAAGCCCGCGCCGAACAGCAGCATGACGGTGGAGATGAGCTCGGCGTGGCTCAGCTGGTCGCCCTGCTCCTCGACGTGGATCAGCTCGGAGAGGAGGTCGTCGGTGGGGGCCTTGCGCCGAACGGCGATGAGGTCGTCGAAGCGGTCGGCCACCTCTTTGGCCGCGATCGCGGCCGCGTCGAGCTGCTCCAGCGTCGGGTTCAGCTCGAGCGTCGCGACCGTGGCGCGGATGTGCGGCTGGAGCTCGGCCCGCATGTCCACCGGCACGCCGAGCATCTGGCCGATCACGGACATCGGAAGCGCGAGGGCGAGGACCTCGATGACGTCGACTTCGCCGTTGCACCGTTCCAGCAGCTCATCGGTCAGGCGCACGATGTCCGGGCGCAGCTCCTCGACGGTCTTGGGCGTGAATGCCTTCGCGACGAGCCGCCGGAGCCGGGTGTGGTCGGGCGGGTCCATGCCGAGCATCGAGTCCACGCGCTTCGTGAAGTCCTCGAAGCGGTCGATGTACTGCTCCTCGGTGAGCCCGTAGCTCTCCCAGATCGGCCCGGGCTCGCCCTTCCCGAATCGCGGGTCACGTAGCAGCTGCTGGCAGTCGGCGTACCGGCCGAACGTGACGAAGCCCAGGGAGGTGCGGAACGCCGGCGAGTGCTCGCGGATCGCCGCGTAGCGGGGGTACGGATCGGCCTTGCCCTCGGGCGTCAACAGGATCTCGCCCAGCAGCGCCTCGGGGTCGATGGCTGTCGTGTCGGTCACTTGCACCCTCCCCGGTAGACCTGGCGGAGAGCCTTGCACCATCCCGTCGCGCGCGTCTGTGACGTCCGGCACGACGGCCGTGGTGCCCGCCTGGTACACCGGGAGCGTGAGCCTCGATCGGTACCAGTCGAAGCGCGACTTCGCCAGGACGAACGAGCCGAGAGGCACGCCGCAGCCGTCGGCTCCCGGTGCGGCACCCCGCTTCGTCGTGCAGCGCCACCGGGCCCGCCGCCTCCACTACGACTTCCGGCTCGAGATCGACGGCGTGCTCGTGAGCTGGGCGGTGCCCAAGGGTCTCACCCTCGATCCCAAGGCGCGCCATCTCGCGATTCACGTGGAGGATCATCCGATCGAGTATCGCGACTTCGAAGGGGTGATCCCGGGCGGCCAGTACGGAAGCGGCGACGTGATCGTGTGGGACCACGGGACCTGGACGCTGCACGAGGCGGACGACGCGCTCGAGGCCGTCGCGAACGGCAACGTCCACGCGGAGCTGCACGGCGAGAAGCTGCGCGGCATGTTCGTGCTGGTCCGCACGAAGGAGAGCAAGGGCAAGGAGCAGTGGCTCGTCCTGCACAAGAAGGACGAGCACGCGGTCCCCGGCTGGGATCCTGAGGAGCATCCGCGCTCGGTGATCAGCGGCCGGACGAACGACGAGGTGGCAGCCGATCCGGACTATGTCTGGACGCGCGAGCACGGCGAGGAGCCCGTACCGGCCACGGTGCCGACCTTCGACGGGCCCACCCCCGACGAGCTCGCCGCGCTCGACGAGCTGCCCCGGAAGGGCCGGTGGACCTTCGCCGGCCGCGAGCTCAGCCTCACCAACCTCGACAAGGTGCTGTTCCCGGCCGGCCCGGCCACGGGTCCGTTCACGAAGCGCGATCTCATCCGTTACTTCAGCTGCGTCGCGCCGGTGCTCCTGCCGTACCTCGTGGACCGCCCGCTGAACCTGAACCGCTTTCCCGACGGCGTGGACCAGAAGGGCTTCTGGCAGAAGCAGGCCCCGAAGTACGCGCCCGACTGGATCCCGCGGTGGCGCAACGACGATGCCGACGCCGGTGAGAGCGAGGACTATCTCGTCGCGGACAGCCCGCCCGCGCTCGCGTGGCTCGCGAATCACGCGGCGGTCGAGCTGCACGCGTGGACGTCGCGGATCGACGACGTTCGCCGGCCGACGTACGCGTTGATCGATCTCGATCCCGGCCCGAAGACGGATTGGGACGATCTGCTCGTGCTCGCGCGGCTGCACCGCACCGCGCTCGAGCACCTCGGCGTGCGCGGCTACCCGAAGGTGAGCGGCCGGCGCGGCATCCAGATCTGGGTGCCGATCCGGCCCGGGCCGAGCTTCGACGAGACCCGCGCATGGGTCGAGCAGCTGTCGCGGGCGATCGGCGACACGGTGCCCGATCTGGTGAGCTGGACGTGGACGAAGCGCGAACGCGGTGGGCTCGCGCGGCTCGACTACACCCAGAACGCGATCAACAAGACGCTCGTCGCTCCCTACAGCCCGCGCCCGGTGCCCGGCGGTCCCGTCTCGGTGCCGATCGGATGGGATGAGCTGGACGACCCCGACCTCCGGCCCGACCGCTGGTCGATGGCCACCGTGCTCGATCGCCTGACCGAGCGCGGTGACCCGATGGCGCCCGCCCTGACCGATCGGCAGGTGCTCCCGCCCTTCGCCTGAGGGAGGGACCAGCGCGGCGATGCCCTACCGGTGAGGTTGGAGGGAGCGCACCGGCAGGGCATCGACGCGGGATGTCGGTATCGATGTGCTACCCGGGTCGACGGCACTTCAATCCCCGGGTACGCCACGTTCTTCTGCCGGCGTGGTGCCGGCTCCGGGTCAGTACCAGCGACGGCCCCAGGTCGCGCCGGAACCCTCGGCGACCCACAGGACGGCTCCGATCACCGCGAGGATGATCCCGATCGTCCACAGCACCGGCACCGCCAAGAGGAAGCCGATGAGCATCAAGATGATTCCGAGCACGAGCATGATCGTTGCCTCCGAACATTCACTTGGGAATGAAGCGGAGTGCTCATACCCAGCACTCGCCGGCATGAACCCCGACGCCGGTCACGTTGCGTGTGAGCCGGAGAGGTGCGGGGTACAACGCGCTCCATGCCCACGCAGACGCAGAGATCCAGGAACGCCACATCGTCCCGCACCCGTGCCGCCGGTCGCAGCCGAGCCAAGCCGCGCACCGACGCGATCGCGGTCTTGAAGGCGGATCACCAGGAGGTCGAGCAGCTGTTCAAGCGGTTCGAGAAGGCGGGAGACAGCGCGAAGAGGCAGAAGCGCAAGCTCGTCGACGAGATGATCGTCGCACTCTCGCAGCACGCAGTGATCGAGGAGCAGGTGCTCTATCCCTGGGCCCGCGAGTACATCGAAGGTGCTGACGGCGAGGTGCTCGAGGCGATCGAGGAGCACCACGTCGTCAAGTGGCTCCTGTGGGAGCTCGAGGACCTCAGCCCCGACGACGAGCGCTTCGACGCCAAGGTCACCGTGATGATCGAGAACGTGCGCCACCACGTGAAGGAAGAGGAGAGCGAGCTCTTCTCGGACCTGCGAGACGTCGCGACGCGAGCGGAGCTCCTCGACCTGGCCGACGCACTCAAGACCGCGAAGCGCACCGCGCCGAAGCGGCCGCACCCGCATGCTCCGGACACCCCGCCGGCCAACCTCGTCACGGCACCCATTGCCTCGGCCCTCGATCACGCCCGCGAAGTCGGCAAAGACGTCGTGGGCCGCATCGGGGCCGCCGCCGGCGGGTCGTAGCGCAGCAGGGCCGCTTGAACCCGGTCGAGCTCGTAAGGGAGGATGGGCCCCACGTTCGGCAGGCTTCCACCAGGCGACCCTGATTGGAGGCAGATGTACGAGACCGGGAGCCCGGATGTCGCTCCGATTCCCCAGCCGGCGCCGAGAGGCGCCGGCCTCGGCGCCGCGGGCTTGGACCCTTCGCTGACCTACGACACGGTCGAGGTCGACGGCGCGGCCGTCGTGACGTTGCGGGGTGACCTCGACCTCGCCTCCGCGCCCGAGCTGCTCCGCCAGCTGCAATCTCTGGTCGCTCGCCCCGTCACCTCCGTGACGGTCGATCTCGCGGGCCTGGCCTTCCTCGACAGCTCCGGGCTCGGAACCCTGTGCCGGGCCCAGCAGGAGGCGGAGGGGCGCGGGATCGCGTTCGCGCTCGACCGCGTCCCGTCGCACGCCCGCCGCGTGCTCGAGATCACCGGCCTGAGCCGGCAGTTCCATCTGGCCTAGATCAGCTCCGCCAGCGGATCCCGAGCAGCGCGGTGTCGTCCTGCGATCCCGCGCTCGCGGCCTCGGTGACGAGCTTGGTCAGCAGATCCTCGAGGGAGCCCTCCGGGCCGGCCGAGGAATTCCGAAGCCGTTGGAAGCCGACGTCGAGCGGCTCACCGCGCCGCTCGACGAGGCCGTCGGTGAACACGAGCAGCGTTCCCTTCGGTGGGATGGTCGCGGTGACGGATTCGTACGGGTCCGACCCGGCGACCCCCACGGGGACGCCGTTGCGCGTCGGTACGTACTCGGTGTGCCCGTTCGCGATCAGCAACGGGAAGGGATGACCGGCGCTCGCGAGGGTCGCCTCGTGGCGCTCGACGTCGATGACGCCGCACAGCACGGTGGCGAACGCACCGTCCTTCACGACGCTCAGCAGGCGCGTGAGCTTGGTGAGCACCGTCGCGGGATCGTCGCCCTGCATGGCGTAGGCGCGGATGGCGTAGCGGAGCGAGGCCATGACCGTCGCGGCGCGCAGCCCCCGACCGGACACGTCGCCCACGACGAAGAAGAGTCGCCCGTCGTCCAGGGTCACGACGTCGTACCAGTCGCCGCCGATGTCCACGCCTTCGACCCCGGCGACGTAGCGCACCCCGAGATCCAGCCCGTCGACCTCCGGCAGCGCGTCGGGTAGCAGGCTGTGCTGCAGCGTGTAGGCGACCGTGCGTTGATCGGCCAGGAGCTGGGCGTTCTCGGCCGCGATCTTCTCGAGCTCGTGGGCGAGGGTCTCCGCCCGCTCCCGTCGGCGGCTGAGCCACTCCTCGAGCGCGGCGGCCGCGAGGGTGAGGACGATGCCCGTCGCTGCGAGAATCCAGGGAAGCCAGGCCAGCAACGTTCCGCCGAGCTCGGCCCGCGGCGCGAGGACGATGAACAGCTTCTGGTCTCCGAACGGCACCGCCTCACCGAGCTTGCGGCCCTCGAGCGCGACGTCGCCCTTCACACTCGAGGCGATGAGCCGCGCCGGATCGATCTTCGGACCGAGGTAGAGGGCGTAGTCCAGGTCCGCGAACGCGGTGTCCTGGTCGATCCGAGCCCGCCGGGCCCTCGGCAGGTTCTGCTCGGCGTAGACGACGTACTTCTTGTTCGGTGAGGCGAGTGCGTATCCGATGCGCCGGGGCGTGCGCTGCAACATGTCCCGCGTCAGGAACGTCTTCGCGCCGAGCGCGCGCGTCAAGAACGCCCGTTGAGCCTGCGTGCCGTCCCCGGCCAAGAGTGGTTGCTTGCCCAGGGAAACCTCGAGCGTCGGGTCCAGCGTGCTGAGATCCCAGAGCGACGCCGAGACGTACGGCGTACCGGCATGGACGAGCTTCCCCAGGACCTGGTTGAACGCGCCCGGAGCGCCGTTGGTCCGCTGGGCCAGGATCGCGGCCGACGACAGCGGAGTCTGGACGCTCGGCACGGCTGCCGACGCAACCGCGGCCGCTTCGTGGACCCGCTGGCGCAGCAGCCGGTCCTCGTTCTCCTGGCGCAGGCTCTCAGTCCCGATGGACAGGGTCGCGGTGATCACGAGCCCGACGACCAGGACCGCGAGCGCACCGATGTGGAGCCTCCACCGGTGGCGCGACCCGGGCGCGACCGCGGGCGGGCGCGGGCTGGTCGCCTCAGCCTCGCTGTGCCCCTCGCCCCCGCTCGTCACCGCAGCTCCGGCTCTCGACGGCTCGGGCGAAGGCTACCGATTGCCGGGTGGAGTGGTGCGGTCGCGATGCGGTTGGCCCCGAACGGGTTTGGCGAGCCACTCCCTTCGGGAATCCTGCCCGTGGCAGAGGCGCCGGGCGCGGAACCGTGGGGGGAGTCTCATCGACGGCGGTACCACCCTTGAACTCGGCTTGTCTCCCCATCCCAGCAGTGTGGCGCGAGCCCGGCACTTCTAGGCCCGGCGCGTCGCGCCTTCGCCGAGCTCGCGGCGGAGCGCCTCCTCGAACTCGCGCACCGGCGGGCCCGCGTGGCGGTCCCGCAGCCGCACCAGGTTCGGGTAGCCCGCGTCGCGTTCCGCGTCCCATTCGTCGGCGAATCGGCCGGACGTGATCTCGCCGACGAGCCGGCGCATCGTCGCACCGATGTCGACGTCCCGGTACTCCTCGCGCCGCGCGAGCTGGCCGTACTGGCTCGTCGGGGAGTGGAACTCGAACTGTGCCGCGTACCCGCCTTCGCGGACGAGGCGCATCGTGCGCTCCACCTCGCCTGAGAGCACGAGCTCGGTGATCACGGCTTCGAGTGGGATGCCCTGCTCGAGCATCACCTGCACGAAGGTGCCGTTGACGTGGGTCAGCGCGGGCGCGAGGGCCTGCTCGACCGCGAGATCGAGCACCGCCTCCTGCATCGGGGTGAGCTCGATCGCACCCTGGCGGGTCCCGCCGATGGCGTTGGCGACCGCGAGGGTGCGGGCCTGCGCCCGACCCGTCGCGTCCCGGTGGACTCCGACCGCGGTGATGAACCCGATGCCCTCCTCGTAGCAGCGGCGGACCTCGGGACCGAGCATCCGCGGCGCGACCATGCCGACGTCGCCGACCGGGTCGAACCGGTCGAACGCGAGCGTGTACCCGCTGGCGACGATGGTGAGCCCCGTGGCGGGGCGGCGGAGCGGCAGGGACGGGATGACGTCGTCGGGGACGAGCACGCAGACGATGTCCGCATCGTCGGCCAGCTCGAGGTCGCCCGGTGTGAAGCCGTCCGCCGCCGCCTGGTCGCGCGAGGCGTCGGCCCGGACGCACACCCGCACGTCCAGGCCCGAGTCCCGCAGGTTCAGCGCCCACGAACGGCCCTGGTTCCCGTAGCCCACGACCGCGACCGAGGAGCCCCGGATGGCGGCGAGGTCGGCGTCCTCGTCGTGGAAGATCGTTGCCATGCCTGCGGAAGGTACTTGGCCGGGTATGCGTTGCCCAGTGCGTGCCCAACCCGCCCGCGGCTCTTGTCCCACCCCCGCGCGAGGATGGAACGGTGACCACTCTCGCCACTCCCGGCCAGCTCTCGCTGGTGGGCGCGGCCGCGTCCGGAGATGCCGACGGCGCCTTCCATCCTGCGGTGGCCGAGTGGTTCCGGCGCCGGTTCCCGGACGGTCCCACACCGCCGCAGGTGGAGGGGTGGGTCCACATCGCGGCCGGGCTCGACACGCTGATCGCGGCGCCGACGGGCTCCGGCAAGACCCTCGCCGGGTTCCTCGTCGGCATCGACCGGCTCTACCGCGCGCACGACGCGGGCGAGCCGGTGGCCGACATCACACGAGTCGTGTACGTGTCGCCGTTGAAGGCGCTCGCGGTGGACATCGCCGAGAACCTCGAGCGCCCGTTGCGCGAGATCGCGGCGGTCGCGGCCGAGCTGGGGTGCTCGGCTCCGGACATCCGGGTCGCGGTCCGCACCGGCGACACCCCCACCTCGCAACGCACCGCGATGCTGCGGCACCCGCCGAGCTTCGTGGTCACGACCCCGGAGTCGCTGTTCCTGCTGGTGACGAGCAAGGGCGGTCGAGCGTTGCTCCAGACCACCGAGACGGTGATCGTCGACGAGATCCACGCCGTCGCCCGGGACAAGCGGGGCTCGCACCTCTCGCTCACGCTGGAGCGGCTCGAAGCGCTCACCGATGCGCGGCCGGCGCGCGTCGGCCTGTCCGCGACCCAGCGGCCCATCGAGACCGTCGCCCGGCTGCTGGTGGGAGACCGCCCACTGCCCGCCATCGTCGACGCGGGGCACCAGCGCGATCTGGACCTCCAGCTCGAGCTGCCGGATGCCGAGCTCGAGGCGGTCGCGTCGGCCGAGCAGATGGACGACGTCCTCGACCAGATCGCGGAGCTGGTGCGCCAGCACCACACCACGCTCGTGTTCGTGAACACGCGCCGGCTCGCCGAGCGGCTCGCGCACCAGCTCGGCGAACGGCTCGGCGACGACGTCGTCGCCGCGCATCACGGCAGCCTCTCGAAGGACCGGCGCGCCCGGGTGGAGCGCCGGCTCCGGGCCGGTGAGCTGAAGGCCCTCGTCGCGACCGCCTCGCTCGAGCTCGGCATCGACATCGGGCCGGTCGAGCTCGTCTGCCAGATCGGCTCGCCCCGGAGCATCGCCACCTTCCTCCAGCGGGTCGGTCGCTCGAACCACACCCGGGTCGGCACACCGAAGGGCCGCCTCTACCCGCTGACGCGCGATGCGCTGGTGGAATGTGCCGCGCTCCTCGGCGCGGTGCGCGCCGGGCGGCTCGACGCCATCGTCCCGGCCCGGATGCCGATGGACATCGCCGCGCAACACGTCATCGCGGAGACCGCGGCCAAGGAGTGGACCACCGACGACCTGTTCGCGCTCGTGCGCAAGGCCGCGCCGTACGCGGCGATGACCCGTCCCCAGTTCGACGAGGTCATCGCGCTCGTGTCCGGCGGGGTGGAGACGGGCCGGGGCACGCGCGGCGCGTTCGTCCATCACGACGCGGTGAACGGTGAGCTGCGCGGCGGCACCGGTGGCCGGATCGCCGCGCTCACGTCGGGCGGCGCGATCCCCGAGACCGGGGACTACCGGGTCGTCGCCGAGCCGGACGACACGTTCATCGGCACGGTCAACGAGGACTGGGCCGTCGAGTCCATGGCGGGCGACATCTTCCTGCTCGGCACCCACTCGTGGCAGATCCGCCGGGTCGAGCCCGGTGTCGTCCGGGTCCGCGACGCGGGCGATGCGAGCCCGACGGTGCCGTTCTGGATGGGCGAGGCGCCGGCCCGTACCGCCGAGCTGTCGGCCGAGGTCTCCGAGCTGCGCCGCCACGTGGACGAGCACCTCGCGGCCGGCGATCCGGACGGTGCCCGCGCGTTCGTCGTCGATACCACGGGGCTGGGCGAGGTCGCCGCCGCGCTGGTGGTCGACTACCTCGCGGTGGCCCGCGCGGTGCTCGGCGTCATGCCCACGCAGGAGCACCTGGTGCTCGAGCGCTTCTTCGACGACACCGGTGGCATGCAGCTGGTGCTCCACTCACCGAACGGCGGCCGGGTGAACCGCGCGCTCGGTCTGGCGCTGCGCAAGAAGTTCTGCCGCACGTTCAACTTCGAGCTCCAAGCGGCTGCCACCGACGACGCGGTCGTGCTGTCACTCGGCCCGCACCACAGCTTCCCGCTGGAAGAGGTGCCGCGCTACGTGACGAGCGGGGGCGTGGAGGAGACGCTGCGCCAGGCGATCCTCGACTCGCCGATGTTCCTGGCCCGCTGGCGCTGGAACCTCAACCGGGCGCTGCTCATCCTCCGGTTCCGCAACGGTCGCAAGAACCCGCCGCCGATCCAGCGGATGGAGGCGGACGATCTCATGGCCGCGCTGTTCCCCCAGGCCGCGGCCTGCCAGGAGAACATCACCGGGCCCATCGAGATCCCCGACCACGTGCTCGTGCGCCAGACGATCAACGACACCCTGAACGAAGCGCTCGACCTCGACGGGGTGCGCACGCTCCTCGAGCGGATGGAGTCGGGCGAGGTGAGCGTGCACTGCGTCGACACCACCGAGGCGTCGGTGCTCGCGCACGAGATCATCACCGCCCGGCCCTACGCGTTCCTGGACGACGAGGAATTCCAGAACCGCCGGACGAACGCGGTGCAGCTACGCCGCGGGCTCCACGTGGACCTCACCGCGATCGGCGCGCTCGAGCCGGCCGCGATCGAACAGGTGCGGGAAGAGGTCACGCCCGAGCCGACCCGCGCCGACGACCTGCACGACCTCCTCAGCTCCCTCGTCATCGCCCGCGCCCGTGACGACTGGCGAGACAGCTGGCAGGAGCTCCTGGACCGAGGTCGGGGGCAGGTGCTCGACCACGAGGGCCATGAGCTGTGGTGCACGACCGAGCGGCACGACGACGCCTTGCAGGTGCTCCGCGGTGAGGAGCCCGAAGTCGCGGCGACACTGCGTGGTCACCTCGAGATCTCGGGGGTGACGACGGTCGACCGCCTCGCGGCAGCCACCACCTTGTCCGCCTCGCGTGTCGTCGCCGGTCTGGCCGTGCTCGAGAACGACGGCTTCGCGTTGCAGGGCCGCTACACCGGCGGCGAGACGACGGAGTGGGTGGCCCGCCGGCTCCTCGCCCGCATGCACTCGTACTCGCGCCGCCGGCGGCGCGAGAGCACCCGGGCGGTCACCCCGCAGGACTTCATGCGCTTCCTGCTCCGGTGGCAGCACGTCGCGCCCGGCACCCAGCTCGCGGGCGAGGCCGGGCTGGTCGCCGCGCTCGATCAGCTCCAGGGCTTCGAGGCGGCGGCCGTGGCCTGGGAGCCCGAGCTGCTGGCCCGGCGGATGCGCGGGTACCGGCCCGAGCTGCTCGACCAGCTCTGCCACGCGGGGCAGGTCGGCTGGCTGCGGCTCACGCCGAAGCCGCGTGACGACGCGGATGCGCCGGTGGGGCAACCCTCGAAGGCCACCCCGATCTCGGTGGTCTTCCGCTCCGACACCCCGTGGTTGCTCGAAGCGGCCCGGGCCGGGGTCGATCCGCCGGAGCCCACGGTCGGCGCGACGTTCGAGATCCTCGAAGTGCTGCGGACACGCGGGGCGAGCTTCTCGACCGAGCTCGAAGACGCGACGCGCCGGCTCCCCGAAGACGTCGAGCGTGCGCTCTGGGACGGCGTCGCGCGCGGTCTCCTCACCGCGGACGGCTTCGGCGCGGTGCGCAGCAAGGTGAGTGACGCGCGCAAGCACGAGCACCGGCGGTTCTCCCGGTTGCTGCGCGGCGCGCAGACCGCCACCGTCTCGGTGGGCCGGTGGTCGCTCGTCCCCACCCTGGCCACCGGGGCCGAGCGCGAGGCGATCGATCGCGACGAGCTCGCGGAGGCCGTGGCCGAGCTCCTGCTCCGCCGCTGGGGAGTCATCTTCCGTGACCTCGCGGTGCACGACTCGCTCAGCTTCCCGTGGCGGGAGCTGCAGTGGGCGCTGCGGCGGCTCGAGGACCGGGGGCTCGTGCGCGGGGGTCGCTTCGTGTCCGGCTTCACCGGCGAGCAGTACGCCCTGCCCGAAGCGGTCGAACAGCTGGGCCACGTCACCAAGCTGGAGCGGGCGGGGGAGCGCGTCACCGTCAACGCCACCGATCCGCTGAACCTGGTGGGGATGCTGGTGCCGGGTGCCACCGTGCCGGCGGTGCGGACGAACCGGGTGACCTACGTCGACGGCGTCCCCGAGGACAACCCCCCGATCTGACCCGCGTCGCGCCTTCTCCCGCTCACGGCCAGCGCGGTTGTGTCTTTTCGCTCACGGCCCGATCCGCACGGATGTCCTCTCGCTCGAACAAGGGTCTGCTGAGGGGCGCAGACCAACTCGCTCGTACGGACACCCATCCGTCTCAGGCCATCGCTCCGTGAACGGAACCGGGTGCCAGTTGCGTTATCGCTCGACCGGGCGGTTACGCGGCGAGGATTGGTGGTGGGGGTGGTCTGGTCCCGGGTGGGGTGAGTCTTCGTTTTCGGGTGATGGGGTCGGGTGGGCCGAGGGTCCAGCCCTGGGTCTTTCGGGTGTGGTGGATGGAGCAGAGCCAGGCGAGGTTGTGCCAGGCGGTGGGCACGCCTTTGGCGTGGTCGGTCTCGCAGTGGTCGAGCTCGAGGTACTCCCGGCCGGTGCAGCCGTCGATGGTGCATTCGCGGCCGGAGACGATCATCGCGGTGCGTAGCTCGGCGGGGATGTGCCGCCCGAGGTGGGCGACGGTCGTGATGTCTTTGCCTTTGTTGATGATCGCGGTGACGAACGCGGTCCCCAACAGCTCGCGGGCCCACTCGACGCTGACGGGGCCGACTCCGGGGATCTCGCAGCGTTCCCCGTCGATGGTGTGGCCGCGGACGAGGGCTTCGTGGTCGATGAGCACGTGCGCCGACCAGCCTCCCGCCTTCTCAGTCTTCG